>CAVRWS010000016.1:0-251513 GCA_963724815.1 uncultured Acidobacteriaceae bacterium
GAAATAGAGGAACGAATCGACCTCGTGCTCGCTTGTCGACAGGCCCACCCCGTTCCTGTGTTGCGTTTCCCGCGGACGGGTGGAACCTCTATTTTAGGAATGGATGTCACGATGCGAAAGCCGCAGATTTCTTTTTTGCTGGTTGGTTTTCTCTCTGGCTTCTTTCTGTTGTGCGCGCGTACGTCAAGCGTCGCCCTTGATCGCCAGCCTAACTCGGATTATCACTCCCGCCGCAAAGCGCTCTCCGGGAAAGTGGGAGATGTGATCGTTCTTTTCGCACCGATGGAGAGCGAAGGACCAAACGACCTGTACGGATTTCGCCAGGAAGATAATTTTTATTATCTTTCCGGATCAACTGAACCAGGCGCAGCACTGTTGATTGCGCCAGCAGTTGGAGCAGTCAAAGACAAAGATACTCCCGGCCATTCCTATACTGAAATCTTATTTCTTCCGACGCGCAACCTCACGCAGGAAAAGTGGACCGGTCCCAAGCTCGGCCCGGAAAACCCAGACGCTCCGAAGCTCACCGGTTTCGACCACGTAGAAGACATGGCCAGGCTTCCCGAAGAGGTGGCCAAACTGATTTCGGGCATACACCCGATTATTTACACGGACGTTCCTACGCGAGATCAGACTTCCGCCAGCACCGGACCTCTGGCTTTTCTAAAGAACGTCAATTCGTTCCTGAGTTTTCAGGATGTGAAGCCAATGATCGATTCTCTGCGTACCTTCAAAGATGCCGGAGAAGTGGCACTGATTCGCAAGGCAGTCGACGCCTCGGTCGCGGCGCACTTCGCCGCATTCAAAGCCGTAAAGCCCGACGTTAACGAGCGCGAGATCTCCGCCCTGATGCAGTACGAATGGGGGAAGCGCGGCTGCGAACGGGGGAAGCGCGGCTGCGAACGGCCGGCCTATGCGCCTATCGTGGGCTCCGGCTTTTACTCCACCGTGCTGCACTACTCCGACGATGACCACACCATGAAGTCCGGTGACGTGGTTGTAATCGATGCGGCCGGCGAATATTCCATGTACGCGTCCGACATCACGCGCACGCTTCCCATCAACGGCCACTTCACCCCGCGGCAGCGCGAAATCTACGACATTGTCCTGGGAGCGCAGCACGCCGCCGAAGCCGCTTTCAAATCCGGCGAGTCCACGATGCGTCGCGATAGTCCAAACTCCCTCTACAAAGTGGCTTACGACTACATCAACACTCACGGCAAGGATCTCCACGGCGAATCCCTGGGAAAATATTTCATCCACGGTCTGGGCCACCCGGTCGGCCTCAACGTGCACGATGCCACGGACCCCGATGCGCCGCTGGGGCCGGGTCACGTTTTCACCATCGAGCCGGGAATTTATATTCCGGAGGAGAATCTGGGCGTACGAATCGAAGACGATTACTACGTAGCTCCAGACGGCAAGCTGATCAAACTCAGCGCGGCTTTACCCTCGAAAGCGGAAGATGTGGAAAGAGAGATGGCAGGAAAATAAGAATTCGTCGACGGTCTTCTCAATTGCACAATTACGAAATTACCCAATTACAAAATTCCTACGAGATGTACTCCCGGATGTATTCATCCTGCGTAGTCGCTAGCTGATGAATATCGCCGTCGAAGATAACCTTTCCTTCCCGCAGAATCAAGAAACTCAAAGGAACCTCGCAATGCATTCCGGGAGGCAGCGGCACCATGCGGCTGGTTTGCTTGTCGAACTGATGAGTCGCCAAGGTGAAAGCGTCCTGCAGGCGATGCGTTACCAGAAGAGCGCTAGTGTGGTAGACGTCGCGCTGCTTCAAGATCAGTTCAATAATCGTGTTCGAGGTCACCGGATCGAGGCCTCCCGTGGGCGAATCGTAAAGCAGAAGCTCGGGCTGACTAATGATCGCCCGGGCAATGGCCACGCGCCGCCGCATGCCTCCGGAAAGTTCCGAAGGAAAAAGATCGAGCGTGTGTTCCAGTTCCACAAAGCGCAACGCCTCGCGCACTCTGTGGTCTATATCTTCGTCATAGACTCCGTGCTCCTCAGTAAGACGGTAAGCAACATTTTCGCGTACCGTGAGTGAGTCGAACAGCGCGCTTTCCTGGAAGACCATGCCAATCTTCCCCCGCAACTCAAACAGTTCGTCCTCTGGCATGTGAGTGATGTCTTGTCCTAACACGGTGATGCGGCCTGAGTCTGGTTTAATAAGCCCGAGTGCCAGCTTCAGAATCAAACTCTTGCCGGAACCAGCGACGCCGAATATCGCCTTTGTTTCTCCCAGCGGGAGATGGAAAGAAATTCCCCGCAGCACTTCGTTACTGCCAAAGGAAAGCTCCACATCTTCAAACACAATGGCGAGAGAGGAATTATTCTTCGTAGCGGCCGCATCGGAAATGAGTGGCAAGGTCGGGGCGGACATGAGATTACTGATAAGAAAGCGTAGCCATCAGGAAACGAGTGACGATCAAGTCCATCGCGAGGATCAGAACCGAGGCCGCCACCATCGCCTGCGTAGTGGCCCGGCCCACTCCTTGGGTCCCGCCCCGCGCGTTCATTCCGTAGAAGCAGCCTATGGTGGCAATGATAAAACCGAAAATCACCGGCTTGATCAAGCCCATAAAAACATCCTGAAACACCAGAATTTGCCAGGCGTTGAACCAATACTGCCGGGCGTCCAGTTTCAACAGGAGCTTCGCAATCGCAAGACCTCCGACCAATCCCACTAGATCCGAAATGATCGTCAGGAAGAACAGCATGAACACAGTGGAAACCACGCGCGGCGTAACCAGCTTTTTCATGGGATCGGTGCCCAGCGCCCGCATGGCATCGATCTGCTCGGTGACCACCATGGATCCTAATTCGCTGGCCATGCCGGAGGAATTTCGTCCCGCCACCATCAGACTGGTGAGTACCGGTCCGAGTTCTCGCACCATGGACGTTGATACCAGTTGCCCCACCAGCGTGATCGAACCGAAACGCTCCAGTGTGTTTGAGGCTTGCAGCGCCAGTACCGCTCCGGTGAAAAAACCAGTGAGCACGACGATGGGCAGGGATCCCACCCCAATGGTATCCGCCTGCTGCACCATATCCACCAGGTAGAGCGGTTTGCGGAAGATGTTTGCCACCGCTTGCAGGCAAAACAGAACGTAATCCTGAACGGTCTGGACTTTTTCTTTAGCGAGATCAGTGGGCGAGGTCAGTTCCATGCGCTTCTGCGAGCGAGGCAAACCAAGCCGCGCTTTTTCGAACTATAGCAGAGAACGCGCTCAGGATTCAGAGCAGACTCATGAAAAGCCAATTACCGAATTAAGTCATCCACGCGTCTTCTTCTTGATCTCAATATTCAGTCGGCGGATTTTCTGATTCAGCGTCGAGAGTGGGACTTTGAAGCGCTCCGCGGCTTCTGTCTGGTTCCAGTTGCACTTTTCCAGCATGTCGCTGATGATGCGCCGCTCCACATCTTCGACAATTTCAAACAGTGAAGCATCGGTGGGCGGATCGTGCAGCGTCAACGAAGAGCCTCGTCCCAGAAGGTTATCAGGCAGCAGATCGATGGTGATATCGCTGCCCGAAGAGAGCACGACAGCGCGCTCAATCACATTTTCAAGTTCACGCACGTTGCCCGGCCATGAATAGGACATCAGCGGGCGCAGAGCCTCTGGTGTGATGTGCCGCACTGGGCGGTCGTTTTCTTCCGCATATTTCTTCAGGAAAAACTGAACCAGCAGTGGAATATCTTCCCTGCGTTGACGCAGTGGAGGCAACTCAATGGTGATTACATTCAGGCGATAAAACAGATCTTCCCGGAATCGGCCTTCGCGAACCAATGTGCGGAGGTCGATGTTAGTGGCGGCGATAATGCGCACGTCCACCTGAATTTCCTGGATTCCGCCCAGATGCATAAACCTGCGATCCTGCAGCACGCGCAGGATCTTGGCTTGAGTTTCCAGACTCATGGTGGCGATTTCATCCAGGAAAAGCGTGCCGCGATCCGCAATCTCAAAAAGACCTTTCTTAGAGGCGATGGCGCTGGTAAACGCCCCTTTTACATGGCCAAAGAGAGTGGACTCCAGCAGGTCCGTAGGCATGGAGCCGGTGTTAACCGGAACAAACGGCCGGTCGTGACGCGGGGAATTTAAATGCAAGGCTTTGGCGATAATCTCCTTGCCGGTCCCGCTTTCGCCCTGCAACAGCACCGTGGAACGGCTGTTCGCGACCTGGGCAACCAGATCGAAAATCTTGAGCATCGGCTCGCTCTTGCCGACAATATTCTCGAAGTTGTAGCGCTGCTTAAGAGCGCGCTTCAGCTGTACATTTTCTTCCGCGGCGCGTCGCCATCCCACTGCTGCGCGTACATCGGCCAGAAGTTTTTCGTTATCCCACGGCTTCTGGACAAAGTTGGCTGCTCCACCCTGCATCGCGCGCACTGCGTTCTCCACTGTACCGAAAGCTGTGATCATGATGACGGGCAGTCCGGTTTCGTGGGCGCGAATTTCAGCCAGAACTTCCATACCGTTGCGGCCGGGCAGCGTCAGGTCGAGCAGGATCAAATCGAAAGGATGCTCGCCGATACGCTGCAATCCCGCTTCCCCGCTGGCTGCCGTCTCCACGGCAAAGCCCTCGAGTTCGAGCAGGGTCTGCAGAGATTCACGAATCTCCGCTTCATCGTCGATGATCAGAACCGCACCGGCCAAACCGGAATTTCCATTCGCTGCGGCGCGCGAAATAATTGCCGCTTCAGACATATTCGCCCTCAAACCTACCCTGATGATTCACCATCGGTTTAATTCAAAAATGCTTTGTATAGACACGCTTGGTTTAAATACGCCTTGTTTAGACTGGCTTCGTCTAGACATGGACTGCATTCCTGCTCAAAGGAAAATCCAAGGTGAAAGTGGTTCCCGCGCCGGGATGGCTTTCCACGCGAATTTTGCCCGCATGTTCCTGGATGATGCCGTAAGTCACGGAAAGTCCCAGACCAGTTCCGCGCGCCTGACCTTCGCGCGGCGAAGTCTTGGTGGTAAAAAACGGATCATAAATGCGCTGGATGTGCTCCGGCGCAATTCCAGATCCGGTATCGGAAACACACACGCTGACGCTCTCTCCGTTCATCGTGGCCACGCGTAACTTACCGCCGCCGGGCATTGCATCCTTGGCGTTGAGGAATAGATTCAGAAAAACCTGTTGCAGTCTTCCCGGATTTCCCTGAATCGCAGGCAACTTGGGCGAAAGAGCATTCTCCACTTCCACCTTCGCCACCTTGAACTGATGTTCCAGGAGTGCCAGAGTGTCGGCGATCACTTTGTTCACGTCAACATCGCCGATCTCGCTGCCGCTGGTGCGGGAAAAATTCAGCAGGTTGTTTACGATCTCGGAGGCTCGGAAAGTTTGCCGCGTGATCTTTTCCAGTAATCCAGACTTTTGCGGATCACCCTGCAATTGTTTGGAGAGCATCTGGGTGTAGGAAGAGATCACAGCCAGCGGCGTGTTGACCTCATGAGCCACGCCGGCGGCGAGTAATCCAATTGACGAAAGTTTATCGGCCTGCGAAAGCTGCGCTTCAAGTTCGATGCGCTCGGTGATGTCATCCATAATGATCAGCCGCCCAATCACCTGGAACGTGCGCGTCACCAGCGGCGCGATGGCTACGTTTACAGTTCGCACTTCGCCGGCGGGCGTCTTGAGGCGGAACTTGTACAGGTTGTGAATACCCGGATTCTGCCGCATGCGATCGAACTCTTCCACGAACTCCGCGGGAAAAATGGCTTTCAGCGGCTGAGTTAACGTCTGCCAGCGGGGCACCGCATACATCACTTCCATCTGCGCGTTCCAGCTCTCGATGCGGTCTTCCATATCGAGCGCCATCACGCCTACGTTGATCGATTCGACGATGTTCTCGTTGAAGTCCTTCAGGCGTTCATACTCCGCCGCCTTCTGCTGCAGGGAGGCATAGAGCTGGCCATTCTGAATGGCAATGCCTAGGTAGCCACCCAGAGTTTCGAGCAACTCCATATCTTCGCTGGAAAGGAAATCTCCTTGAGCGGTTTTGCCCAAGCCGAGCACAGCAACAGTCTTCTGCTGCGCGTGACATGGAATGTAGTAATTCAAATCCAAACGCGCGATCGTCTGCTGCG
Source organism: uncultured Acidobacteriaceae bacterium (assembly GCA_963724815.1). Lineage (GTDB taxonomy): Bacteria > Acidobacteriota > Terriglobia > Terriglobales > Acidobacteriaceae > Sulfotelmatobacter. The sequence goes on from CAVRWS010000016.1 coordinate 6,117, forward strand.
AACCCGGACTCTCGCGCGGAACCTGATGCGTGTTTTCAAAGAAGAGATGACCCGCCGCCTCCGGCCGCGGCACCATCAAGAATGACAAATCCAGATTGCCGGAGGTAGACAGGCCAAAGGACTTGGCGAGCACAAACTGTTCTGACTGTTCGCCGGCCAGGAAAATAGCCATGCGGTCCACGGCCAGCGTGCGCGATAACCGGTCCATGAGCGATGTAAGCATCGCGTCAAGGTTAGTCTCCGAGCTAAGTTCACGTCCGAACTCGAGCAGCGTGCGTCGATAGTCGTAACGCGTGCGATAGAAAAACTGGTCGATGCGGTCCTGGATCCACTTGCGCACGGGATCGAACAACAGAGCCGTGACTACGACCGCGAGGATCAGCCCAATTGGACCGCTGCTCGGCTGCCGCATATGGACAAGCTCGGCCACACCCGCCACCAGTCCAAAGTACATTCCCACCACAATCGCCGCTGCCAGCGTGTACACCACGCCACGCTTGAAGATGAGGTCCACATCCATCAGGCGGTAGCGGAAGATGGCATAACCAAACGTGAGCGGCAGCAGGGCCAGCGACAACGCGGAAATCTTCATCGTCGGACCGGGCAGCGTGCCCATCAGGTAGGGGACGACGTAGAACAGAGTGTAAGGAATGATGGCGAGAATCGTGCCGCGGGTCACCCACTTCAATTGCTGCCGCAAAATCGTTGTGCTGGCGCGCTGGTAGCTGTACCACAGCACGGTAGCTGCAGCTAAAAAGAACAGCGACCCGTAAGACATTTCCATGCGGTCGAGGTTCCAGCGCAGGCGCTCGCTGGCCTGCAGCCACTGCATCGCACTCACATGGATGGCCAGCAGGACCGCACCCGGGACATAGACCAGAGCAAGCAACCAAGGGTGCTTGCGCACAAACTCGCGTTTCTCAGGGAAAGTTAAAACGAAATGGAGAAACAAGGCGGGCTGCAATACCCCCGCTGCGATGTTGCCCCAATAGATTGTCCAGTCGAAATCATTGAGCTTGCCCGTGTACTTGAATGAGTAGGCGATGAACGAGACCAGACAGAAAATATAGAAATGCGTGGAGCCTGGAGCGGTCCAGCGACGTAGCAGAACGTAGAGGCCGATGCCAAGATAGATCAGCGCAATCAGCCGCAGCCAGTTATTCAGGGAACGCTCCGCCGGAACCAGAATCACGCTGGAATCGAGCGGTACCGTTTGCCGGATCAAAGAGTATGCAGCTTTGGACCAGACCCCGTTGCGGTAGAGCTGGCGCTCCAGCCCGGAGATATTTCTGACTTCTTCCCCGTTGATGGAAACCAGCTGGTCGCCCGGCTTTATTCCACCTTTCGCCCCGGGACCGTTAGGATCGACTCGATCTGCGGTGAGCCGGCCATTGTGCTCGATCCACCACACCCCGTCGTCGGGAACTGCAGATTTTAATTCGGCATCAAAATTGAAGCCGGCGAACAGGACCGCAGCAACTGTCAGGAGAAACAGCAGAACGGCAACGAATCGGACTTGGCTTTCCCGGTTCATGGGCTTCGGCGGCGATCCCGAACCCGTAATGGGCTGGATGAGCGTGGAAGTCACGTCCCGCCGATCGTCAATGAGCAACTTCGCTGCCATGCCGCTTCCCACTTCAGGAATGCTAACTACATGCTATTCAAGCACTTTCGAAATTATAGATGGATTTTCGAACATCGGTTACGCCTTTTTGGATGTTTCTGTGGAATTGTGTATCTAATGCGGAGAAAGGGATTTACGAGGTAATCATTGACGCATCCAACGAAAATTGGCGCATGCAGCCGGCAGCTGCGAGCGCAGTTCATCCCCGCCCTGAATCGAATCAGTTGCGGGGACGATGCTGCGCCTAATCAACTCTGGCAGTAACCTACGCCGGCCAAGGCGGAGTCTGTGCTTGTGCGGGTGTCAGGCTTACCCGAATCGCATTCATCAATTCGTCATTGTCGGCGGGCTTCTGGAAGAAGGCCGATGCCCCTGCCTTTAGAGCGCGTTCCTCGTTCGCCTGAGGATCCCGCGCACTCAGCACAATTACAGGAACGCCAGAAAGGCTATCGCTGTTCTGTAACCGATCCAGAACCACAAAGCCATCCCCCACGGGAAGGCCTAAGTCTAGAATAATCAACGCTGGACGCTCTTTCTGTGCCGACGCAATGGCTCCGTAGCCATCGCTGGCGGTGGTGACATCGTAGTTGTTCGCTCGCAGCCGTAGCCGCATAGCACGCACCAGGTCGGGGTCGTCATCAACTACCAGTATTTTTGGTTTTGGCATTTTATCTCTCCTTAGGGTGGTTCGTTAGTTGGAATTCTGTATCGGCTTTTGCGAAACGACATGCTTTCTTTGCATTCCAGTGGTGACCATGGCGGTTACATAATCGGCAACGGTTTGAATCTGTTGATCCAGCGACTGGCTGGAAACGGCCGGGGGAAGCTCAATGGGAGCAGCCACAATGCTGAGGCTGCATTTGGTTTTGAAGTCCGGCATGCGCTCCAGTTGTTCCCGAATGCGCGCGGTCATGATGCCTACTTGCGGCATGTCGGTTGAGGCCACAACGAAGAACGTCTCCGCCGCGCTCGATGTTCCCATCGGAGGCAATACCAGGTCCTTGTCGAGATAGACGCAACGCTGCAGGATCTCCAGACATTGTTGCCAGGTTTGCTTCCAGTTGCCGCGCAGCGCGGCGGAAAACGGAGTCAGATCCACTCGCACCAGTACAAAGGCGGTACGCAAACGATCATTATGGGTGACCACAGGAGCCAGCAGCTTGGCCAGCGAATAAGCCGGCAGAGTAAAGGTGAAGGTGCTCCCCTGTCCCGGTTCGCTCGAAACCCAGATGCGTCCCTGATGAAGCCGGACGATCTCCCGGCAGATGAACAGCCCCAGCCCAAGTCCTGAGCGATTGTTGTCGATTGAATCAGCGTCCTGATACAGCCGCTCAAAGATCAAAGCCTTTGATTCCGGATTGATCCCTCGTCCCGTATCGCTGACAGAAATGTAGACGGAGCCGGGATCAGCTTCTACTCGGCACGCCTGAACCATAACGGCTCCGTCTGGTGGCGTGAACTTAATGGCGTTGTCCACCAGGTTGATAAGCACTTCGAGCACTCGATCAGGATCGGCATGCACCAGTGGAAGGGTCTGGTCTAGTGCAATTTCGAGTCCGATCCTCTTTTCGTCCGCCGTGGGCCGCATCATGGCAACCGTCTGCTGGATTAGTTCGCCTAACGCAACACAGCGGGGCTCGACTCGCATTTTGCCGCTTTCGGCGCGGGTCGCCTCAAGCAAATCGCGGACCATGGCGTGCAACTGATTCACACTTTTCAAAACTGTCTTTAAGTGGTCAGACTGTTCGGGCGCTACCGGCCCGGCCAGTCCATCCAGAAGCAGCGTGACGTATTGATGAATGCAGGTGAGCGGAGTTCGTAGTTCGTGGGAGACGTGCGAGAGAAACTGGTTCTTGAAATCGATTTGCTGCTTTTGAGTGATTTCGAGGGCACGCAGAAGCCCTTGCCTTTCCACCGCATAACGAATGGCGCGTTCCAGGTGCTTGCTGGTGATGTTTCCTTTAAGCAAGTAATCCTGCACTCCCTGATGAACAGCCTTGATGGCCAGCGCCTCGTCATCTTGCCCAGAAAGCACCACCACGGGCACGTTGGGCGCGTGCTCCATCACCCGGCGAAAAGTTTCCGCGCCGTGGCTGTCAGGCAGGTTCAGGTCCAACAGAATCACGGCCGGGGTTTCGGCGGTCAGTGAGGCCAGGCCATCGGCCAGCCGGTTCACACAATTCACATTAACCGGAGATTTCCCTTCGACCAGGCGCAGGCGAACCAGGTCCGCATCGCCCGGGTTGTCTTCAATGAGCAATACTTGCGTAGTTTGCTGATCCATGAATTCTCATTCTCCCTGGCGCGGCAGGTTGACAAAGCCGCACCAAAATTCTTCGATCGATTTCACCGCCGAAAAAAAGTCCTGCAGATTTCCCGGCTTGCTGACGTAACAGTTCGCACCCAGGTCATAACTCCTCCCAATGTCTTTCGCCAGTTGAGACGTGCTGAAAATTACCACTGGGATGCGCCGCAGCTCTGGCCGCGCTTTGATCGCGGCCAAAACTGCCAAGCCGTCTTTCTTGGGTAGACTCAAATCCAGAATCACGAGATCAGGCCGCGCCACGTTGGCATACTTGCCCCGGCGATCCAAGAACGCCATTGCTTCCACCCCATCTTGTACGCTGGTAATCTCGCTATGCCGGACACTCTTCACCAATGCTTCCCGGGCCAATCCCACATCCGCCGGATTGTCATCCACCAACAGCAGCCGCAGTCCCGATTTCATTCACTGCTCCCTTCCCCTCGCCGGAGCCATGCACAGGCAGAGTAAATTTGAAATGGGAACCAGATCCGCCTTGCGACTCGACCCAGATTCGTCCGCCATACCGCTCGATGATTTTTTTACAGATCGCCAGACCGATGCCGTTTCCGGGATATTCACTGCGCGCGTTTAAGCGATGGAACACTTCAAAGATTTTCCCGGCGCTTTCCGGCGCGATTCCAATTCCGTTATCACTCACCTCGAACCACCATTGCTCATCTTTGTTTTCTGCCTGCACGGAAATTTTTGGCGCTTCCTTGCCGCGGAACTTGATGGCGTTCGCGATCAGGTTTTGGAAGACTTGTCCCAACTGGGTGCGGTCGCCTTGAATCTGTGGAAGTTGGGGATAACTGATCACAGCGCCGCTCTCCTCGACCGCCGCCGAAAGGGCTTGCAGAACCTCTTGCATAACCGTATTGCAGTCGATACTCTCATTGCTTGATCCGGAGCGGCCTACGCGCGAGAAGGCCAGCAGGTCCTGAATGAGAACCTGCATTCGCATCGCTCCCTCGCTGGCGTAGCCGATGAATTTGTCGGCGTCCGCGTCAAGTTTTCCGCGATAGCGTTCGGCCAGCAGTTGGGTGTAGGCCGTCACCATGCGCAGCGGTTCCTGCAGATCGTGTGAAGCGACATAGGCGAACTGCTCGAGATCGGCGTTTGAGCGGGCCAGTTCCTCGACTTTCTTGGCCAAATCCTCTTCCGCCTGCCGCCGCGATTGCCGCAGTTGCCTCTCTTCCAGAGCGCGGCGCACCGCCTCCGGCAGCCGCGCCAAACCGTCTTTCAACACATAGTCGGTGGCTCCCCGCTTGATGCAATCGACCGCGGTCATGTCGCCCACTGCGCCGGAAACCAGAATCATCGGGATATCGAGACCTTCCCGGCGAAGCACGTCCAGGGCTGCCATCCCCGTCCAGTTCGGCAAATTGAAATCAGCCAACACGATGTCAGGGCAATGAATGCGGAGCGCCTCGGTAAATCCCGTTTCGTCCTGCACAATCCGGGCGCTCACTTCGAAGTTGTGCTTGCGCAGCGCACGCAAGACGAGTTCGGCATCCAGCTGATTGTCTTCCAGCAACAACGCACGCAGCCTGGGTTTCGGCTCAGCCGGGGGCGCGTCTGCGAGCTTGATCCCAGCACTGCTCATTTCGCCTGACCGCCCACTACTTGCATCGCCGCTCCGACGACAATCGGCTGGTTGACGACAAGCCAATACAGCCCCAATAACTTCACCATCTTCCGGAATTCGGGAAAATCGACCGGCTTCTGTAGGTAGCTATTAGCGCCCAGGTTATACCCGATCACCCGGTCCCGTTCTTCCCTAGACGAGGTCATCAGGATGACCGGGATGGCTTTGGTTCGCTCGTCTTGCTTTATCTGTTTAAGCACTTGCATGCCATCGATTTTAGGCAACTTCAAATCCAGCAGAACGATCTTGGGAGGATGGTCGAAAGAGCGTTCGGCATGTGTTCCGGTACAAAAAAGAAAATCCAGCGCTTCCTCTCCATCCCGGACGACGAAGACGTGGTTCGCCAGATTTTCGGAGCGCAAGGCGTGCAGGGTAAGATCCACATCATCCTGACTATCGTCCACGAGTAGAATGTCGACTTCGTTAGCGTTCATGATTGGGCTCCCACAATTGCGGTTTTGTTTTCCAGTTCGCCTGCAGTCAGGGCTGCATTGGCCATAGCGAGGGTAAAGAAAAAGGCGGCGCCTTTATCCAGCTCCGCCTCCGCCCAAATCCGCTCGCTGTGTTTGTGCAGAATGCGGTGCGCCGTCGCCAGACCAATCCCTGTTCCCTCGAAATCCTCTGCGCGATGTAGACGCTGGAACACGCCGAACAACTTGTCCATGTATTTCATGTTGAAGCCGACTCCGTTGTCGCGAACCTCAATGACAATCTGCCCATTTTTCTCCCGGTGACTTATTTCAATAACCGCTCGCTCCCGCGGCCGGGTGAATTTCAATGCGTTAGCAATAAGGTTCTGAAAGACCTGCTTGATCAGCACCGGATCGCACTTCACGGGGGGAAGGACGGAAATTTTCCAGGTAACAGACCTGCCCTCGGTCTCCGGCTGCAACAGGGAGACAACTTCCTCAATGAGGGTGTTCAGGCTGGTGACTTGAAGGCTAATGGTGTGGCGGCCGACGCGCGCGAGGTTCAGAAGTTCATCCACCAGCAGGCCCATGCGGTGCGTTCCTTCCTCAATGCGCTGCAGATGGTGCCGCGCCTCCGCATCCATGGTCGGTCCAAAATCTTCGATCAGGATTCGAGAGAACCCGCCGATATGCCGCAGTGGCGCGCGCAGATCGTGAGACACGGAGTAGGTGAAGGCCTCCAACTCGTGATTGGCTGCCTCCAGTTGCCGTGTCCGTTGCACCACTTTCTCTTCCAGTTCGTCATTCAGCTTGCGGATTTCGCGTTCGTCGATTCTCCTTTGGGTGACATCGCGGAAGGCAACCACCCCCCCACGCGATGCTCCGTCCGAGTTTTTCAACGGATTGCCGCTGGACTCGATCCAGACCCCGGTGTCGTGCTCGGTATTGCGCACATACATTTCGACCGTGCACGCCTCGCCGCGGATGGCTCGCAGCAGAGGATTTTGCTCAGGGGGAAACGGCGTGACCGTATCGGGCAAGTAAGTTCCGTAGTGATCGGTCCATAGCTCGGGTGGGACATTCGCGGCTCCCATGCCAACGATCTTTGTAGCGGCTGGATTCCAAAGGATAAATTTTCCCGTCTCATCCGCCGCGACCAGTCCTTCGCCAATGCTGTCCAGCACTGATTGCAGCATCAGTGTCTGGGTTTCCAGGGCACGTTGGGAAAGCGTCAGTTGCTCCGCCTGCCGGGCCAGCACTTCTTCCGCCCGCTTGCGCTCTGTGATATCGCGTAGGACCGCTACTCCACCGCAAAGCGCGCCCGCTGCGTCCTTCATGGGTCGAGCCGTGACTTCCAGACAAACTTTACTCTCAGGTTCGCTCTGTTCGACGATCAATTCCATCTGCACGGCCTCCCCGCGTAGTGCCCGCACCAGCGGCAGATCTCGTGCCGGATAAGGCGTGATCCCGTCGGGCAGAAAAACCTTGTAGTGGGGGGTCCACTGCTCGGTGGGCAGGTCGGTCGCCCCTCGGCCCATCAGTCTGTCCGCTGAATCATTCCAGAGGAGGAAGTGACCATTCGGGTCCGCCGCAATTAATCCTTCGCCCATGCTGTCCATCACCAACTTCAGCATTCGCGCCTGTTCTTCCAGGCTGCGACGAGCATTGCGCGTGCGGAGAGTTCTCGTTGCCGGCCAGGGGGGGGGGGGGGGGCGGCTCGCAATCTCGCTGCGCTCTCGTTAGCGCGCCCCGGGGTTTATCGGTAGGGGGGCGTCACTTTCGGCTAGATAGAGGCGAGCGCTCGGGATGTGGGTACCAGTTCGCCGCACTTTGCCAGCATTTTTCAGCAGCGCGTCCACAGCAGAAATGCGTCAACCGCAAACCTCGCCCATGCTGTCCATCACCAACTTCAGCATTCGCGCCTGTTCTTCCAGCGCCTGCTGCGAACGAGTCAATTCCGCTGCCTGGCGTGAAAGTTCCTCGGTTTGCCCCGCCAGTCGCTGCTCGGCTGCCTGTTGGCGATCGCGCCTGCGCCATCTCGCGATGGCCGCCTTCCCAACGGAGCCACTTCATGCTGCCGTCTGCCGATCGAAGCGGTCATCTTCGTGCCGCAGCACCTCGCCCGCCAGAGCGCGCGATGTACCTCCTTCCAGCGCGCGGGTATTTCCGGGAAGACTTCGTAGTGCGAGACTCCGCGCATGTCGCGCTCGCCCAGTCCATAGTCGCTCCGCCAGCGCCGGCTCAAGTGCAGGTAGCGCATCTCTGGGTCAAACATCGCCAAGGCTGCGGGGGCGTGTTCAATGAACAGCCGGAATCGTTCCTCGCTTTCTCGCAGTACCTCCTCGGACCGCTTGCGCTCCGTGATGTCCTGCACGATGCCGAACATTCGGGTCGCTTTGCCCGAGGAGTCCCGGTTCTGGTCGCCGCACGCCCAGATCCAGCGAATCTCCCCGTTGGGCCAGACGATCCTGCATTCAAACTCCGATTTCTTCTGTTGCCTGACGCTGCTCTGAAAGGTCTCCTGCACGCGTTCCCGATCGTCGGGATCGACGTGGCGAAGAAAGATCTCAAACTTCCATTCCGGCAGAGGCTCGGCATACCCGAAAATCTGATCGTGCAGCGTAGAGCGAGTGGCCTGCAGCGTATTCAAGTCTAGATCCCGATCTCGACTTTCGCGGTGTCCAGCGCAAAGTCTCTTCTCGCGTCACTCTGGCGCAAAGCGTGTTGCGCACGCTTGCGGTCCGTGATGTCACGGGCAATTTTTGACGCGCCGACAATCACGCCGCGGGCGTTTTGGATTGGCGAAATTGCCGCCGAAATATCAATGGTCGCCACCCTTCCGCATACGCACAGTTTCGAAGTGCTTCACGCTCTCGCCGCGGCGGATCCGGTCCAGAATGTCGGATTCTTCATCCGCGCGCTCGGGCGGGATCAGCATCATCATCGGTTTGCCGATGGCTTCAGCGGACGAGTAGCCGAAAGTCCTTTCCGCGCCGCGATTCCAGGCGGTGATTACTCCTTCGAGAGTTTTGCTGATGATTGCGTCCTCGGAGGATTCGACAATGGCCGCCAGCCATCCGCGTGCTTCCTCCGCCCGCTTGCGCTCGGTGATATCGGCGCGGATCGAGGTGAAGGAGAGGAGAATGAAAGGAGGGCGAGGCAAGCGCAGAAGGGGGTAGGGTAAGGGAATGTGGATGTGTGGATGGGGGGTGAAAGGGGGGAAGCCATATATTGCCGGGGCTTGCCACTTGCATCGAGGAACGGGACGGACGGTTGAACGACCCAGGGTATACGAACGATCCGTCTTTGGCGCGATTGCAAATCTCGCCTCGCCAAACCTGCACGCCATTGGCGATGGCGCGGTACATCTGCTGGAAGAATTCCTTGGGGTGGTGCGCAGAATTCAGGATGCCGGTGATTCCGGAACCCCCAATTAATTCCGCGCGCGAATATTGGCTGATCCTGCGAACTTGTCGTTCACGTACGTGATGGTTCCCTGCACGTCGGTCGTGGCCACGATCACTGCGTGCTGATCGAGAGCAAACTTTTGGTCGGCAAGGCCTCCTTGGACGCACCTGCCTCTCTTGCCCCTTCGGCCTCCCGGCGCTCGGCGATCTGCTCCTCCAGCCAACGATTGCGACTTGTGCCGGATTGGCACCGGGCAGCGCACCGCCTGCAGGTCGCGTCTGACCGCGTGATCGCGTGACTCAGAGGGCTCAAGCAAATTTTGGTCGGCAGTGAGGGCGAGACACCGCCTGTCGGTGCCACGTAGAGCAGAGTCTAAGAGTGAATGCCGCGTCGTAGAACATCAGCGTGATAGTGCCGCAGTCGCATCCTCCTTGACCGATGCGCGAAGGCCAGTAAATAATTGCCGAGAAGATCAGTCAAAAGAACGCCAGTGAGAAAGAAGAAGTTACCTTGTGCCGCAACCATTCACGGATTTAGTTGCCGCACGTTCCATCAGCCGGACCAATGCTCCTTGCCGAGGCTATAAAGCCGTCTCCACTCTTGCCCGTTCGGCATCCCGGCGCTCGACGATGACTGCCCTCCAGGCGACGAAGCCAACTTGCGCAGGCTGGAAAAAACACCAGCACACTGCCTCGACCCAGTGAAGTGGGATCGTAACAATTCGAGATGAGCCATCCGATAATGCCAGGACCAGGAGATCTGAAGGATCTGCGACACGAAATAAACGAGGGAACGTGCTGCCGCCAGTAGAATGCGCCAATTGCCCAGTGCCCGAGATCACAGCATTCCAGAGATCCAGGAACGTACCGCCGTTAGCCAAGCCATGCGCGGGAGGTGCATCCGGCTCCAGAAGCAAGGTATCCAGTCCAAACGAGGTGGGGATCGTTATTCCGAGGCATAGAACCCGCTAGGTCGATTCGCCCAGGTGCCGGTCTTGCCAAATAATCCAGAGCAAAAACCTGCGGCGGTGGCGGGGTACCGCGATCCCCGCCCTGGCGATGCAGAGACGCGAACATAGCGGTCATGCTCAAGCCACGTTGCTAAGAGTCCTCCCGCCTGTTTTTTCTGACAAGCGGGATCTAAAACAGCGAGAGATTTCGCCGGGCTGCGTTATGGACCCGCTAGAAGTCGACGGTCTTCGCCCAGGTGCCAAAGGTCTTGCCAACCAGAGCGAAACCTGCGGCGGCGTGGCTAGCATCTCACCGGTGCGAATCCCCGGGTGATTAGGAGAGAAAGGTGGAGAAAAAAGAAAGAAAGGAAAGAAAAAAAAAACGCGATCCGAAACCGCCCTGGCGAAGATGCGAGATGCTACAGCCTCATTGCTAAGAGTCCTCCCGCCTGTTTTTTCTAGAAAGGGATCTGAACGAGAGTTCGACCGGGTGCGTATGGAACCTCGTCACATACGCTATCGGCGCGAACACAATGAGCTTTAGGCGAGAACTGAAATCGAAAGAGAGCTTGAGCGGGAGGCGGAACAGCGTACTCTTGAGTGTCCTCAGAGGGCGCGATTAGTGCGCTCTGAGATTAGCGTTCTCTAAATTCGCCACCGATTGCGACTCTAGCCTGCCTTACGCTTGTTATCAGTCGTGTCCGGGACAATTTCTGCCTCGTCCCAGTCAAAAGAAAGCGCCCGCGCGGTGGTCTCGATGGGCTCGAGTTCGGGAATGTCGTCGGCTACGGACGCTCCCAGTTCGGCAAACTTGCGCGCGGAAACCAGTACGCGGCTCTCCAACGACCCCACAGCCTTGTTGTAGGACTCCACTGCGCGGTCGAGCCCTGTGCCGACGGATGTGATATGCCCTGCGAGCAGCCGGAGCCGATCATGAAGTTCTTTGCCCAGAGCGCTGATCTGCTGCGCGTTGCGCGCCAGTTTTTCCTGATTCCATCCATAGTTAATCGCCTTCAACAACGCGATCAGCGTGGTTGGGGATGCCGGAATCACGCGGTTCAAAACCCCATGCTCGATCAGGCCGGGATCCTGCTCCAGTGCAGCGCTGAAAAATGTTTCGCCAGGAAGGAACATCACCACGAATTCCGGAGTGGCTTCGAACTGCTCCCAATAGTTCTTGCCGCTGAGAGTCTTCATGTGATCGCGCACCTGCCGCGCGTGATTGGCTAGACAAGCACGGCGTGCCTCTTCGTCGGTGGTTTCGAAGGCATCAAGAAATGCCTGCAGCGGAGTCTTGGCATCCACGACGACGTGTTTGCCGCCGGGCAACTTCACCACCAGATCGGGACGCAGCCTTCCACTCTCGGTGGTCACCGACTCCTGTTCGGCAAAATCGCAGTAGGAAAGCATGCCAGCGATCTCGACCACGCGGCGCAACTGGATTTCTCCCCACCGTCCGCGCACATTCGGAGTACGCAGCGCTCGAACCAAATTTCCGGTCTCCGATTGCAATTCTTTCTGCGTGGTGATCAGAGACTGAACCTGGGCGCGCAATTCGCCGTAGGCGTCGCCGCGCGCGACTTCCATCTGTTGAATCTTTTCGTCAACTTTGTTCAGCGAATCGCGCACCGGCGCCACCATGTCAGCCACGGCCTTCTGCCGTGCGTCGAGATCGCCCTTCGCCTGACTCTGGAATCGCTTGAGCGTCTCTTCGGCCACCACCAGAAAGGACGAGTTATTGCTTTTCAAAGCGTCCGCAGCCATAGCCTTGAATGCATTGCGCAACTCTTCGCTGGCGCGCGTGACGAGCTCAATCTTTTCGTTGCTGGCCTTTCGTTCAGATTCCAATGCGGATTCCGCCCTGGCCTTGCCCGCTACCAATTCAGTATGAGCCTGCTGAAGCCACGCCAGATCGGCCTTTTCGGCCGCTAATTCCTTTTCCATCAGAGACAAACGAGCATACAGCCCCGCGCTGCGCGAACGCAGTGCCAGCCAAGCAATCAAGCTTCCAAACAATAGGCCGATGACCCCTATGACACCAGGTTCCATAGCGAAGGTAACTACTCCAAGTGGATTTCTATCTCTAGCGTAGCACCAGCGGCAAGTCTGACGCCGGAGTTGAAGTCCCCCAGAGCCGAGGTTGGGTAGGCACAAGCAATGCTTAGGGCTTCTAAAGTCGTGGCGTTTCTCTTACTGTTGGGATCGGTCTCGCTGGCTCCATCTTCTCGCGTGCTGGCCGCCTCTCAGGACGACGCCGCTGCCAACAAACCTTCGCCGATCGTCAGCTTGAAACCGGCTTCAGCAATCGCACCCGATATACCCTTCGGTGATTACGATCCTCAAGCCGAACAACTTCTTCTTTATCTGGCAAATCAAGCCCGAGCGCAATTCGGAGCGCCACGGCTGATTCTCGACGCGGGCATGAGCCGCGCCGCCCGCCTGCACGCGGGAACGATGGTTGCCGAGCGTCAACTCTCCCATCGGTTCGAAGGTGAGCCTTCCCTACCCCAGCGTCTGGCTGCCGCAACTCGCACGCAACTCGATCAGGAAGGTGAAAACGTCGCGTTCGATTTCGACGCCGCGCAAGGCCATCAACATCTCATGCAGTCCCCTCCGCATCGCGCCAACCTGCTCAACCCGGTCTATAACGTGGTCGGGTTGGGCGTGGTCCGCAGCGGAGACCGGCTCTACATTGTGCAGGACTTCGGCCATGCCCTCCCCAATTATTCCCTGGCAGAAGCTAAGCAGCAGATCGCGGCAGCGCTCGCCGAATCGCGACGACAGGCCAACCAGCCCGCTCTCGGGCGAAGCGACCTTCCTAGCGCAGACGACGCGGCATGCTCCATGGCGCAAGCCGACAAACTCGGCACCAAGCCGGTGCATGAACTTGCGCAACGTTACACCGTGCTCACCTATACGAGTTTGCATCCGGGGACTCTGCCGGAGGGTGCAAGTCCGGTTCTCGCGAGTCGCGGACTGCGTGGCTTCTCGGTGGGAGCTTGCTATGCGCGCACGCAAACCTATCCCACCGGCGCGTACTGGGTGGTTTTGGCTCTGGATTAGATCTACTGTCTACGGGGCGTACACCTTGATCCAATGATTCCGCACCCTAGGTCTTGCCTTTTTTCCATTCTGATCAAACACAATCAGATTCGTTTCCCGCAGAGGCATGTGGCACCCGATGCAATCACTCGCCGCGTGATGGCCCTGCTTGGGAAACATCGCCGATCCAGGCTTGTGGCAGCTCAGGCAGCGTTGTGAAAACTCAGATAGATCGTGTTGCGCGGCGTGTACGTCATGGCACGTAAGACACGTCATAGTAGATTTCTGAAAGCATTGGCTTCGCTCCAACATTTCGACTTGGCTTCCATGAACATCCACCGGAGCCGACGGATCGGGTTGTGGCAGCGTCAAATATTTATCGAGAGCTTCACCGGGAACGTAGGAAAACGCTGGCTGCGAGGAGACTCCAGCTCCAGCGTGGCACCAGGCGCACAGATCCATTTGGCGCTCGCGCGAGAACCGCGCCGGATTGATGATGGCCGAACTTGCACCCGTGGTCGATTTTGCCGCAAAAGTTTGAACGTGTTCCCGTCCCGGCCCGTGACATTTTTCACAGGTGATGCCCACGATAAATCCCGTCTTGCTATAACGATTGGAGGGCGGCGGAATCTGCTCGAAATAAGTTCCGTGACACTCCAGGCATCGCGGAATAATCGGTCGGCTGAAGTTGGCCGTTCCGTCGCGATATCCCGGACTGTTCACCCATCCCAATTCACTCCAATAAGAAACCGGCAACTGAAAAAGGTCGTCGCCTTTCCAGAATAGGTAAGTTTGACCTTTGCCTCCCGAGCCAATCACAAAAGCAAAACGCTCGCTGCGCGTCGTGACAAACGGATCCGTCCCTTCCACCGCCGTCTGAAAAAAATCAGACCCCTTCTGCTCCATGCGAAAGAACAACTCAGGGTTAGACGTTTTCATGACGTTAACGTAGACCGCAAAGCTGCCAAGGATCGAATGCTTGTCCGGCAAGCTCGACGTGAGGTAATGTGACGTGCGGTGAAATGTCTCGACCTTGTCGCGATGACAAGACTGGCAAGCGGCGTCGCCTACGTAGACAGGCGTAACTTCGGGCTTGGTGACTCGAGGCGAAGAAGATGCGGTGGAGGACGGCGCCACGGAAATCTGGCTCGCGGCCGCAACGGCCAGCAACACAATTACAATTCCCGCCGCGCAGAACCGATTCATATCAGCCAGCACCAATGATACTCGGGCTATCGTTTGTTCCTTTGATCGCAGGGCGCTCTTTTTTCATGCTCTGTGCTAACCTTGCCCTGCCCACCGTCTGCGGTTCCGCGCATGGAATCTTCGGCTCCAGTCCGTCTTCCGCAGGTCCATTCGAACGATGTTCGCATCGGCACCGCCGGCTGGTCTTATAAGGACTGGGACGGTATTTTCTATCCTCCGGGCATGCAGCGCCGCAAACAGCACGCTCTCGAGTATCTGGCGCGTTTCTTCGATACCACCGAAATCAACACATCGTTTTACGGACCGCTCAAGCCGGAACTCGCCAAACTCTGGTGCCGCAAAGTCGCGTCCGTGAATCGGAATTTTCTTTTCACGGCCAAACTATACCGCGCATTCACCCACTCGCCCATGTCGCTACTGGAGCCTACTTCCGCAGCCAGCATCCGTCCCACGGATGAGGACGAATCCCGCACCCGCGAAGGCCTCGACGCCATCGCGATCGAAGGAATGCTGGGCGCGCTGCTGATTCAGTTTCCGGTGTCATTCAAAAACACCTCCCTCAACCGTGAATATCTAGATCGATTGCTGCGCCAGTTCATCGAGTATCCCCGAGTGGTCGAGGTTCGCCACTCCAGTTGGAACGATGCCGAAACACTGGCCGCGTTCGCGCAAAAGAACGTCGGCTTTTGCAACATCGACCAGCCGATGTTAGGTCGTTCTCTTGCGCCCACCGAGCACGTCACCGGCGCGATCGGCTACGTCCGTCTGCATGGCCGTAACTACGAACAGTGGTTCGATTCCGATAATCGCAACGACCGCTACAACTACCTCTATAACGAGCGCGAGCTCGCAGGCTGGAAAGAACGAATTCAACGCGTCGCCGAGCGCGCGCACACCACCTACGTAATCACCAACAATCATTTCGAAAGTAAAGCCGGGGTAAACGCGCTGGAATTGAAAGCGTTGATCAGCGGCGAGCGCGTGCTGGCTCCGCCCACGTTGATCCAAAAGTATCCGGAGCTCAAAAGAATTGCCGACCCCGAGGAAGAGTCCGGAGCAGTAAACTCCGTCCTCAAGTTCCGATAAAGCTGTCGCTAGGATTTTCGGAGGAGATTGTTCTAAGTAAGCAATCAGGAGTTGTTGAGTGAAGGCTTCAACATCTGTTTAGCGGCATGGCCAGCGAGTAAGGCATTCGCCGGGAGTAGAGGTTCTCATGCTCCCACTTTCGCGTGGTCCGACATGCGTCGCTTGTTGTAACGCAACGCGACGTTCATAAATACATTTCCCAGGGAAGTTTCAAAGCAGATCATCAGCGCCTCGACATCTTCACTGGTCTTGTCCCCCTCAGCCGAAGTCACCAGCAACGGTGGATGCACACGGAAATGGAAGCCCTGATCGTTGAGTGCGCACACCGCATTGCCCACGACCTGGTTAGCTAGTTCGAAAATGGTTTCTTTGATCAGTCCATCCGACTCCGGCAATTCGGCGCCCGCGTAGTGGCTGGCTACACGCAGAGCGGTTTGCGGCTCAAGATCGAGAATGATGCGGCCTTCAATGTCGCCGGTCAGTGCGACCATGCCGGCAACGCCTTTGCGGCGATAGGCGTTCTCTTCCATCGAGAGGTTGCCCACCTTGGTGGTGCCCGAAAGGCCTTGCGACAACACAGCGTCGGCCGCGTTGATGAAAGGCTGGATCAGTTCCATCTTCATTGCGGTTAGACCCCCGCGCCGGCCGCAGTGGCGACGGCGCCGTCTTCTCCCATCACGTACTTGATCACTTCATACAGCACTTCCGGCTTCACCGGCTTCTGCACGAAATGTCGCGCTCCGCGCTGTAAGGCGGCCACGATGTTTTCCTGGTAGCCCACCGACGAGACCATGACGACGCGGGCTTCGGGATGCGCCTGAACGATCTTCTCGGCGGCCTCGATGCCCTCCATTTGCGGCATGGTGATGTCCATGAGCACGATGTCGGGATGCGTGCGATCGAATTCACTGATCGCAGTCAGCCCGTCCCCGGCCTCGGCCGCTACCTGCCCGCCGAACGTTTCGATCATGCGGGCCAGATTCTTGCGCGCGAACACGGAATCGTCCACGATCAAGTAGCGGACCGGTTGCCCATCTTTACTGCGTTTTACTGGTGCAAACTGTTCCATAGCAATCTCCCCTTCTAATTTCAACACGACATGCTTCCGCAGAACAGATGACTCAAGTCACCACCCCTTGTCTCAACAACCTCCCCAGGAACTTGCGCTCGTTTCAGCGGCTCGCGCGGAGAGCTTTGCCCGCCCCGCCGTTCTCGGCTTGCCCGTTCCCGCGTCCACAAAGAGCCTGTAAAGTCGAGGCCAGCACCTCCAGGCCTACGACACGCGTGGCATAGCCGCGTTCGATGGCAGCCTTCGGCATCCCGAACACCACGCAGGATTCCTCACTCTGGGCAATCGTCATGCCTCCCGCTTTTTTCACTTCGCCCAGGCCCTGCGCGCCGTCATCGCCCATCCCAGTCATTAATACGGCAACGCTCATCCTGCCGAATTCCTGCGCCAGGCTATGGAATAAGACATCCACGCTCGGGCGATGCCCGTTGACCAGAGGATCATCATTAAGAACCACAACGTCGCCCATGGGCAGGCGCTTCACCGTCATGTGCCGGCTTCCCGGACAAACCAGCACGCGTCCGGCCTGCAACACGTCGCCGGATTGTGCTTCTTTCACTCGCAACGCGCACAGCTCATCCAGCCGTTTGGCAAACATTTCAGTGAAGCCGGATGGCATGTGTTGCACCACCAGAATTGTGCCGGGAAAGTCCGGTGGCATTTGTGCGAGCAAGTATTCGAGTGCCTGCGGTCCTCCGGTGGAGATTCCGATCGCTACCGTTTTTGTCGGTGGCGGCCCAGACTTTGCACTCGCAGTCTTTTCCACCCGTACTGCCCCTCCCAACGTTCCCGGGCGAACAACTTTGCAATCCGCAGCGGCTTTAATTTTTGCGATCAACTGGCGCGCGGTCTCGGCCATGTGCGCCGATGCATCCTGGGGCTTGGTAACGAAATCGAAGGCGCCCAGCCCAAGTGCCTTAAATGTGATGGACGCGCCGTCGGTCGAATGCGAACTGACTACAATTACCGGCAACGGATGCCGCCGCATAATCTCTTTCAGGGTATCGATTCCATTCATTCCCGGCATCTGCAGGTCGAGAGTGACCACGTTGGGTCGGAGCTCTTCGATTTTTTTAAGACAGAAGGTTCCGTCCATCGCTGTGCCCACCACCTCGATCGATTGATCAGTCTCCACCATCTGCGGGATCAGTTTTCGCATCAATGCCGAGTCGTCCACCACCAGCACGCGCACTTTATTCATGCTCATGACTGGCCTCCCGCCGCGCTTAAGGCGAGCCGCGCCCGGTCAGCATGGTTCAGCAATAATCCAAATTACTGCCGACTCCAGACTGTTCAGACGCCGACCGCGAGACATGTTCCACCACTGCGAGCAAATTTAGAATGAGCACAACTTTTCCATCCCCCAGGATTGAAGCACCATTCACCAGATCGGTCGAGAATGTCTGGTCGTCCAAAGCCTTGATAACCAATTCTTCCTCACCCTCCAGAGCGTCGACGATCAATCCATACTTTTTCTCGCCTACCGTAATCACCAGCACGAACAGCTTTTTCGATTTTCGGTCGCCGTCTGATGCAGCCCGACGGCCCAGTCGAAGCAGGGGCAGCACCTGATTGCGCAGTTGCAAGACTTCGTAGTTATCCACCTGATGTACTTCTGCTTCCGTGGTGCGGGCGATCTGGTTCACCGCATTCAACGGAATCGCGTACAGCCGTTGTTCCACCCAGAACATCAGTGCTTTAATAATGGCGAGCGTGAGTGGCAGTTTCAATCGGAAGGTTGTGCCCTGGCCGGGATGGGTTTCAATGTGGATTGTGGCCTTGAGCCGGTGCACCACGCTTTGCACCACGTCCATTCCAACCCCGCGTCCGGAAACTTCCGTGACCACTTCCGCCGTGCTGAATCCCGGACGGAAGATGAGTTCGAGCGCTTCGGCATCGCTCAAACGGGAGCCGTCCTGCGCTGTAATCAAGCCCAACTCTGCAGCTTTGGCTCGAATTTTTTGCGCGCTCATGCCCCGGCCGTCGTCGCTGATCTCAACCACTACTTGATTGCCCTGGTGAAACGCATTCAGCCGAATCTTTCCCCGCGGCGACTTGCCCAGGCTTCGTCGTTCCTCCGCAGGTTCGATGCCGTGGCTTACCGCATTCCGCACCAAATGGGTGAGGGGTTCGGCGATGGCATCGAGGATGCCTTTATCCAGATCGGTCTCCTGCCCGCTGAGTTCCAAGTCGACTTCGCGCCCACATTGCCGCGCCACATCACGAACCATTCGCGGAAAGCGGCGGAATAGTTGGTCAACCGGCACCATGCGAATCTTCATGACCGAGCGCTGCAGATCATTCAGCACCCGCGCCTGGAAGGCCATGGCATCGGCGAACTTGCCCCGCACGGGCTCTTTGGGATAGCGTCTGGAGAATTCATTCAGCGCCTGTTGCAACATCGATTTTCCGATGATGAGTTCTCCCACCAGGTTCAAGACGTTGTCGATGCGTCCCGCGTCCACGCGCAGGATATTCTCCGGCATCGCCGGCGCTAAAGTTTCCGGAGTTGGAGTTTGCACATCGGGCGCGGCGGACGCAGCTTGAACAGCTGCGACGGTAGTCTGCTCAAATGGTCTGACTGCTGACTGAAACACCGCTTTCTGCTGGGCCCATCGGCGATGGCAACGATTGTCCGTCTTCAATCTTTCTCAGAAGCCTTGGCAGGCTGACCGGCGGCGATCAGAATCACGCTTACGTCGCCGGCAATCGTTGGCACGCGGGCTTTGGCGGCAATCTGTTCTTCGGAATGCGAACTGCCGATTACGAATTCTACCTGCTTGGTGGCGGCGGGCGATTTTGCATTGGGCCGCACTACGATTACCTGGCCAACTCCGCTGATCGCATTTTGAATCAGCTGCCGCCCGGCGATGGGCATCGTGCAGTGCGGGTCGATCTTCACAGCGACATCGTACAGAGCCAGACCTGCCGCCTGCGCAACAGCCATGGCGCGCTTTTCAGAATCGGTCCAGTCTTTATTTATTCTTGTCTGAATCTTTGCCGGACTTCGCGGCCACTTCGTCAGCTTTCTTCTTGCGGCGCACTCTTTTCGCTGCCGGAGCGGTAGTGAGTTCATTGATCCGCTTCAGTAGCGCATCGGTGGCGGGCATTGCGCCTGCGCCGTGGTAAGCCGCAAGCATGGCAGCGAAAACATCGGCTGCGGCAAAAGCAATCTCCGCCAGCGCTCCGTGTGCGGCCGCCGTCTCCAAAGAAAGTGCGTCTTCGAAGTGGTGCGCCAGTTCGCTGAGTTCCCGCAGCCCACATGCCGCCGAATCACCCTTCAGAGTGTGTACCGTCCGCCGAATGGACCGCACGATTTCTTCATCGCCGGGATTTTTTTCCAGCTTCAGAGATTCCTCGTTGAGGGCCTGCAACAGCTCCTGCGAAGTCTCAAAGAAGAGTTCTCGCAGTTCGGCTCCGCGTTCGTCGAGTGAATCGCTCACTCTCGCACCTCAATCCTCTGGTAGGCGGTTCCACTGTCGCGGTGCACCATTTGGAATTTATCGGTCAAGCCGAGCAGGCTTTCCGCATGACCCACAAACAGATATCCGCCGGGATTCAGGCAGCGGTAAAACTTTTCGACCAGCCGTTTCTGCTCCGCCACATCGAAATACATCATGACGTTCCGGCAGAAGATGACATCGTTGCGCTGCGGCAGATATTCGGTTTTCAGATTGTGGAAGTCGAAGTGAACCATCTCCTTCAAAGCTTTCTTAACCGCATACCGTTCGCCGACTTTGTCGAAGTAGCGGAGACGGAATCCGTAATCCACCGTGCTCATCTGGTGGTCGTTGTAAGCCCCTTCCTGTCCGGTGCGCAGCACGGAGTAACTAATGTCGCTGGCCAGAATCTCCACCCTCCACGGCGGCGGAATCAGCGGTTTGGGTAATGCGATCTCCACCGGCAAAGGATTGCGCAGGTAGTAGTAGGCCAGGCTGTCTACCGACATCATGGCCAGTGTGTAGGCTTCCTGGCCGGTCGAGCATCCGGCACTCCATATCCGGATGGAATATTCCCGGTGGGCCTGCTTCTGCTTCAGCAAATCTTCCAGCACATGTTTCTGAAATAAATCGAGCTGCGCTTTGTGGCGGAAAAAACTGGTTTCGTTGACCGTGAGATTTTCCACCAGCTTGGCCAGTTCCGCCTTGCCTTCCTGGCTGATCAGCAGACGGTAATACGCGTAGAAAGAATCGACGTGGCAATCTTTCAAGCGCCGCAGCAGTCGATCCTGCAGAAAATGAAGCCGGCGCTCGTCGAAGTGCATGCCGCACTCCTGATACACCAGCGCCTGCAGAAGCTTAAGTTCCGCCTCCGTCAAGATAGGAGCTGGTGCCGCTCCGAATGTGCTCATGCTGGTTTTCGTCCCCCGCGCCCGTGATTCACCCCGCCTCCATCACATCGGTCATCAATCGGTAAACTGATCGGCAAATAGAGCAGGCCTGCGACGATCACTTGGCGGCCGCCGCTCCGCGCACGTCCGCTTTAGCCGTCCTGGTCTCCGCTTTTCCGCTCTCTTGCAGCAAACTGGCGGGGGCCAACAATTTGTTCATATCCAGCAAAACGATCAGCCGTCCCTGCACTTTCCCCAATCCCGTAACGCAGTTCAGTCCACCTTCCTGAAAAACCGCAGGGGGCGCTTCTACGTCCTCGCTGGGAATCTTCACCACTTCGGAGGCCGAATCGACGATGAGTCCAGCCAGCCTGCCCGAATGTTCCACGACCAGAATCCGGTTCCGTCTCTTGAATTCGATTTGCTTTTGGCCAAAGCGCTTGCGCAAGTCCATCACCGAGACGATTTTCCCTCGAAGGTTAATCACACCTTCCAGATAATCCGGCGCATCTGGTACAGCAGTGATCTCCGGCACGCGCACGATTTCATGCAGGGATGTAATCGGCACGCCATAGGTCTCGCGCCCGATCTGGAAGCCCACGATATGGAGTTCGCGACTCATTGTTGGTCGTTACTCTTTCTGACCCTGATGTCCCTTAGAAACGCGATCCCGCGGTTGCCCGCCGTGCGGTCTGTGGTTTTTCTTCCGGCGCAGATGTGCGCTGGGCGGAAGACTCGTCCAACGCGAAACGGTCCATGAAGTCCAGCAATCCGCGTGACATCTTCGACATCTGTTCCGCCGATGCCGCCAGCTCCGTCGATCCTGAAGTGGACTGCTGCACCAGTTCACGCATCCGCTCCATGGCCTTCACCACGGCCTGCGCCCCTGAAGCCTGTTCTTCCACTGCGGAACTGATTTCGTGGGTGATCTCATTCAGCCGCGTGGTGGCCCGGGCAATTTGCGAAGACCCGTGCGACTGTTCGTTGGTAGCTGCGCCGATCTCCTGGGCAAACTTATAAACTTCGGTGACCACGTTCGAGATCTTGCGCAGCGCCCCATTCAGTTCGCCGCCCAAATCGAGGCCTTCGTTCACAATCCCGGTAGAGCGGTCCATATTTTCGACCGCCTTGCGCGCTTCCTTCTGAATGCTTTGAATCAGTTCTGAAATTTCCTTGGTCGACTGCGCCGATTTTTCCGCCAGCTTGCGAACTTCATCAGCTACCACTGCAAAGCCCAGTCCATGTTCGCCAGCCCGGGCCGCTTCGATGGCCGCGTTCAGGGCAAGCAAATTAGTTTGCTCGGCGAGATCGTCGATTACTTCGATGATCTTTCCGATGTCGTCGGCGCGCTGTCCCAGTGCCCCGATGATTTCGCCGGAACTTGTAATGGTGGCGTTGATGCGGTTCAATCCATCGGTTGCCTTCTCCATGGTGGCGATGCCGCTGTGTACTTCTTCCCGTGAGCGGTTTGAGATGTCGAGCAGCACTTTGGCGGTGTCAGCCACGCGCTGAATCGATGCCACCATCTGATCAATCGAAGCCGAAGTCTCACTTACGCTGGAAGCCTGCACTTGCGTGCTCTTCACCATGTTCTGCACATTCACGCTCATTTCGTGCATGGTGCTGGTAACTTCATCGATGGCTGACGATGCCTGCAATCCGATCTTGGCCGAATCGTCAGAGGCATTCGCCACCTGTCCGGAAGCACTTGCCACTTGCGCCGAAGCATCGCGCACGCTGCGCACCAGGCGCGCCAAACCTTCGACCATGCGGGCGAACGCATTGCCCAACGTATCGTGTGTCGAACGCGGCTTCACCTCCACCGTGAGATCCCCGCCGGCGATCGACTCGGAAACTCCCGCCATCTCTTTCAGATAAGTAACCATCTTGGCGAAGGTACGGGCCAGTTCTCCAATTTCGTCCTGACGGTTCACCTCGATGTTGTGCTCCAGATCGCCGGTGTCTCCAATTTGCCGGGAGACCGTCATCAGATTGGTCAGCGGTCCAGTGATTGATTTGGCCGTGGTGTAGGCCACCACTCCACCCAGACCGAGAGCAAACAGCGTGCTCAGGATGGCGGCAAGAATCGTGTAAGTGCTGGCCGACTCGTCGGACTTGCGGCCTGCCTCAACCAGTTTGCGGTTTTCGCCATCGGCCACGTCCAGCGCGTCGGTGGAATTTTTCACCCATGAAGACGCATCTTTCTGTAAGTAGTAAATCTGCAATTCGGCTACGGTCGCATTCCCGGAATCGACGTCTTTCCGTTTGTCGATCAGCGGCTGAGCAAACTCTTTGCTCCAGGATTGCTCCAGTTGTTGCACCCGGTCCAAAGCCGAGCGCTCCTGTTCGGAATTCGACAGCTTCAGACCCTCCTGCAATTTCTCGCTGAGAGTGCGCAGGCCATCATTCATCCGGTCGACCTCCCGGCTGTCGCCGCTGAGCAGGTAATTGCTCAGGTACAGACGGTTCTGCATCATTTGAAAGCGCACGTCGTTGGTAGCGTCTGCCAGCTTCAGTGAAGCGCTGGCGGCGTCCTTGGCGTCGTGTTCGCGGTGCACCGCCAGCAGGTTCACGATGAACAGCACGACCACCATGCTGAGGATGATTCCGAAATTTACATAAAGCTTTTTACCAATCGTCATGCCGTTTCCTCCGGCCGCCTCTGCCTGCTATTGATGAGGTTCGAACTTGAAATCCACCACGCCCGTGCTCTCTCCTGGTGCCGGCTCAAAGCGCCACTTCCTTACTGCCTCCAGCGCCGCGCCCGCGAGCACCGGATGACCCCCTACAACCTTTGCGTCCTTCACCGTCCCGTTGGGCGAAACCACCACTTGGACCCTTACCGTGCCAGTGATATTCATCTTGCGCGCCAACTCCGGATACTCGGGCTGCACTTTGCTCTTCGCCCGGCGTACAATTTCGTTGTCGTTGTTCTGCGCGCGCACTCCGAACGTCCCTACTCCAGCCAATAATGCAAGCACTGCCAACAACGTTCCCATCCGTCGCAAAGACACAGTTCCTCCCGGTAATATTCCTGGCAGTCCCTTTCGAGCAAAGCCGTGGCCACGCGTGACTTTTCGAAAAAACCAAAGTCACTCGCACGGATTTGGCTATGAAATAAAGACTTAGCCCGGGCCGGCGGCCCTGCCCACGAATTGTCATGAACATTAGCGTCGTCTCATTCCAAGCGATGTGTTTGGCTTTGCCGAGCCTCTTTCTCAAACTGAGAGGCAGACCTCCGTTATTCTCGGGATTTCACACTTAGGCACCCCGTTCCCCCATTTCACTTGACTCAAAATGAGATGGCGGGATACTTTTCCATTAGATTCAATCACTTGTGAGAATCACCAAATCCTTCAAGGCGCGGTGACGTTCTGAACATAGCTGGAAGCAATTCGACGTCGTCACCGGAAGACCGTCCGCCCGGGCGGATCCACATCGACTCCGACGATGCCTTTCAGAATCTCCTTCTGCGTATTGCCCAGAAAGCGGCGGAACGCTCCGATCCAAATTCCCTGATTCAATTTTTCTGCCGGATCACCCGCGAATTCTTTCAGTGCTCCGGAGTTTATTTCTGGAGGCGGCACACCGGAGACGAACTCGTGGGAGAACAGGCCGATGGCAAACTGGCCCAGCGTTTCATCGGAATTCATCTGCTTCCTCAACAAAGCGCAGTTACCGCCGATGCAGTCCGCTCCCGCCGCACGACTTTCGCCAACCAGGTACAGTCTTCCGTTCCTGCGCTGCAGGAGTTTGGTGCGCGCTCGCTCATGGCTGCTCCTTTGGTGGTCTTCGATGAAGTCATCGGCGCGCTGACCTTCTTACATGATTCTGAGGACGAGTTTTTTGACGAAGATCTCTCAGCCAAGGCCACCATCCTGGCGGGACAGTTGGGCAGCCTGCTGGAAGCTACACGCATGGCCGAGGTTTCGCGCGAAGAGCACCGCCGCGCTGAAGTTCTGGCTGAGGTAGCCACTGCACTGCATGGAACGCCGGACGTCGACACGGTGATTGAGGCACTGGCCGATCGTCTCCGCCTGTTGCTGCGTACTCGCCTGGTCTCCATTCTTCTGCGCCGCGAGGGACCGTTTGAATTGCGCGCCGTCTCCGCCGAGACCACTCAGTTGGCAACTTCTTTCCGGGCTCGCCATGACCGGCAAACCATTCGCTTTGCTGCCGATCTGGCGCAACGCGCCGTCTCCGCTGGCGAAACCATCACCATCTCGGTAAGCGGCGATCAACACTCGCTGGGAAGTGTGATCTCTGCGGGGATGCTCATCGCCGCTCCCTTTCGCACTTCGCGCACCGAGGGAGCAATCCTGGTTTATCCCCGCACGGAGGGCAGCTTCACCGCGGAAGAGAAATCGCTGGTCTCCGTCATTGCCGGCTTTGGTGCGGTCGCGCTGGCGCACGCCGAACTTTGTTCCACAGCGCAAGGCCAGGCCCGTGAACTGCACCAGTTGCTCGAGATTTCCTCGGAACTCAGTTCCAGCGGTGATCTCGATCATTTCCTGCAGGCCTTCGTCGTCCGCGCCTCGGATTTTCTTGGCTTCGGTCGCTGCTTCATCGCTCTGCTGGAAGACGAAAAGTTTCGCATCCGGCATAGCGTTACCCGCGGACAATCGGAGCGGGTCGATAATATTTTTCCCGAAGGTATCGCCACGCGCGCATTACGCGCAAAAGAAGTTTTCTGGTCCGACGATCTGAGCGAGGAGGCCGGCGTTAATCTGCCTACCGTCACCCGTTATAAGGCGCGCCAGTTGCTCGCCGTGCCTTTGCTCAGCGCCGACGGAAGCCTCCTGGGAATGTTCGGCGTACTCGATCGACTCGACGATACCGGCATTTCTCGCGAGGATGTGCGTCGCGCCCGCGCCCTGGCCGCTCAGGTTTCGGTGGTGCTCGAAGTCGCCCGCAACCTGCATCAATCCGAACTCAACCGCCGCCGATCTGACGTCTTGATTCAGCTGGCGCGCGAGATTGATGGCATCCTGCGATTGCCCGATTTCGCCCGCAAGTTTGTCGATCGCGCCATCGAACTCACAGGAGCTCGCGCCGGTGCGCTCGCTTTATTTCAGGAAGGACGATTCCAGACAGTTGCGCTTTATCCCCTCCCGGCTGCAGCGCTAACCAGCGCCTCATCCAGTCCATCGCCGCAAACTGAATCGCAGCGTTCCGGGCCTGGTGATCATCCGCAGCCAGAAATTCCGCACAAACATAATCTTCCTCACAGTGGGCACGAGTCACAAAATCCACACTCTGACGTTTACTCCGTAGAAGCCCGCGCCCGCCCGGACGATCAGGCTCTGCAGCAGCGCTTCGCGCGTGCAGTGGCTGAGTTGGCTGGCAGGCACACAGAGACCATCGTTTCCGGCACTGCGTCCGATCTTCTTGGTTCGGAGTTGGCATCGGAGTTGCGTTGGGACGATTGCGTGGTGGTTCGCTTGCCCGGTTCCAACGGAGAACTCGCCGGCTTGCTGTGCCTTTCCGGCCGCTCCCGCCCATTGGCGTCGGAAGATCGTGAATTAATCGAAGCCGTCGCCGGTCACGCGGCCATGGCCTTGGATAATGCCCGCCTCTTCACGCGTGTGGAACAAGCGAACCGGCATTGGCTGGAAATTTTTGACGCGATTACTGACTTGATCGTCGTCCACGATGAGACGGATAAAGTTCTCCGCGTGAACCGATCCCTAGCCGCCATGATCGGAGTCACTCCCAATGAACTGATCGGGGTTAACATGCGCGCCCTCCTGGCGCTTACCAGTGAACCCACGCTCTATTCGTGCCCGTTTTGCCGGTCTGTAGATCAAGACGCCGACGAGTATGTTCATCCCGCGCTCGACCGAACTTATCTGGTTTCCACTTCCCGGGTTCACGGCGCCGCCGGTGAAAACCTGCAGACCATCCACGTACTCAAGGACATTACAGACCGCCGCGAAGCCGAGCGCCGCTATCGCGAATTGTTTGACAACATTCAGGAAGGGCTTTTCTTCAGTACGCCGGAAGGCCGGTTCATCGAAGTCAATGACGCCCTCGTCGCCATGCTGGGATACGCCAGCCGCGACGAACTCCTGCAAGTGGACATTCCCACCCAGATCTATTTCACTCCCGAACAGCGCTTGTTCCACAGCCAGGCGATGGAAGAAAGCGGCCACATGCGGAATTTTGAGGCTACGCTTCGCCGTAAGAACGGCTCTCCCATCTACGTCCTCATCAATGCCTTCGGCATGTACGACAGTCTCGGCCGCCTGGTGCAGATTCGCGGCCTCATGCTGGATGTCACCGGCCTGCACACTTATCAATCGGAACTGCAACGCGAACGGGACTTCTCCGGCAAGATTCTCAGCAACACACAAAGTCTCATCCTCGTTTCTGACACCGCGGGCCTTATCAGCTACGCCAACCGCCGCTGGTATGAAGCTGGCTTCGAACAGCGCGAACTCTTGGGCCGTCCCTTGCTCGAGTTGGCCGCCCCGGGCTACGTGCGTCCATTAGCAGAAGCACTGCAGACCATCCTTCTCGGCGGGCAAGTCGACAACCTGGAATTGCAAATCATGCGCGGCAACGGTCAGGCCGGCCAGTTTTCCGTCAACCTCAGCCCCATGCGCGACGAGCAGAACAACATCAATAGCATCGTCGTGGTCATGACCGACATTACCGATTCCGCCGAGCTTCGCGGCAAATTGGTTCACGCAGAAAAAATGGCCGCCGTTGGACAACTCGTCTCCGGCGTCGCGCATGAAGTAAACAATCCTTTAACTGCAATCCTCGGCTTCGCCGATCTGCTGCTCGAAAACCCCGAACTTCCCGAAACCGCCCGCAAGGACCTGCGCGTCATTCTGCAGGAAGCTCAACGCACCAAACAGATCGTCCAGAATTTGCTCAGCTTCGCCCGCCAGATGCCACCGCAGCGCAACGCCGTCCAACTGAATCTGATTCTTCGGCGTACCATTCAACTCCGTTCCTATGACTTCAACAGCCACGGCGTCGACATCGTCGAACATCTAGACGAGGGAATTCCCGATGTCAACGGTGACGCTCATCAACTCCAGCAAGTTTTTCTTAACATCCTGAACAATGCTTACGATGCCGTACATGAGATCGGCCGGCCCGCCCGCATCGAAATCACGACCACCAAAGCAGGCAACGCAGTAGAAGTTTCTTTTCGCGATAATGGCTACGGCATCTCCCATCCCGATCGTATCTTCGATCCCTTCTTCACCACCAAAGAGGTTGGCAAGGGAACCGGCCTCGGCCTTAGCATCTGCTACGGCATAGTGAAGGAGCATGGAGGAGAAATCCTCTGCCATAACAATACTGACGGGCAGGGAGCCACCTTCATCGTCCGCTTTCCCGCAGCGCCTCACACTGCTTCTCTGGGTGTGGCCGCAGGAGTATTACAAAAATGACAAGCCCAGCGATCCATCCCACGACACTTCCGGTTCTTCTCATCGAGGACGAACCTTCCATCATGGCCTTGGTGAGCGCTACTCTCGAGCGCAATGGATATGAAGTGGTCTGCATCGAATCCGGCGCCGAAGCTCTGCGTCTGCTGGAAAATGGCCAATATCTTGGCGTGGTTTCCGACATGCGCACGCCCGGGGGCGTCGATGGCGCCCAGGTCCATTCCTGGATTTCCGCCAATCGCCCCGATCTTGTCGACCGAGTAGTGATCATCACCGGCGACTATGCCAACGAGGAAACCGTAACCACCCTGCGCAAGATCGGCGCGCTCTATCTTGAGAAGCCTTTTCGTGTTCAGGACCTGATCTCTGCTGTCGAAAAAACTATGGGGAAAGCCCGGTGAATCCTGCTCTCGGCAAAGAAGAACTCCGTATCCGGCTGCTGGTAGTCGACGATGAACAAAGCATCCGCAAGCTCTGCATGACCGTGGGCGAAGCCTTGGGCTTCATCTGTCTGGAAGCGGATAGCGGCGAATCCGCGCTGGCCCTGCTCGAAGAGCAACCGGTGCACATGATCCTGAGTGACATGGTGATGCCGCACATGTCGGGACTCGAATTCCTCGAAAGAGTAAAGAAATTTCTGCCGCGCACCGAAGTCGCCCTCATGACCGGACACGGCTCCATCGAAACTGCCGTGCAATCCATGCGGCTGGGCGCTTACGACTACATCACCAAGCCCTTTTCTCCGCTCGAAGAATTGCGTTTGTTTCTGCGCCGTATGGCGGAAAAAATTCGCCTGGTCGAGGAAAACGAATTCCTGCGCCAGCGGATGGATTCGGAAACCGCAGTCCACGGCATCATCGGCTCATCGGCCAAGATCCAGGAAGTTTTACGCGTGGCCTCGCGTCTGAAGGACACGCGTACTTCAGTTCTCATCTCCGGCGAAAGCGGCACCGGCAAAGAACTGATCGCCCGCGCGATTCACTACCGCGGCGCCTTCGCCAACCGTCCGTTCGTCGCCGTCGATTGTGGCTCGCTCGTACCTACGCTGATTGAGAGCGAACTCTTCGGCTATGAAAAGGGCGCCTTTACCGGCGCACTGAAATCCAAGCAGGGACTTTTTCAATCCGCCGATACCGGTTCGGTCTTTCTCGATGAAATCGGCGAACTGCCGCTCGAGCTGCAAGCCAAGCTCTTGCGTGTGCTGCAGGAAAAAGAAATCCGTCCCGTCGGCAGCAACCAGCGCGTCAAGGTGGACGTGCGCATCATCGCCGCCACCAACCGCGATCTCGAAGCGGCCTACAAGAATGGAACCTTCCGCAAGGATCTTTACTTCCGCCTCAACGTAGTCACCGTGCACGTGCCCGCGTTGCGCGAGCGCCGCAGTGATATTCCCATGCTGGTGCGCTGGTTTTGCGAGCGTTACGCTCCCGGAGCCGATCTGCGCGTTTCCAACTCCGCTATGAAAGCTCTCATGAATTATGACTGGCCGGGAAATGTGCGGGAACTGGAAAACTGCATCGAGCGCGCCGTCGCCCTGGGCGACGGAACACTGATCGATCTCGGCGATCTTCCGTCCTCCATCGCTGCCCTCGATTCACCCGGCTCTCGAACTTCGGCGGAATCCGCATCCGAATTGGTTTCCGATCTCGCGGGAGGCGCGGAATTGAATTCAAGCGACGCAGCGACTACCACTCCGCTCTCTACAACTGATCTGGAAGATATCGAACGCGCCACCATCCAGCGCGTCTTCGAACAAGTGAAAGGAGACAAAGCTCTCGCCGGTCGCATGCTCGGCATCAGCCGCGCCACCCTCTACCGCAAACTCAAACGCTATAACATCACAGGCGCATCCGGTTCTGGACCATCCAGCCACGCGCTGCAATAGATCGGCCGCCAGCGTAGGAATCGATCCGGACGGGGACCGAGGCCAGTTCAGGTATGACGGCAGTAACTTTATTTACACTCCGGATTGCAGTACCTTGGTGTAGTGTCCAGAAGTTCGTAATCGTCTGCGCATTCGCGCCTGCCTTGGAGAAAACATGAGCCGCTCCGTAGTCGTCCGCCTTTGTCTTGTCGGATTTCTCATCACCGCCCTGTTCACGGGATGTTCGCGCGATCCCAACGTGCGCAAGCAAAAGTATTTGGAGAGTGGCGACCGCTATTTCGCCCAAGGCAAATACCGCGAAGCGGCCATTCAATACGCCAATGCGGTGCAGATCGACTCGCGTTTCGCCCAGGCGCATTATCAACTCGGGCAAACTTATCTCAAACTCGGCGACAGCGGCCACGCCTTTCAGGAGCTTTCACGAACCGTGGAGCTGTGCTCCCGACAACTACCGCGCCCACATCGACCTGGCCAATCTTTTGGTCACGGCGCGAAATCCAGATGGCTCTTCCAATCAGGATTATCTGAAACAGGCGCGCGTCCATCTTGATCTTCTCCACGAAAAACAGCCGCAGAATCCTGAGGTCTTCGAGGCCTGGGCAGACTACTATGCGGCGCAGAATAACGTGGGCGCGGCATTGCAGGAGATGCAAAAAGCTATCGCCGTCGATCCGAAGCGATCGGAATCCTATCTGAATCTGGCGCTTCTGCAACTGCGCTCAAACCAGCTCGATCAGGCCGAGGTGAGCTTTAAGAAAGCCGCCAATCTCGATCCTAAGGCGATGAATGCGCAACTGGCTCTGGGAGGTTTTTACCAGTCGCGCAATCGTATCCCCGAAGCCGAACAGCAATTCAAGCACGCCATTGAACTCGCTCCCAAGGATCCTTCCCCGCGCGAAGCTCTGGTACGGCTGTATATGTCCGAAGGCAAGAAGACCGAGGCGGAAGCTTTGCTGAAACAGGCAAAAATCGATCTCTCGAATAACTCGGAAGGCTACCGCATGCTGGGCGATTTTTATTTTGCCAATGGCGATCTGGATAAGGCCACGGCAGAATACGCCTCGCTGTATAGCGATCATCCGAGGGACATGCAGGTAAAGCGGAACTATGTCCAGCTTTTGATCTTGAAGAACCAGTTGCAGGAAGCCACCAAACTTAATAATGAACTGTTAAAGACCAATCCGCATGACGTCGATGCGCTCATCTATCGCGCCCAGATATGTCTGCGGCAGAACGACGCAAGCGGTGCAGTGGATGCTTTGCAGCAGGCGGTCTCGAATGATCCCAGCAACGCCGTCGCTCATTATCACCTGGGACTTGCCTTCGATATGCAGCACAATGACGCACGTGCAGAATCGGAATGGCGAGAGGCCGTGCGCCTGCGTCCCGGTCTGGCAGATGCGCAACGAGCTCTGGCTGGGCTGGAAATGCGCCGCGGAGATATGAATGCCCTCAACCAAACCGCAGAACAAATCATCACCAGCGCCCCCCAGGCTCCCGATGGCTACCTCATGCGCGCTTTGGCGGAGATGAATCGGCAGAAATATTCTGACGCCGAGCAGGACCTAACAAAAGTCATGGGCATGGCTCCGCGAAGTGCGGCTCCTTACGTGCAAATGGGAAACCTTCACGGGATGGAAAAGCAATATTCGGAGGCCATCAAGTTTTACCAGGAGGCTCTGGATAAAGATCCCGCCTCAACCGAGGCCCTGCAAGGCATCATGAACGTCTATCTGGTCCAGAAACAGCCCGATCAAGCGGTGGCCGCGGCGCGCGCACAAATCGCCAAATCGCCTGCCACGGGAGCATTTTACGATCTGCTGGGCACCATGTTGTTTCAGAAAAAAGACCTGAGCGGCGCCGATGCTGCCTTCCACAAAGCCATCGAACTCGACAGGAATAACTCCGATGCGCTTTTAAAGCTCGGCCAGGTGCAGGCGGCGGAAGGCTCAGTGGATCAGGCTCTCGCTTTGTATCAGCAGTCGATCAAGGATCACCCGCGTGAGATCGCGTTTTACATTCTCGCTGGCGAAATGTACGAGTCGCAGCATGACTGGAACAACGCAAAGGCGATGTATCAGAAGGCGCTGGAGGTGCAGCCGGATAATCCACTGGCCTCGAACAATCTCGCCTATGTGATGTTGCAACAGGGTGGCAACGTGGACGTGGCTCTGGCTATGGCTCAGACCGCACGGCGCGGAATGCCCGACTCCTCGAATGCCGCCGACACTTTGGGTTGGGCGTATTTTCAGAAAGGCGTGTACAAATCCGCGATTGATTTGTTCCAGGAATCCATACGTCTCAATGAGAAGCGGGGAGCAGCCGACGATCCGACCGTCCACTATCACCTGGCCCTCGCCTATCAGAAAGCGAACCAGCCAGCCCAGGCGCGGCAACAACTGGAGCGCGTGTTAAAACTCAATCCCAACAACAGCGACGCCCGTAAGGCCTTATCCGAATTACGCGGATAGAGCCAGCTGCTTGGTGTAGACCTTTTCTATTTTGCGTTGAAGTGGATCTTTCGCGAGAGCTCTCGACGGCGAGAATCAGCTTGATTCGCTCCGCCTTCGCCGATCAGTCGGCTGCGAGGACGTGGTTCGGCGTCTCTGCAACTTGAGGCCGGCGCGCTCCGCGGTTCGAAGGCAGGCCGGCGTCGCGAATCTTATAGAGCAATGCTCGATAACTGATGTTCAGGGCACGCGCCGCCTGCTTGCGGTTCCAGTGGTGGTGTTGCAGAACCTTCAAGATAATCTTGCGCTCCAATTCATGAACCGCCTGGCGCGTAATTTTCTTCAGCGAAATCGGTCCGTCCACGTTAATATCGGCGCTGAAAAAATCGGGCTGATGCGGACGTAACTCACCCGAGATGGAATCTTCAGTCCCCAGAATCACATAGCGCTTAATCAGGTTTTCCAGCTCGCGGACGTTGCCCGGCCAATGATATTTGCTCAGCGCGTTCATCAAATCGATCGAGAGTGGTTTGGCGCGCGAGTTGAATTTCCGGTTATAGCATTCGAGAAAATAGGCAACTAGATCGGGCAGATCAGGGATGCGATCGCGCAACGGTGGCATGTGCAGATTGACCACATTGATGCGATAGAACAGGTCGGCGCGGAACGTACCATTGGCGATTTCTTCTTCCAGCTTTCGATTGGTGGCGCAAACCACGCGCACTTCCACTTTCTTGTCTTCCTGGGCACCGATCCTGCAGAACTGCCCGTCCTGCAGCAGTTGCAGCAGCTTCGACTGCAAACTCATGTCGAGTTCGGAGATCTCATCGAGGAACAACGTGCCTCGATGCGCCATCTCCACTCGTCCTGGTTTGGTCCCGAAGGCGCCGGTAAAGGCTCCTTTTTCGTACCCGAAGAGTTCGCTCTCCAGCAGGGTTCCCGGGATGGCAGGACAATTCACCTTCACCCAAGGACCCGTCTTCCACGGTGAGTTCGCGTGGATCATTCGCGCGATAATGTCCTTGCCCGTACCGCTCTCTCCCTGAATGAGCACGGGAACGTTGGCGCCAGCAATCTTGGCGAGCCGTTCTCGCAAGGACCGCATAGCATCGGTATTTCCGAACACCACAGCTTCGGGAGGCATCTCGCCCAGAGGCTGGATCAGAGAACTGACTGGATTTGAAGTGCTCATAAAGCTTTGCTGGCTCGACAGCGCAGGTCAGAATGATGAGTGCATCCGGGGAACCAAACGCCGCGGGCCGTTCCGGCAATGCTTGAGGCTAGCCTATCTGATTGAGTAAAAGCAACTTACTAAAGATCAGAGAAGGTATTGGGTAGTAATGAGAAAGATACGGGTTACCTGAAGAGGCGGCGGCTGGGAAGGGAAAATGTTTTCACACCAGAGAAGATTGCTTCCTTCGCGATGTCCTCTTCTTGGCTCCGGCGTTCGCCAAAGGACGGGAGAACTTCAGACCGACCAGATTATAAGCCTCGGCATGTTGAGTACGCAGCACCTTGGCTCGCAGCGTGCGCGCAGACTTCGGCAGGCTGGCTAAAGCGGCGAGTGGCGCGCTTGGTATTTCCAGCGAAACTTCCGACGCGGCGGGCAACGACCTTCGCACCGCGACCAGCATGCCTCCGGCTGAGACGTTAAGGGCGGTTGCAAACTCCAGAAATTCCTTGTCCAGCTCAAGTCGACCTCTAACAAATACAGGGATGGCCAAAGGCAGGCGCGGCCACCGCCGCCGCTCTGTCGTTGCAGTCCTTCGGTTCACGCACACCCCTTCCCTCGTTAGGTTTGACTTATTAATCCAAGCACATTGGGTGCCAAAACCTGAGTTGGGGTTGAAAGGACCGAAGCAAGACTTATAAAACCAGCAAAAATCAGGCCAATTCACCCCGTGCGCCAGATAAACCAGCCAGAGGTGCGGTATTTTTCATCATCTCGCGTTTCAGTTAGCCTTGAGACCTTTGATCTAGAGAAGCCAGACTCCTCCGACTAGGAGTGCAAGCTTTTGCTACACTTGGGTAATCACGTTGCATTTTTCGTTGACAATGAAAAGTAACCTGGCATACGATTTTGTTAAAGCATTCTTCTGTAATAGTTGAGTGTCCCCCCTTGTTCTGTGCTAGACCGCCCTATTCCTTATGGCTACCGTGCAGAAGAACATGTGTGTTCCCGACCTCGATAATGCCCCTCCGCTTGCTCCCATTTCTTCGGTTCAGGCGACGGGGATGCCCAGCGCAGCCGATCTTCCACAGGCCTACAGCGAATTGCAGCAGCGCTTTCAGCGCACCACCAACGCCTTAGGATCTGCGGCGCACGATCTGAAGACTCCGCTCGCAATTCTGAACGGATACGTTGAACTGTTGCAAAGCGAGAAGCTTGGACCGGTCAGTGACCGCCAGCGCGAAGTATTACGCGACATGCAGGCCAGTGGCAAGCGCCTGCAGCAATTTATTCAGGACTTCCTCACTTACAGCGCCCTCGAGACCGGCGGCCTGAAGATGCAATATGCGATGGGCAACATCAACCAGGGCCTGTCCGATGTCTGCCGCTTGTGGTCCACTCGCTTTCAGGAAAAAGGATTGGCTCTTTATTTCCTGGCGAATGACAAGTTGCCGGAATTTCCACTGGATTCTCCCAAGCTGGAGCGCGTGATCTCCAACCTGCTGGAAAATTCTTTTAAATTTGTTCCCCAGGGCGGCACAGTATGGTTGCACGCCGAGCCATACATGTGGGAGCGCCGCGCCACCGCTCAACCTGCATCCTCCGGCGAGCGCCGGCGTCAAATCAATTCACAACCTAATTCAGTGAAGGTCAGCGTGTCCGATACTGGTCCAGGAATTCCCGCGGAGTTTCATCAGGAAGTGTTCGACGATTTCTTTCGCCTGCCCAGCAACGGAAATCAGGACGGAATGGGGCTCGGACTCTCCATCGTTCGTCGCCTGGTCCAAGGCATGGGTGGAAAAGTCTGGGTGGAAAGCGATCCCGGCGCCGGCTGCAAATTCTCATTTCTTCTTCCCTTCAAACCAGTCTCCAATTCTGCCAGCAAAGGAAAGAATCGGTGAGCGAAACCGCGAAGATTCTGCTCGTCGATGACGAGCCCGCCATGCTCCGTTACATTCGGACGCTGCTGGAGGTCGACAACCATACCGTAGAGACCGCCTGCACCGGCGAAGAAGCTCTCCAGCGGATTGACAAAGGCCTCGAGCCCGATCTCGTTCTTCTGGATGTACTGATGCCCGGAATCGACGGTCTGGAGACTCTTGAGCAACTGCGCCAGAAGCGGCCCTCCGCCAAGGTAGTGATGCTTTCCTGTGTCAACGATACGAAGAAAGTTGTGCAGGCGATGCGTCTGGGGGCGCATGACTATCTCACCAAGCCGTTTCAGAAGGCGGAACTGGATGCAGTGATTGACCAGTGTCTCGGTCTTGGCAAAACGCCGGCGGGAGGCGAAGTCGAGGAGGTCGCCGACGACGTATTTTTCATTGCAGCCAGCCCGGCGATGCGGAAAATTCGCTCGCAAGCCGCGCTGGTAGCGCACGTGGATATTCCCGTCTTGCTGCTGGGCGAGAGCGGCACCGGCAAGGAAGTGCTGGCCCGCCTGATTCACAAACTCTCGCGGCGTGCCCATCGTACTTTTCTGAAAGTGAATTGCGCGGCTGTTCCCGCCGATCTGCTCGAAAGTGAATTATTCGGCTACGAGCCCGGCGCATTTACCGGAGCTACGCACGCCAAGCCGGGCAAATTCGAACTGTGCAACAAAGGCACCATCCTGCTCGATGAAATTGGCGAGATGCCGCCGGCACTGCAAGCCAAACTCTTACACGTCTTGCAGGACCAGCAATTCTCGCGGCTCGGGAGCCGTTCCATCATCAAGGTCGACGTACGTATCCTGGCAGCTACCAACATCGATATTCCTCAGGCTTTGGCGACCAAGCGCCTGCGCGAGGATCTTTATTACCGCCTGAACGCCTTTACTTTGCAATTGCCGCCTTTGCGCGAGCGCAAAGAAGAGATTCCAATTCTGCTCAAACATTTTATGACCCGCATGGCGGAACAATATGCGCGACCGCAGCTTCCGCTTTCGCCGCCGCTGCTGGAAGCCTGCCAAAGACACAGTTGGCCCGGCAATCTACGGGAACTCAACAACTTCCTGAAGCGCTATTTGATTCTGGGGGATGAAACCCTGGCTGCGGCCGAATTGCAGCCACGCAACGATGGCAATGGCGGCGGTGCACATGCGGACTCCGGAAGCCGGAGTGGAGAATCCAGTGGAGGATTAAAGTCACTTGCCCGCACTGCTAAAGACGAAGCCGAAGGCGAAGCCATCCGCCAGGCGCTCGAACAGACCAACTGGAATCGTAAACAAGCAGCCGGGCTGCTGCAGATCAGCTACAAAGCTCTGCTCTACAAAATCCGCCAGTATGGCATCGCCGAAGCCAAAAGCCATCACAAGCTTTCCGCCGGCGCCTAAGCTCGCGCAACCATCTTCGGAATCCGCCCTGCGCCTACTGCACCGTCAAGCTGAATCCTGCACTCTTCGTGAACGAGCCCGAAGTTGCTGTCACCTGCAGCGGATAAGATCCCGCCGGTGTTCCGGTGATCGTGGGCTGCTCCTTAGCTTGGGTACAAGCCGGTAAGAGGACGATAAGCGAGAATACAGTCCAGAGCAGGAAGAATCCCAATAGCCGGTTCCGTCTGCGTTTGCCGCTACCCAGTCCAAACAAGGCAAGCCCCGGCACCATCAGCCACATGGCATAAAACGGACTACTCCACCTCGCAGAGGTGATCGTGCTGATGGGCCGCACCGTCGTGGTCACGTTCAGCGTACTCGACTGCTGACCAGGACCGTTAAATGTGAGCGAACTGGGAGTGAATCCGCAACTCGCCCCAGCCGGGAGCGAGGAACAACTAAGCGAGACATTCGCTCCAAAGCTTAGGGAAGGACTTACGAACACAGAGTAGGTCGCAGTGTTACCGGCCACCACGGTCTGGCTGGATGGGAGAATCGAGACCGAAAAATCGGTCGCCGTGAACGAGGCTGTCGCGGTGTTGCTGGGATTCGTATTGTTGCTGTTGGTGACTGTGGCTAAAATCGATCCTCCGCCCGCCGTGCTCGGCGTCACTACCATGGCAACTGTGGAAGTAGAGCCCGATTGCAGCGCCGGAATGGTGCACACCACATTAGCGCCGGTGGGAACACTGCAAGTGCCGGACGCTGCCGTAGCACTGTTAAAAACGGCCGTTATGCCGGTCGAGAGCTGACCTGTCACCGTGACATTGGTGGCCAAGTCCGGTCCCTCGTTGATAACGGTAAACGTGATAGTCATCTCGTTCCCGGCACTGATCAGTCCCGAAAGCGGAGATAGTATCGGGGCCACGCAGCGGATGCACAGGTCAGTTGCAGTTTGCAACCGCACCGCGAAGGCATCAGTGGGCGCCGGCGCGGTGATCGTTGGACATGGCGCTCCCGGCGCCGGATTCACTGGAGTATCCAGGCAGTTCTGCTCTGGACCTTGGACTTGCAAGTTCGTGGAATTCGTATCTCCGGCAAGATAAGAGTTTAAAGAGGGATCAACAGTAATGCTGGTGCCGCGATCGGTGCCGTTGCCGCCGAAGTAAGTTGCGTAAGAGCCTGTCGTACTCTGGCTGCTGTTGATCTGGGTATCAAGGTGAGCGAAGAAAGCGTTCTGCACTCCGTTCAGATGCGTCTGAATTGCTCCCACCGAAGCCGGAAAATCTGTTGAATTGGTCGCTCCCGTAACCAGCGCTCCTTCCGCCGTATCGACCGCAATGGCTAAGCCGCTATCGTTCAGAGATCCGCCGAGATAGGAAAAATACCCCAGCGGCACGGCCACGCTCGAGGTCGTGGTCGACCCAGTTCCATTCGCAAACCTCGCTACGTATGCATCCGTATGCGTAGTGTCGGGCGTTGTCGAACAGGGCAGCACCGTCGTCGGAGCATTCAGGCACGGCTGGAATGCTCCGGCTCCGCTTGGGATGGTGACATTGGAAGAGTTGGTGGTTCCGGTGATGTAAACGTTAGCGGCTCCAGAGTCGATGGTCAATCCGGTCGAGGAATCGTTGTTATTACCGCCGAAGAATGT
This sequence comes from uncultured Acidobacteriaceae bacterium, assembly GCA_963724815.1. Lineage (GTDB taxonomy): Bacteria > Acidobacteriota > Terriglobia > Terriglobales > Acidobacteriaceae > Sulfotelmatobacter. The sequence continues at coordinate 45,043 of CAVRWS010000016.1, forward strand.
CGAGTAAATCAATTGTGGGCCGCTGGTCTGGGCGTTGGTCACGTTTATCTTGGCGATAAAAGCGTCAGTCGGCTCCGGGGTGGTCACAGCCGGACACGACACCGGCGGCAGAATAGTAATCGGTTCAGGCGTATTGAGGCATGGCTGCCAGGCGTTCAATATAGGGAAGTCGGTCGAATTCAGGATGCCGCCGTTCGGGCCTTCGCCACTGTTGTAGAAATTGGTGGTGCCGCTGAAATAAACATTTCCCGTGGTGTCGACCGCGATGCCGCCGCCCACCGCAATCGAACCATTGCTGCCCCCGAAATAGGTGGAATACGCAATGCTGGGTAATCCCGTCGCATTCGTATTTACTTCGGTCATGAAAAACTGAATGCTGCCGTTCGGGGTCGCCTGATAGGCCGCAGGCAACCTAGTCGATGGAAAGCCGGTCAGAGAATTTGTGGAAGTCGTGGTCCCGGTTACAAACACATCCCCATCATTGTCAGTCGCCACAGCGGTGGCAGATTCCGAACCGTTTCCAGAAAGGTAGGTAGAATACTTCAGTTGCGGCGACCCGGTACTATCAAGCCCGCTCAATGCGCTCACAAAAACGTGGCACGGCGCCGAGATGCTGGGGATCAAAGGCGTGCAGGTAGTGCCAGCGAAGGGGAGTGGGGGAGTCTGAAATGCAGCCGAAGACGTGGGAAAATTCGGCGAACTGGTAGTGCCAGTGACATACGCTGTTCCACTCGTATCCACCGCCAGACCCGAGCTTATATCGGTGCCGCTGCCGCCGAGATAAGTAAGGTAAAGAATTCCCCCCGCGCCCGCAGTCGGGTCCAGCTTCAGGATGAAAATATTCTGTGCGCCTTTGAGAGTGGATTGAAGGGCGGCTGGTAACGTCGTCACCGGAAGGTCGGTTGAAGTCGTTGACCCAGCCAGATAAATAAAGCCATCGCCATTCACAGCAATCGAAGGATAAGTCTCACTCCCGCTGCCGCCGAAGTAGGTGGAGTAACTGACAGTCGGGTCGATCACGAGTTCTCGGCTGCGATCATAAGCGCCAATCTCGAAGCCCACGCGATTCGCTGCGCGGAGCACGAATCGTCCATCGACCGGGTGCTGGCGGCCAGCAACGCTCTGATACACGCGCGGAGCCTGCAACCTTACGCTGGCGTCCGTTCCCTTAAGAATCAAATCTCCGTGGCTCAATTCGAGTTTCGTCGCGCCATCGAACTGCAATTCCGCTTGAGACGCATTGGCACCGGGCGCAACCTTGAAGTCATATTCCAGACGGCCCTGGCTTCCGTAGAAAACCAGATCGATTCCCGGATAAACATTCCGGTAGCGAACGCCGGCAAATTGAGGCACCCCAGTGTGCCACTTCTTGGGATCGTTGCCGATAAAGTAATTGCTCTTTCCCGGAAGCTGCTCGCTTCCAGCGACCGCTGCCGCAGGATTACTTCCCACCAGAGTCATGCGAACGGACTCCATGTTAGGTCCGTTCTCACTCCCATCCCTCGACGCCGTGCTTCGACTCGCTGATGCAGGCTGTGCCGTCCGCATCGCCAGCACCGCTCCGGTTGAATCCAGAAACAGACTGTAACCCGCCCCGCGCGAGACGAATTTCACGCTTGGATCGGTTTGTCCCTGATTGGGCTCGAAGATCAGCGGAAGTTGGCTAAGCAGCGCGCGAGCATCCGGTTTCGACTTCACCGGGTTCGACTTGGAAGGAGCTTTGCCGAGAATGGCCGGGACGGGAAAGCCGGATGCCGATGTCGTCGCCGTCTGGGCATAGCGCCGTGATCCCGAGCCAAGCATCACGCCCGCCACGAGCAGCAAACCAACCGCCGCGCCCATAACTCGGATCCATTTCAAGCGGCCTTCCGCGCTCGCCGACAAACTTTTTCCCGACACTTCACAGCCATTTCCCATTACGCTTTTCCTCCGGTGTCTACCGATCATAAATGGAGAGAGTAAACGGCGCACGAATTCTCACCTGGCGCCGGCGAAGCCGCCCCGCTGCTGACATGTCATTTAGGAACTGGCGGAAAACAAACAACTACTTAAACATCTGACGGATAGCCAAGTCAAGCGAGCGCCGGCTCTCACGTTCGCTTCAAGACCTCAGATGCGCCGGTCGACCGATAAAGATGCCGCAGACGGATTAGAAAACAGAGGGCCCAGAAAAACACAGCACCGAGAAAACCGACGACCCAAAAAACGTAGCACGAAGGTGGCAGGAAACAGCCCACTGACCATCGCAGCGGGACGATTTCTGCAAACCGCTGCATACCACTAGCTGCAGGAGTCTGCGCCAGCCACAGAAGCCATTGATTCTCCTCAAAATGCCGCACCTCCCTTCGCACGAAGATGGTCATCCGATTGCTGACTTCTAGGGGTACCGCTGTGCCATCTCCTCCAAAGCCGCTTTCAGGTAAGCACGACCGTTTACCGAATCAATGCATGGGCTTTTTTTGTTCTTGCAAAGTGCTGGTAAATCTATAGAGTGGAGTGCAATTAGAACCTGCCGAGGCAGGGTCCAGCCTTCCAGCCTGATTGCAGTTTCCGCATTAAGATTTTCTTTGTCGGGGAACAATGCTTTCGGAAAATACGCTTCGGATGCAACCGGATTCTCAGGAACGACGGCTGATGCGGCGCTTCGATATGCGCCTGCCCGCGCTGGTCCGTCTCGACGCCAACAACGAATTCCAAACCGAAACCCAGAACGTGAGCGCGCGCGGAGTTTTCTTCTATCTCGATCGTCCGCTGCCTGCGGGTACCCGCTGCGAAGTCACGTTGACTTTTCCTCCGCACATCACGTTGACCGATGCCGTGCGCGTCCGCTTCACCGCCCGCGTCATCCGTTCGGAGTCGCCCCTGCCGTCATTACGCGTCGGCACCGCTGCCATGATTGAGGACTACGAATTCCTTCGCTCCTCTGGTGGCACCGATTTCCTGAGCGAACTGCAACGAGATTGGAAAGCGACGAACTGAAGTGAGCAGTTAGCGATTAGCGAATCGGCCGTTGAGCCCCGATCCCCAACAAATAGCAGCATTAGCTGCTGGCAGGCGCCAATTGCTAAAGGCTAGCTGCTACCTCTTCGCAATTCCTTCATCCTCTGCCGCACCCGCCGGTAGCGCCGCGCAACGCTGCCGATATAGAAACCGTGAATCAGCCAGGTCGCGATGTAAGCAGCCCAGAGAAATTTAATTGAGTTCATTGCTGCACTCCCTGTAATGATTCCAGGCTTTCTAACTCATCCACTTCGCGCTGCAATAGCTCCAGCCGGTAGCGCCACCAGCAAACCAGCAAGGCAAAGCAGGAGAACGCAAGCCAATTTAGCAGGAGCACGTGCAACATGCGCGGATCAATCGACCCGCCGCCGCCAATCACCGGCTGCGGATGCTGCGTGCGAAAAAACCAGATCGAGAAGTAAACCAGCGGGACATCCAATGCCCCAAAAATAGCCAGCACCGCCGCCAGCTTCGGAGTCTGCGAACTGTCGGAAAACTTCCGCAAAACCAGATAGCTGACATAAATTAGCCATAGCACCAGCGTCAGCGTGAGCCGTAAATCCCACGTCCACCAGATACCCCACACCGGCCGCGCCCAGATGGGTCCAGTCACCAGAACAACCGTGCAGAAAACCACTCCCACTTCCGCGGAAACCAGCGCAACAGCATCCGCCTTTGCGCTTTTTCGAATCAGGTAGACCACCGAAGCGATCAAGTTTACGAAGAACAGCAAGAACGCCGTCCAGGCCGACGGCACGTGATAATAAAAGATGCGTTGCACGTCGCCCATGGTGCGCTCCATGGGAGCGACCCAGATCGCTTCATAAAACGCATAAGCCAGCAATAGCGCCGTGAGAACTGCGAGGATGGGAAAGGCTCGCTTCATTCCGCCTGCAGAATGGTTTCAAACAATGCCAGACAAGCTGTAGTAAACACCACATCGTAGGTGAGAAGCAATACGATCCAGAAGCGCGCCGAACCGTCGCCAGACAGAATGATGCGCGTCGTCTCCACCATCGACTGCACGGCTGGGATGGAGATGGGAAACAACAACAGCGGCAACATAATTTCGCGGCTGCGTGTCCGCAACGACATCGCCGCAAAAAAAGTTCCGTTGACCACCAGCGCCCACGTCCCCAGAATCGCTACCGGAATCAACTGCCACGCCGGACCCACAACCCGCAGATTATAGAAAATCATGAACAGTGGCGCCATCACCGCTTCCAACACCGTAACGAGAATAAAATTCCCCAGCGCTTTAGCGACAAATAACGAGTTCGCCGGGGCTGGAGACACCCGGTACGCGTCCAGCACCTGGTTGCGCAGCTCGCGCGCCCAGGTCTGGTTCAAAGCCACCACCGCAGCAAACAGAAACGCTACCCAGATCAGGCCGCCTGCAATTTCGCGCGACTCTTCCGCATTCGGATCAAAAGAAAAGCTGAAGATCACGACTACGAGTAGCGAAAAGAAGAGCATGGAATTAATCGCGTCGCGCGAGCGCCACTCCAGCCGGATGTCTTTCGTCAGCGTCGCCAGCGTGATGGAGCGCAGCGAACTCATTGCGCTGCTGCCCGCGGCTTCAGATCAGACGTGCGGTCCACAATCTTCCCATACTCCATCCACACAAATTCATCCGCCACGCCCTCCAGCAGCGCGGCCTGGTGCGTGACCACAAAAATAGTCTTGCCCGCATCCCGCATCCCTTTGAGCAGCAACACCATCTCCTGCGCGGAATGCACATCCACATTGGAGAATGGTTCGTCGAGCAATAGAATCTTCGGATCGTGCAGAATCGCCCGCGCCAGCGACATGCGCTGCCGCATTCCCTGCGAGTACTGCCCCACCGGCCGCGTCAATTCGGGATCAAGCCGCACGGCTCGAATCGCCTGATCACAGCGGCCGTTGCCCTCAATGTCGTAGAGTCGGGCGAAGTAACGCAAATTTTCCATCCCGCTCATCTCATCGTAAAGCAAAGACGGATGCGCCATATAACCAATCTCACGGCAGGCGTCCTGCGGATTCTTCCCTAAAATCGAAATCGTGCCACGGGTGGGATGAGCCAACCCCGCCATCACCCGCAATAAAGTTGTCTTCCCCGCTCCGTTGTCCCCCAGAATTACGTAAAACTTTCCCGCACAAAATTCCGCATCCACTCCGCGCAACGCCGCGAAGCGTCCGAACTGCTTAACTAGATTGCTGACGGTAACGATGCTGGCGGCTGCCGGGATTTCGGGGACGCTCACGATGATTGCGTTAATGTGAAAGGTTGAAGATAGCGGAAGCTCGCAGCGAAGTCGAGGAGGTAGCCACGACTCAATCTCGTTGCACACTGCCATGCCGGAGCGGAGCGAGGGACCATGGTTCTTGCTTGCGCGACTGAATGGCCTAATTCGAAGCGACAGGCGAATTAACAGGTTGCGTTTGCGTAATATTTTTCGCCGGCTCCGCCTGCATAGAGTTTCCCGGCTGCTGCGGGGCATACTTCGAAGCGCACTTGGCCTGCAGGGCTTTCGCGTGGAACACCCCGTCATGCCCAAAACTCCCGTCGGCCAGCGCCTGCGAATCATCCTTGAAAGTATCCGGAGGCGCTTCGGTTCCCGTGTAATCGACCGACAGCAACTGATCCTGCTCCATCAGCACAAACTGCACATGCGTGCCCGTCCGCTTGATCGACCCCGGCTGCACATTCCCCGCCACCCGCAGCCGCTTCGTGTAAGCCCCGTTCCCCATCTTGTGCAGCTCGCTGATCGTGACGTAATAGCTCTTGCTATCCTGCACGCCGGTATAAGCGAGATAACCCAGCAGCAGCAGGATCACAACCGTAGCCGCGCCAAACTTCAAATAAGTCTTACCTTGACTGGACATAGAGGGCTGCCCCACGCGAATGTACTTCCATGACTCTACCCTTCTCGAAGCTGGGAATCAAGATTTCGAAAGGACTGCCACACGAAGCGATGTCATAATTGGCTTGTATGCGTTTTCTTCTAATCGGCGGGAACGGTTTTGTCGGGCGATTTGTCGCCTCCCAAGTGCCGCCCTCGTGCCTCTGGCCCAATTCGATTTTCCGGCAGAAGATGCCGCGATAGCAGCCCACAGACCAGTTGATAACATCATCCGTTAGAATGAACTCAGTCCAACAATCTTATGATTCATCCCTGGCACGACGTCACTCCCGGCGACAAACTTCCGCAGGAATTCGACTGCGTCATCGAGATCCCTTTCGGATCGAGCGTGAAATATGAACTCGATAAAGCCAGCGGTCTCATAAAACTCGACCGCATCCTCTATTCCGCCGTCTACTATCCCGCCAACTACGGCTTCATTCCGCAGACGCTCGCCGAAGACGATGACCCGCTCGATGTCCTCGTGCTGTGCCAGGAACCCGTCGTCCCGCTCACCATCATTCACGCCCGCGCCATCGGTCTGATGACGATGATCGATGGCGGCAAGCCCGACCATAAAATCATCGCCATTGCCACCCAGGATCCCGAATTCAACTCTTACCACGAAGCCGCCGAAATGCCGCCGCACCGCATGCTCATGCTGCGACGCTTTTTTCAGGACTACAAACAACTCGAAGGCAAAGCCGTCGAAGTCGACGAGATACGCCCGGCGGCAGAGGCTTATCCCATCATCCTCGACGCCCTGCACCGCTACAGCGAACAACGCCGCAAGGGCTTCCAGACGAAAAAATAATCAACTAATCTGAAAGTGAGGCGGATGCCCCAGCCTTGGCCTTACCAAACGCGGCAGGCATTCTCCGCCACCATCGGTTGTCCCGCCTTACAGCCCCACGCCTTCTGAAACTCCGGCATGTTCTGCACCACCCCATTCACGCGGTATTTCCCCGGTGAATGAGGATCCGTCAGCACCCGCGCGCGAGCAATCTCCGGACGCCGTTTCTCGCACCACACCCGCCCGAATCCCAAAAAGAACCGCTGCTCCGGCGTGTAGCCATCGATTGTCTGTGCTTCTTTTCCGTTCTTGTCGTCGGCAATCATCTGCTCCAGCGCCATCAGCGCGATGCGCGCGCCTCCGTTGTCGGCAGTATTCTCGCCGAGGGTGAGCCGTCCATTCAGCTTCAAATCGTCAACCGCAACAAAGTTCGAGTACTCATTGGCCACGCAACTTACACGCTGTTCAAACTCTTTTCCATCCTGCGCCGTCCACCAGTCGTGCAAGTTGCCGTGGGGATCGAATTTGCGCCCCTGGTCGTCGAACCCATGCGTGAGCTCATGCCCAATGACCAGCCCAATGCCGCCGAAGTTCACCGCGTCATCCACGTTCTTGTCAAAAAATGGCGGCTGCAGAATGCCCGCCGGAAAAACAATCTCGTTGAACGACCCGCTGTAATATGCGTTCACCGTGGGCGGAGTCATACCCCACTCCTTGCGATCCAGCGGCTTGTCGATTTTATTAATCTGCCGCTTCGCTTCGAATTCATCCGCGCGTTCGATGTTGCCCATCAGATCATTCGGCTTGATTACGACGGAACTGTAATCGCGGTAAACGTCCGGATAGCCAATCTTGTTGCGAATTGCATCCAGCTTCACCTTGGCTTCTTTCTTGGTTTCGTCGCTCATCCAGGAAAGATCCTGAATGTCGCTGGTCAAAGATTTCTCCAGCGCATCCACCATCTTTAGCATGCGCTGCTTTCCGTCCGGACCAAACGTCACATCCACATATCTCTCTCCGAGCGCCTCGCCCAGTTCACGATCGGTGAGGTTGACGCAGCGCTTCCAGCGCGCCTGAATCTGCTCTTGGCCGGTGAGCTTTTGCTGAAGTTTGAAGTTGGCGTCCACAAACGGCTGCGAAAGCCACGGAGCCGCTGCGTTCAGCACATGCCAGCTCACATAGGTCTTCAAAGCATCCAGAGACTCAGCCTCAAGCACTCCATTCACCAACTTGAAGAACTCTGGATTCGTAACATTCATCTCCGTGAAGTTCGGCGCGCCCACAGCCGTGAAGTAACGATTCAAATAGAAGTCAGGTCCGAGCGCTGCCGCTTCCTCTCGCGTCATCTTATGATCGCGGTTCTTCGGATCCCGACGCTTGGTCCGGTCCATCGAATCCACGGCCAGCATGGTTTCGATCACCAGCACGGTCTGCGCGGAGTGCGCTGCCTGCAGCGGAGTTTGCCCCGCAAGAGTGAACAACTGGGTGGCGTAGTCGACCATGAACTGCCGCTTCTCCACTTTGTCCGGATCGTCCTTGATGTAGTAATCGCGATCCGGCAACGTGAGACCACCCTGGTCGATGTAGGCGATCACCTGATCGGCATTATGCAGATCGGGCGCTGAATAAAAATTGAACAGCGGACTCGGCCCAGTCAGGTGCACATGCGCGACCTCATCGATGAGCGCGCCTTTATCTTTCACCGCGGCAATGCGTTCCAGTTCCGCCTTGACCGGCGCTATACCCTTCGCGTCCACGGCTTTCTCATCCAGGCACGATCCGTAGAGATCGCCAATTCTCTGGTCAATGCCATTTCGGCTTGCTCCGCCCGCGGCGGCCTTCTCCAAAATTCCGTGCAGAATATCGAGATTGCGCTCGTGCAGTTCTACGAAGCTTCCCCACTGCGCCTGATCCGCCGGAATCTGCGAATTCTTGATCCAGTTGCCACAAGCGTACTGGTAAAAGTCCACACAGGGGTCGATTGTTTTGTCGATAGTATCCAGGCTAAACCCCGGAGCCGGCCTGGCGGACGGGGAAGTTTGCGCGAAGCAAGCGAGAGTCGAGAGAACAATCAGAAGCAGAAAGAAACGGAACATGCGCATCGCGTGAATTCTCCTTTGCGGAACGGTTGACATACTAAGCCTCGCGGTTCTCGCTGGGCAAGGACGACGCAGGGCGGGTTAGCGAGTCATGTGCATGAACCATCTTTCGACGGTTGTTCTTCATTGCAGCAATCTCGGGCTCCGTCCGAGTATAATCGGGACCTGGACACTCCCATAAGGCTGGCCTAAAACATGATTCCTACGAACGGCAATTCCGACAATGGCACCAACGGTAACAGCGTCCCCAAACCTCGCGCGGAATGGATTGCGCGCCGCAAGCAAACCAACACTGACGGGAATTTCTCCCAGATGCATTACGCCCGTCAGGGCGTGATCACTGAGGAAATGGGCTATGTCGCGCATCGCGAAAAGCTCGCGCCCGAATTGGTGCGCGACGAAGTCGCCCGCGGTCGAATGATTATTCCCGCCAACATCAATCATCCGGAACTCGAGCCCATGGCGATTGGCATCGCCTCTTTGTGCAAGATCAACGCCAATATCGGCAATTCCGCGGTGACGTCAGAGATTAAAGAAGAGTTGAAAAAGCTGCACACCTCCGTGCACTATGGCGCCGATACCGTGATGGATCTCTCCACCGGAGGCAACATTCACGAAATTCGTGAAGCCATTCTCCGCCACTCGCCCGTGCCCATCGGCACCGTTCCAATTTACGAAGCAATTTCGCGCGTCAAGCGTGTGGAAGATTTAAATGCCGAAGTCATGCTCGAAGTAATCGAAGAGCAAGCGGCGCAAGGCGTCGATTACATGACGATTCACGCCGGAGTTTTGGTCCAGTATCTGCCGCTGATCTCGAAGCGCATCACCGGAATCGTAAGCCGCGGCGGCGCCATCCTCGCGCAATGGATGGCCTACAACCACAAACAGAATTTTCTTTACGAGCGCTTCGACGACATCTGTAAAATTCTAAAAAAATATGATGTCAGTTTTTCCTTGGGCGACGGCCTTCGCCCCGGTTGCGTCGCCGATGCCAGCGACGAAGCCCAGTTCGCCGAACTGAAAACGCTGGGCGAACTGACGAAGATCGCCTGGCAACACGACGTGCAAGTGATGATCGAAGGTCCCGGCCACGTCTCGATGGATAAGATCAAAGAGCAAGTCGAAAAAGAAGCCGAGCTTTGCTACGAAGCTCCGTTCTACACGCTCGGCCCGCTGGTCACCGACATCGCTCCCGGCTACGACCACATTACATCGGCCATCGGTGCGGCCATGATCGGATGGTACGGCGCCGCCATGCTGTGCTACGTCACGCCCAAAGAGCATCTAGGATTGCCGAACGAGAAAGACGTAAAAGACGGCATCATCGCCTACAAAATTTCCGCCCACGCCGCCGACATCGCCCGCGGACGCCCCGGCGCCCGCGACCGCGACGACGCCCTCAGCTACGCCCGCTACAAATTCGATTGGGAAAAACAATTCGAACTCTCACTCGATCCCGAAACCGCCCGTTCCATGCATGACGAAACCCTGCCCGACGACCATTACAAGGAAGCCGCCTTCTGCTCCATGTGCGGCCCAAAATTCTGCTCGATGAACTATTCGTCGAAAGTGGACGAATACAACAAGCAGGTTCACGGAATCGAGAAGAAGGATTACTCGGAGCTGGTAGAGCGACTGGTTACGCTGAAGTAGGCGCTCTTGAGGACCGCGATCCCGAGGCATGCACGAGGTCTCAAGTGAAGGCACTCGCCTTATTATTTGGCGCGGTTCTTTTGAGATTCTTGTTCGTCTCTCCATTCATGCTTTTGTTCTGGTGGATCCGCCGCTCCACAAAGAAGCTCCGTCCGCGCGATAACGGTAATTCCGCGGAGTTCTCACTTGCTCCCCGGATGCATGTTCTTATCGAGATAGTCACCGTGTCGCTGGTGGCCTTCACCGCTCTGATCGTGTTGAGAGGCGGTCCGTACGGGGGAGGGACTGTATGCGGCGTTGATCCCTGTCTCGGTGCTGGTCGCAATTCTTCTTGCCGAACCCAGAACTGTCCTGATCAACCATGAAGGCATTCGCCAGCACCGCCGGCTTCGCGGAGATCGCATCATCGCATGGAATGAGGTCGCCTGGATGGGGAGGGGCCGCAATACCGGGACTACCTACGTCAAGAGCCGAAACGGAGGTCGACCGGTGTCGTTTTCGCCGCTGCTGGTTGGCCAGTCGCGCTTTGAGCGAGAGGTCCGGAAGCATGCTCGCGACCTCGCGCTGGACGAATAATTCCCAGGGGTGTCCAGCGCTTGCAGGAAATCCTCGCCGAGCGGCAGCGGAAGCAAGCCCCTGCGCAGTCCTCTCCGAACTCGCAGTGACCAACCCAGACTTACTCTTGTCGCTGGAGCAAACGGTTCCGGGAAGATCGCGCTGAGCCGAATCGACTGGAGAAAAGCTTATGGCTCTGCTTGCTGAATTGTGAATCGAGTCCCGGAGTTGACTTGTTGTTCCTTGTGCTGCCACCGAGCGTGATAATTCCAAGCGAGCATCCCAGGATTTCCAGCGCGAGCAGGATGAAGACACTCACGTTAAAGATGGCAGTCCAATCTCCGCTCGCCACCATAAAAACGTTGTTTTGAGAGGCGTGCAGGAAGTGCTCATAAAGATCGGCACTCATTGCGGCCAAAAAGAAAATTACCGAGACAAACCCGGCAACTTTCTCGCTGAGCTTCCACAAGAGAATTGATACGACCGCGTGCCCTGACGTTATCAAAATTATGGCTACCCAACTGACGTGGTTGTTCGGCGCTGGAAGAACCTTGGCCGCAAGGAACAGGTGCCAGATAGCGACCATCCAGTGTGCGGCGACAACCAGGAGGGCGAGCGTCCGTGCTTTCGTCATAGGCTGATGCCTTTATCCCCCGGCGGTTGGTTGGCCGGTCTTCGGGAATTATATTACCCGAGTGGCTGTCCAGTCGTGGGTGGGATCCCCTCGAGAGGCGGGTGCCCCATTTCTCGCACCCTTTGCGAGAGCGGGGATCGCCGCAAGATGTTTAGCGCTGGTTAGCTCTTAAAATCAGCCACGCCATCCCAAACAAGCTGCACCGCAATCGCCAAAATCAAAAACCCGAAAATTTTATTGATCGCTCCCACCGCGTTAGGCCCCAGCCACCGTACCAGCGGTCCGCCCATGCAGAAAAATAGGAAAACCGTTAACGCAATTGCGGCGATCCCAATCACCATCCCCAGATACGACATGGAACTATCCACGTGCGCTGCCAGCGCCATGACCACGCCAATTGCGCCCGGACCCGACATCAGCGGCATGGCCAGCGGTGTCAGAGAAATATCTTGCTTATCCTCCGCCTCGTGAGTTTCTTCCGGCGTGATGCGCGCATGCGACGTCACCATGCCCCAAGCCGTATTGGCCACAATCAATCCTCCGGCTATCTTTAACACGGGAAGAGAAATGCCGAAAAAAAGCAGCACGAAACGACCCACAAAAAGAAACGTCACCAGAATGACAAAGACCCAGATGCCCGTCTTTAGTGCCGTCCGGTTCCGTTCTTTCGCAGTCCACGAGGAAGTCATGCTAAAGAAAATCGGAACGCCCCCAAAAGGATCGACAATCGGGAACAGCGCCAGAAAAGTGGCCGCCGCCGAGTGCGGCAGCGTGCGCAGGAATTGTCCGAGTGCGTGGGTAGCGTCCATAGGCCTATCGGTAGCTCTCCAGTGCCTTGGCTGCCCGCTCCAGCGCCGCGGCCAAAACAGCCATTTGTTGCCGCGCCCGGTCAACGTCCCTTTTATCCAACGCTTCATTCACTCCAGGAATTACCACCGCCGCATATCCCGTATATTCCCCCGGCGCGTAGATCGCATGCCGATACCAGGGACGGTGCGGCAGTCCCTCCGGCACCAGCAACGCCCGCTCGGCGCCAAGCAGCGCATGATTCAATCTGGCTGCATCTCGCGGCGGATTTCTCTGCTTCGAAAGAATTTTCGCGCCCGCATCCTGAAAATGTTTTGCCGCCGTTGTAACTGCGCTGAAATCGAGAACATGATTCCCAAACTTGTTCTCCGCACGTTTCGCCGCGGCGTCCGCATAAGCGACAACCTCCTTGCCGTATTCCTCGTAGTCGTAAGGCAGTACATCCGCGTCGGCCATGCGCAAAGCCTCCAGCCCGAAAATTCTCGCCATTTCCTGTTCGTAAAGGAAATCCGGATCGCCGAACTTTTTGAACCAGGCGAAATCGTCGAACGTCGAATGGTACACACCGTAAGGCCCGCTTGAGCCAATATCGGTAGAAGGCACACCCAGGTGCTGCTGGAACGCGCTGTAGTCGGAACCACTGCCCAAATCTCCCACCGGGACGTCGGCCTTGGCCGATGCCGCAGGCATGCGGCGCCCGTCGCCAATTGCCTCCGTCGGCGATTGCGTCAATAGGAGCGCCGGTCTGATCCACCCTCTGCCATGCCTCGTAAACCGTGCCGCCCTTCGGACTTGGCACCGCCTTGGTCAAGTCTCGCAGGAACTGTTTCAAACTCGGCACCGCTGAGGCGCCAAACTTCGGCCCGGAAACCGCCACGTCCACATTAAAATAAGCCGGCGCATTCACCAGTTCGGTTTCATGCTGCTCCGCCCATTCAGTGGAACCCATCAGGCCTTCTTCTTCACCATCCCAACTGGCAAAAATCATGGTGCGCTTCGGCTTCCATCCAGACTTCAGCAACTCGCCGACTCCATGTACTGCTTCGAGCATCGCAGCCGTGCCGCTGTTTGGATCCACCGCCCCATAAACCCATGCGTCACGATGGTTCCCCGCAACTACCCACTCGTCCGGCGATTCGCTGCCGCGCACTCGACCAATCACATCCCACAAAGTGCGAAATTGATAATCCTGCTTCAGATGCATTTTTACCCGCACCGGCCCCGGCCCCACGTGATAGGTGAAAGGCAAAGCGCCCTGCCATTCCCGCGGCGAATCGGGCCCTCCCAGATGCTGCAGAATGGGCCACGCATCGTGATAAGAAAGCGGCGTAACCGGAACCTTCGGCATCTGCGCCGACTGCTCGGGAGAAATGCGTTTGCTTTCCGGCAATGAAGGCACTGAGGCAATTCCCGGTGTCGTCGGATCGCCAGGAAATTCGAACATGTATCCTACCGACCCGCGCTGCACCCCAGTATCGGGCCGCCACGGCCCCTCGGGATATTTATCCCCGCGCCGCCAGCCATCGTCGAACGGATCGGAATAAATAATCACTCCCGCCGCGCCGTGCTCCTGCGCAATAAATTCCTTTACCCCGCGAAAATTCTGCCCGTAACGCACAATCACAATTTTTCCGCGCACATCGATCTTCAACTTCTCCAGCTTCTCAAAATCTTCCGGCGTGCCGTAGTTCGCATAGACCACATCCGCCTCGGCATCTCCGGAAGGCGACATTCCGTTGAAAGGCATCACCACCCGTGGATCGTTGTCGTATGGATCGCCCTCGACATGCTCGCGCGTAGGCCCATGCATTTCCACTCCAGCGGGCGCCGTGATGTCCACGCTGATTTCCTGCGGATAATTCATCCAGACTTTGTATTCGACAATCTCAGTCTCGAGTCCGGCGTCTCGAAATTTCTGCGCGACATAATCGGCGGTCGCTTTGTCCTCGGGCGTGCCCGCCATATGTGGCGCCTGCGTTAACACACGCAAATGCTCTTCCGCCAGCTTGGGGTCAGGCACAGCAAGAAAGCGAGCCTCGGCACCGTTTTCGGCAGCCGCGTCGCGAAAGCCGAAGATGGATTGAGCGGCCGAAGCAGGCGCAGTGCCGCTGACTGTTATTGGAAAACTTGAAAGCATTACGACTGCGGTAAGAAGTGACGCGGACAATGGTCTCATGGGCTCTCGCGGTCAAAGTAAGTAAGGTAGCACAGCGCAACCTTCCGGTTGCTCCCAGCGTGTTTCGCGGCTCGCTCTGCTCTTCAGCGGTACGACACCAATATCACCTTATTCACCATCATCACCATTTTCACCAATTAAATGGTATAATACGCATATGAAACGAGCTACCATGACCCTGCCGGACGACCTGGCGGAAGCCGTAAAAAACTATCTGCGCGCTCAAGAGGCTCCGCCTGCTCTCACGACCGTGGTTCAAGCCGCCTTGCGAGAGTACTTGGGAGAGCGGGGATTTCTCCGTAAGCACAAGTCGTTGAAAATCAGGCCAGCCAAGCATGGTAGCGGGCGCAGCGACATAAGTGAGAATCATGACATGTACTTGGCGGGCATCAAGAAGTGACGCGCGCCGTGCTGGCGGATACCGGGCCGCTCTACGCGGCTGTTGACCCGCACGATGCGCACCACAAGCGAGCCCTCGCGGACCTGCAAAAGTTGGATCGGGAGAAACGGGAGGTGGTGGTGCCTTACCCGGTCCTGTTCGAGGCCTACACTATGGTCCTGCACCGCCTCCGCAGGAATGCCGCGACGGATTGGCTCACCGACATGGCCAATGCGGCTCTGGTCAATCCCACGTCGGAGGACTACCGGAAGGCTCTAGCCATAATTGGAGCGCTCTCTGACCAGCCCCTCACGTTATTTGACGCGACTGTTGCTGCATTAGCCGCGCGGCTCAATTTAGAGGTTTGGACATACGATCATCACTTTGACGTGATGCGCGTCGGGATATGGCGGTGAGGCTAGTTACAGCTGGCCCTACTTTACAGCGCGTCGAAATTCCCAGATGAAGCCAGCCGCAAATATCAGGGCAGCGAAAACCCAGGGCACTGGCCTATTTAGTGAAACGGGATCCCATCCGATTGCGCCATCTCCTATAGATTTCGAAGCAAAATACATGTACAGACCTAACGCGAGTATAGATAGAATTCCGGCCACTAGGACAGCGGCAATTCCAGCTGTCAGACTCTTGATGTAAATCATTCGCATTCGCTTCCTACCGCACCTGCCCCGTCCCCACGATCTCGTACTTCGAAGAAGTCAATTCCGCTAGCGCGAAAGGCCCGCGGCAGTGCAGCTTCTGCGTGCTGATGCCCATCTCCGCGCCGAAGCCGAACTCCGCGCCGTCGGTAAAACGGGTCGAAGCATTCCAGTAAACAGCCGCCGAATCCACACTGCGCAGGAACTTGCGAGCATTCGCCTCATCACGGGTCACGATCGAATCCGAGTGTTTTGTGGAATAGCGATTAATATGGTCGATCGCCTCCTCGACATTCTCCACCACCCTGACTCCTATACAGAGCCGCAGATATTCTTCATACCAGTCTTCTTCTGTAGCCGGAGCAATCTTCAGTCCCGCAGCCAGACTGCGTGACTTCTCATCCCCGCGCACCTCAACTCCTGCATCAAGCAGCTTTTTCACGATGCGCGGAACATATCCCATGGCAATCTTTTCATGAACCAGCAATTTCTCCGCCGCATTGCAAACCGACGGACGCGACGTCTTGGCATTGATCACAATCCGATCCGCCATATCAAAATCGGCCGATTCATCCACAAAAATGTGGCAGTTCCCCGCTCCCGTCTCAATCACCGGCACCGAAGAATTTTCGCTGACAAATGCAATCAGCCCAGCACCACCTCTAGGAATAATCACATCTACCAATCCCCGCACCTTGATCAGCTCCTGCACCGATTCCCGCGTGCTCGAATCCAGCAGTTCGATCGCACCCTCGGGCACTCCTGGCACTGATGCAAGAATTTCCACCAGCCGCTGATTGCTCCTCGCTGCCTCTTTCCCTCCGCGCAAAACAATCGCATTGCCAGTTTTCAACGCGAGCACAGCCGTATCCACAGTAACGTTTGGCCGTGATTCGTAAATGATTCCCACCACCCCCAGCGGCACTCGAACCTTGCGAATCTGCAACCCGTTCGGACGCGTCCACTCCGCCAGCGTCTCCCCAACCGGATCGCGTAGCGCCGCTACATCACGCACTCCCTGCGCCATCTCCTTGATCCGCTCCGTCGTCAGCAGCAGCCGGTCGCTCATGGCGCCATGGAGTCCCGAACTTTCTACGTCGGCCCGATTCGCCGCCAAAATGCTCTCCATGTTCGCTTCAATGGCGTCCGCCATTGCAAGCAACAATGCATTCTTCTCGCTGCTGGAAAACAGCGCCAGCTTGCTCGAAGCGGCTCTCGCACGCAGGAGTTTTTCCTGCGTGGAAGCCGCGCTTGTAATGCCAATCGTCATCATCTTTTCCTCCGTGCCGGAGGAAAATAAGTTCCGGTTTTGCGTTCGATACCCAGCGCAATCGCCTGCGGATGCCGCCCATTCACAATCGCGACATGTATGCCCGCTTCACTGGCCAGCTTCGCCGCACGCAATTTGGAAACCATGCCCCCGCGCCCCAGCGCGCTTTTACCGTCGCACTTTGCCTCCAGAGCCGGAGTCAGCTTTCGTACCACGCGCACGAGCCGCGGCTTTTTGCGTCCATTTGGCATCAGAAAGCCGTCAACATTCGTCAACAGCAAAAGCCAATCCGCCTTCACCGCCGTCGCCAGCAAGGAACTCAGCTCATCGTTGTCGCCAAAAGCGCCTTCCAGTTCGCGCACTGATACGCTGTCATTTTCATTCACGATAGGGACAACGCCCAGCGCGAGCAACTCTCCCAGAGCATTCTGCAAATTGCGGTAGCGGGTCGGCGAAGTAAAGTCGTCGCTCGAAAGGAGAAGCTGCGCCACCACCTTCTTGCCAAAAAAAAGCCGCTCGTAAGTGTGCATCAGTTTGCTCTGCCCCACCGCGGCACACGCCTGCATCCCGGGAACGTCGCTCGGCCGTTCGCTCAATCCCAGTCCCGACATCCCAGCCGCGATCGCGCCCGATGTCACGATCAGATATTCATTCTTATTGAGATCGAACTGGTCCACCATCGCCCGCAACACGTTCGCGTCGATCTGACCGTCTGGCGCGATCAGGCTGGTCCCCACTTTGATGACTATTCTCATGCGCTAGGAACTTTCATGGCTTGCTTGGAATGGTATCGCACTTGAGGCCGCCACAGGACTCTCGTCAATTTGCGGCCACGCAATTAGAATAAATATTTGGTCGCGCAAACTGCTCAGCTAAATCCCATGCCTGCTTCCAACGCTACCAGCCGCTTTTCCGATCGTGTTGAGAACTATGTTCTATACCGTCCCGGCTATCCTGCGGAAGTCTTGCAGACCCTCAGGACCGAATGCAGTCTTTCGCCTGGTAGCGTCATTGCTGATGTCGCCTCAGGCACCGGCATCTGGACGCGCATGCTGATCGAGAACGGCAACCCAGTCTTCGGCGTCGAGCCGAACCCCGAGATGCGAAGCGCGGGCGCACGCCTGCTGGCGGCGTTTCCAAAATTCACCAGCGTCGACGGTACAGCCGAGGCGACGACTCTTGCAGATGACAGCGTCGATGTCATCACCGCCGCGCAAGCTGCCCACTGGTTTAATCGCATATCTGCCCGGCGTGAATTCCTTCGCATCCTAAAGCCCGGTGGTTGGCTGGTTCTACTGTGGAATGAGCGCCTGACGGATTCGTCGGAATTTCTTCGCAAGTACGAAAGGTTGCTGCTGACCTATGGCACTGACTATGAAGATGTTCGTCACGAACGCACCACTGACTCCGTAAACGAATTCTTTGACCCTGCTGTTTATCGCGAGCGAGTCTTCGACATGCGCCAGGAATTTGATTACGCCGGCGTGGAAGGCCGTCTGCTCTCCTCGTCGTATGCGCCCGGGCCAGATCATCCTCGACACGCCCCCATGCTGCGCGAGTTGCGAGACATCTTCGAACAATGCGCAGTGGCAAACCGAGTCGCCTTCGAGTACAAAACGCGAGTCTATTTCGGACAGCTGTTTTGAACGATTCTACTTCGTGTACCTTCGTGACCTTAGTGGTAAATCGATCGCAGTGAACAGTTCGGTGCTCCGAGGTTTAGCAAGTGCCTGACGAAAAATCTTTTCACATGACGCCCGACGAATTCCGTCGCCACGGCCACGCCGTAATCGACTGGATCGCCGACTATCAATCTCATGTCGAGTCATTTCCCGTGCTCTCCCAAGTCAAGCCGGGAGCGATCCGAGCCTCGCTGCCAGCGACTCCTCCCGCGCAAGGCGAGCCTTTCGCCTCGCTGCTCAAAGATGTCGACAATCTGATTCTTCCCGGCGTCACGCACTGGCAATCTCCAAATTTCTTCGCCTACTTTCCCTGTAACGCCTCCGGCCCCGGAATTCTCGGCGACCTTCTCTCCTCCGGCCTGGGCGTGCAAGGCATGCTCTGGTCCACCAGTCCCGCATGTACGGAGTTAGAAACTCACGTTCTCGACTGGCTCGTTACTATGCTTGGATTGCCTGAAAAATTCCTTTCCTCGAATACGGGCGGTGGAGTAATTCAAGACACAGCCTCGAGTGCCGCACTCTGCGCACTGCTCGCCGCTCGCGAACGTGCTACCAACTACAGCAGCAACAAAAAAGGATGTGACGGCCGCATCGTGGCTTATGTCTCCACCCAAACCCATTCCTCCCTGCAGAAAGCCGCCATGATCGCGGGAATCGGCGTCGACAATCTGCGCCAGATCGAAGTCGATGAAAACTTCGCCATGCGTCCTGACGCTCTCGTTCGCCAAATTGAAGTCGATAAGCGCGCAGGCCTCGTTCCCTGTTTCGTCTGCGCCACAGTCGGCACAACTTCTTCGAATGGCATGGACCCGATCCCGCAGATAGCGGAAATCTGCCGCAAACACAACCTCTGGCTGCACGTCGATGCCGCCATGTCAGGCACCGCAGCGCTTTGCCCGGAATTTCGCCATCTGCAAAACGGAGTTGAGTTTGCCGACAGCTACAACTTCAATCCCCATAAGTGGATGTTCACTAACTTCGATTGCAACTGCTTCTGGGTCGCCGACCGCAAAGCCCTCATTCAGACACTCAGCATCCTGCCGGAATATCTGCGCAATCAAGCGACGGAATCGGGAGCAGTAATCGACTATCGCGACTGGCACATCCAACTCGGTCGCCGCTTCCGCTCACTCAAGCTCTGGTTCGTCATCCGCCATTACGGAGTGGAAGGTCTTCAACACCACATTCGCCGCCATGTGGAACTGGCGCAGCAATTCGCCGATTGGGTGCGCCATGACAATGACAAAGACTTCGAACTCGCAGCGCCCGTCCCGCTGAATCTGGTTTGTTTTCGTCATAAAGCCGGAGATGCCGCCAATCAAGCCATCATGGATCGCCTCAACCGCAGCGGCGATCTCTTCCTCACCCACACCAAACTCGACGGAAAACTCACTCTTCGTCTCTGCGTCGGCCAGACAAACACCGAAGCGAAGCACGTCGAGCGTGCCTGGAAAAGAATTCGTGAAGAATCGCAAAAGTTAAAATCTCACGCATGACGTTCCATCCCTAACTCTCCACTTGCCTCCACATCGGCTAAAGTAAAGTATGCGAAATATCCTCGGCCAGCGCCCGTTGCGCTTCGTCTTTGCCGCCAACGTGATCTCCATGTTGGGCAGCGGGATGAATTCGGCCGCGGTCGCTTGGTACATCCTCGAAGTCACGCATTCGGAAATGGCGCTCGGCACATTCGCCGTCCTGCAAACCATTCCCGCCATGCTGATGCTGCCCTTCACCGGTGTGATTATTGATCGCGAAGATCGCCGCCGCCTCGTTATGTGGCTGGACGCGGTCCGCGCCGTAATCATTGTTACCGTATGCATCCTGGCCTTCCAGCACCGCGTGAAAATCTGGCAACTCTATTTGATGAACACGCTGGTCGCCGCGGGCTTCTGGATGTTCTGGCCAACCATCACCGCACTCATTCAGGAACTCACTCCCGAAGGCCAGTTCGTGCAGTCGAATACTTTTCTTCTCGCCGGCGTGCAGGGAGGCTGGCTCATCGCCGGATCTCTCGTCGGATTCATGTACAACCACATCGGCCTCGGCGGCGTGCTTTTGATCGATGTTTCCACTTACGTGGTTTCGTTCCTCTGCTACTTCGCCGTGCGCAAGGGACGTCACGTTGTGTTGCGGCCCGAAGAATTACGCGCCGATATAATAGCCGCCGAAACTCAGTTCCAGCACTTCTGGCGCGAGATGCGCGAGGGTCTTCATTTTCTTCGCGATCGCCGTCCCGTCATCCTGCTCGGCATCAGCTGGGCGCTGTTTCTCGGCGCGATGATCACCGGCGTGGTCGTCACTCCGTCGCTGAGCGAGCGCATTTTCCACGCTGGCGCCGTCGGCTACGGATGGCTCAACGCCGGCTGGGGCACCGGCGCATTTCTCAGCGCTCTCTACGCTCCCGCAATCATCGCCAGCCTCGGCGGACGCCGCTCCGTCGCCTTTTCCATGGCCATCATCGCCGCGTGCATCGTCTGCGCTCCAGTCTCGCGATGGCTCGCCGCGGCGGTCTTAATATACGGTGTAATGGGCTCAGCGCGCGGCGTCGGCGGCATCGCCATGAACACCAGCCTGATGGAAATGGTCCCGAACCATCTGATGGGACGCGTACAAAATTCCTTTTATTTCTTCGGAACCTTCCTGCAGCTTGTGCTGGCGCTGGCAGTCGGCGCTGTCGCGCATAAAGTGAGCCTGGTCGCCGCCTTCGCGATCCTCGCCTGCGTCTACGGCTTGTCGTTCGTGGCCGCAAGCTGGCCGGTGGGAGCCGTCGTCGCGGAACAGGTTGGCGCACCGCAACGTTGATTCCACGCATACGATTTGATTTCCGATTGCCAATTTACAATTTTCGATTTCCAATTGAAGTCGCATCCGAAACGGTTTCCAATTGGAAATTGGCAATCGGAAATCGAAAATTCAAGTTCTCGCGGTCCTCGTGGTAAATGCCTCTTCTGGCTGATATCCTTTCCCATTCCAAGGAGCACTCATGTCCTCAGACTTACAAGGCCGTAACGGCGTCGTCTTCGGAGTCGCCAACAAGCGCTCGATCGCCTGGTCCATCGCCCAGGGACTTCACGCCGCCGGTATGAAGCTCGCTATCACCTACCAGAACGAGCGTCTGGAGCAGGAAGCCAAAGATCTCATTCTGTCGCTCCCCGGCGCCGAAGCCTACATGTGCGACGTAAGCAAAGACGAAGAAATCGACCGCCTCTTCGCCACGTTGAAAGAACGTCACGGCAAGCTGCACACTCTCGTGCACTCCGTGGCCTACGCTCCCGCCGACGAACTCAAAGGAGAATTCCTCAACACCACGCGCGAAGGCTTTCGCATCGCAATGGATGTCAGCGTCTATTCGCTGGTCGCCGTCGCCCGCGCCGCCGCGCCGCTCATGGAAGATGGCGGATCGATTCTCACTATGACTTACTACGCTTCCGAAAAAGTCGTCCCACGTTATAACGTAATGGCCGTCGCCAAAGCGGGACTGGAATGCTCTGTCCGCTATCTCGCCTACGAATTAGGAAAGAAGAAAATCCGCGTGAACGCCATCTCTGCCGGCCCGATCAAGACTCTGGCCGCCCGCGGCATCGCCGGCTTCGGCGACATGCTCAAAGGCCACGAAGAGCGCGCCCCACTGGGCCGCCGCGTGGATGTCGAAGAAGTCGGTTCCACCGGAGTCTTCCTCGCCTCCGACGCCAGCAGCGGCATCACCGGCGAAGTGATTTATGTCGATTGCGGGTATAACATCATGGGATTCTAGAGCGGGTTCAGTCCCAGATACCAAAAGGGTTACCCTGTGTTCCTCTGTGTCCCCTGTGGTTGAAGATGTTGACGTCCCGACGAAAAGCCCTGTGTCATAATCAAACTAGTGAAATCGAATCGCCTAGCCCTGATCTTCTTCGCCGCCGCAATCCTCTTTTCGATGTTGCGCGAATGGAGCGTCGCCTTCCTCATGCGCACGAACCGTGCTCATTGCGGGAGTTCCGCTTGCCCGTTAGCTGACGATCCGGATCCTCCGCCCATTCTCCCCCTCCCGCTCCAAAGAAATCTCCACATCCCGCTCGCGCAGCAGCGCGGAAATTTCTCTCCCCACTCGATCAACAGCACACTATTCTCTGAGCGCAAATCATCCAATCCCAGCGTCTCCAACTCGCGCTGCGTATCGATGCGATAAAGATCAATGTGATAAAGGTTGGCGCGCGGTCCACGATATTCATGAATCAGCGTAAAGGTAGGACTGGTGACGTCTTCTTCCTGGGCCGCTTCGAACGCCGCGGCAATTCCCCTGACTAGCGTGGTTTTCCCCGCGCCCAGGTCGCCGCGCAGCAGCACGATCTTGGGCGGCGCCAGCAACTCCGCCAGCGTTCGCCCGAAGGCGATCGTCTCCTCCGCCGACTCAGTAGTAATCTCCCGCGTCATTCCTCGAATCCGTTCGCAGCCATCTCCTGCATGACCACGAACAGTATAGCGAGAGCTCCGCCCTCAGCATCGGAGAAGAGGAGTGAGTCGCCCGCGCCGACTAAATCGTCGTCTTCGGCACCACAAACACCGACGACTTCAATCCCAGCAGACTCCGGTCCGCCACATGATCGACCGAAGTCCGCAGACGCCGATGATCGTCATCCTCAAACGCGACGAAACGAAATGGTTGGAGTACGCCAGTATTTGTCTTTCGCATGGGAGCGAGGACTTCCGCCATGCCATGCACCGGACCCGATTGCGTCTGAAACGCCAGTTCGACGAACGAACCGGTTCCCAAAGCATGCGGCAATTGCAACAGTCCACCAGTCACGGAAATGGATTGGAGTTTGGCTTTTGTGCGCCGGCCATCTTCTAAACGGATCGCAGCCAGGACAGCATCGCCTAACTGGATTCGGGCCGCGCGCCTCGAAGGGTGCGGTTGGGGGAAGTGGGTCATAGTGAAACCACTATGTCACGCCATTCGTACAGGTAACAGGTTACGGAAGCGAATGGCCGGATTCCCGCGCTGCTAGCCCGTCTCCGCCCCTTCAAGTAACTTTCCCGACAGCACTTACGGTTTTGTTTACTGTTGATACAATGTCCCGTCAGACCAGGGATGATTTTCTTGTGCGACCACGATTTGTCAATTTTGTACCCACGGAGTGCTTGCATGCGCCATTTTTTATCCTTCGCCAGTTTTGCATTGATTCTCTTATTCGGACTTCCACATCTGCAAAGCCAGAGCATGCCCGCGCAAAATCGGCCTCCTCTGCGTGTCGGCATCGTCGGCTTGGTCCACGGCCATGTCCAAGGATTTTTCGAGCATTCGCTCCACGATCCCGCGATCGAAATCGTTGGCATCGCCGAACCTGACCAATCGCTGTTTGCTCGGTATTCGAAGCAGTTCGGCATCGACGGGAATTTGCTCTTTCCGAACCTGGAAGAAATGCTCGACCGCGCCCATCCGCAAGCTGTGCTCGTTTACACCGATACTTACGATCATCGCCGCGTCGTGGAAATCTGCGCCCGGCACGGCGTTCACGTCATGATGGAAAAGCCTCTAGCAGTCAGCTTCGAAGACGCACTGGCGATCAAGAAAGCCGCAGACGCTGGAAAGATTCATGTCCTCGTGAACTACGAGACAACGTGGTACCGCAGCAATCACGCCGCTTACGACCTCGTCCACGAAAAGGCAATTGGTGACATCCGCAAAGTGGTGGTTCACGATGGTCACAGCGGTCCCAAGGAAATTGGCGTCAGCCCAGAATTTCTAGCCTGGCTCACCGATCCCAAACTCAACGGCGGAGGCGCACTCTTCGATTTCGGTTGTTACGGCGCCGATCTCATGACATGGCTGATGGACGGCCAACGCCCCGAAACCGTGACCGCCGTCACGCAGCAGATCAAACCAGAAATCTATCCGCATGTCGACGACGAGGCCACCATGATCCTCACCTATCCCAAAGCGCAAGCCATCCTACAAGCCTCATGGAACTGGCCGTTCGACCGCAAAGATATGGAAGTGTACGGTCAGACCGGCTACGTAATTACGGTGAAGCACGATGATATCCGCGTGCGCCGCGCTGGCGGCCAGGAAGAGCAGATGGCAGCTAAAGCAATCCCTGCCCCTTACGACAGTTCCTTGTCACTTCTGAGAGCAGTGGTGATCGACGGAATGAAGCCCGATGGATTATCTTCGCTTGAAACCAATATCACTGTGACCGAAATCCTGGACGCAGCAAGGCGTTCCGCAGCTTCGGGAAAAACAATTCGCTTACCCGCTTCCAGATGACATAAGATTGCACGCGCAATTATTCCCCCCAGCACACCAGCTTTTGCTCTGCCGGCTTTCTGCGTCCGCCGGAAAGCCTCCGGCAGTCCCCGCAGAAGATCGGTCGCCACCAGCGAATGTTCACCCACGCTCTCACGCATCACGTCGCCAGCCAATCCGTGTAGATGCACCGCAGCCATCGTGGCGGCAAACGCATCTTTCGGATTCTGCGCAATCATGCCCGCGACGATTCCGGTCAGAATGTCTCCCGTGCCGCCGGTAGACATCCCCGGATTGCCAGTTGTGTTCACCCAAACCTCGCCCTCTGGTCGCACCACCAGTGTGCGATGGCCTTTGAGCACGACGATCAATTCGTGCTCGCGGGCAAACTTCCGCGCCACACCCAAGCGATCTTTTTGCACATCGGGAATGCTCATTCCCACCAGCCGCGCCATCTCTCCGGGGTGCGGAGTAATCACCAGCGTCCGGCCCTCGCCGTTCAATTCCTGCGTGCGGCCATCGAACGCATTCAGTCCATCCGCATCGACAACCATGCCGACTCGAAGTTTCGCCACTAGCGCCCGCACGAGTTCTGCGGTCTGCATATCCTGGGAAATCCCTGGACCAATCGCGACCACAGCTCTTCCCTTTCGCCAACTCATCGATCCGCTCCAGCGCGCCCGCCGAAATCGTACCCGCCTCCGTTTCGGCTAAAGGCTCCGTCATCAACTCAGGATGAAATCCCGCGACTGTGCCCAGCGCCGACTTCGCCGTCGCCACCGTCGAAAGCCCCGCCCCTGCTCGCAACGCGGCCATTCCCGCCATCGCGGCCGCGCCCGATTTTCCCAGCGATCCTCCCATTACAAGCACATGCCCGTAGTTCCCTTTGTTCGACTCCGCCGGTCGTGGCCCAATTAACGGGGCAATATCGCGCGCCGTAATTACATTCAGTTGAAGCGAAGAAACAATCGCCTCTTCAGGAGAGCCAATGCCCGCCACGCAAGTCGCACCCGACGTCAACGATCCAAATACATGCGCGGGACGCGGCGCGGTAAATGTCACGATCGCATCGGCGCGTGCAATCGTCCCAGTCTGCCCGCCCACTGCGTCGGCATCTGCGCCAGAAGGAATATCCACCGCGATCACCGGAACTTGGCTTGCGTTCATGATCGCGATTGCTTCGGCGTAGAGCCCCCTTACCGGAGGCTTGAACCCCGTGCCCAGAATGGCATCGACATACAAATCAGCCTGCACCAAAAGCTGCACGCGTTCACTTTTCAACTCATCGATGGAATGCACACCAATTGCCCGGATCGGCAACTTGCCGTACATGACTGCAGCGTCGCCCCGAAGGTCGGCTGGGTCCGCCAGCAGGATTACCTGGACCTTTTTCTCCCGTTCACGCAGCAGGCGCGCCGCCACAAAACCGTCGCCGCCATTATTTCCCTTGCCGCAAAAGACCAAGATGCGCTCTGCCGAAGCGTAATGCGACAGCACATAATGAGCCACGGCCGCCCCCGCATTCTCCATCAGCGTGAGCGAAGGTACGCCAAAGCGCTCACTAGTAGCGTGGTCTACGGCTCGCATTTCTTCTGCGCTGACAATCTTCATACTTCAACTACTTTCTTTCTGATCACACCTTCTCGAACCGACTATAAAACAAAAAGGCCCTCCGCGCTGCGCGGAGAGCCCGGAATTGTAAGAGAGAAACTCCCTAGGACGCACTCTTCGAAACTGGCTCTGCCTGCAGCGCTTGTTGAACCTTGCTGTGCTTACGTCCGTAGCTAAAGTAAATGGCCAGTCCAATCACCAGCCAGACCACTAGCCGGATCTGCGTTGCTGGAGAAAGGAAAATAATGAGAGCCCCCGAAAAAAGAATCGAGAGAATGGGAACCAGCGGCACCAGTGGCGTCCTGAACGGCCGGACGAGCTCCGGATGAGTGCGGCGCATCACCCACACTCCCGCACTTACCAACACGAAAGCTAGCAGCGTCCCCACGCTCGTCATCTCGTCCAGAACATTGAGCGGAATCACCGTGGCCAGGATCGCAACGAAAATGCCTACAACGATGGAGCTGAGATAGGGCGTGCGGAAGCGATGATGAATCTTTCCCGCCCAGGGCCAGAGCAAACCGTCACGCGACATCGAATAAAACACCCGCGATTGTCCCAGCAGCATTACCAGCATCACCGTGGCCAGGCCGCCCAGCGCGCCAATTTCCACCAAGAACGTAGCCCATTGCTGCCCCGCCACGCGAATGCCCACCACTACTGGATCTGGAACGTTGAGTTGCTGATAGGGCACGAGGTGAGTGAGCAAGCCGGAAACCAAAATATAAAGCACTGTGCAAATAACCAGCGAACCGAGAATGCCAAAGGGCATATCTCGCTTAGGATTCTTCGCCTCCTGCGCCGCTGTTGAAACAGCATCAAACCCGATATACGCGAAGAAGACCACGCCCGCGCCGCGCAAAATTCCCGACCATCCAAAGTGTCCCCATTCGCCGGTGTTTGGCGGGATGAATGGATGCCAGTAGTTTGGTTTCCAGGAATGCGAATACAAAAACCATGCGGCCAGAACCACGAACATGCAAACGACCGCAACCTTCATAATCACAATGGCGGTGGTAAAATTCGCCGATTCCTTGATGCCGATCACCAAAATCGTGGTGATCACCATGATGACGATGAACCCCACGTAGTCGTATTTCAGATGTACCGGCATCCCGAAAAGCACGAAATCGGAGGTAGGAAGAGCCGGCATATTCCAGCCCAGATCGTGCAGAAACGCCCGCAAGTGGCCGCTCCAGCCAACCGCAACCGTAGCCGCACCGAACGCGTACTCCAGAATCAAATCCCAGCCGATGATCCATGCCACCAGTTCACCCAGCGTCGCATAAGAGTACGTATACGCACTGCCCGCGATGGGAATCATCGAAGCGAATTCGGCGTAGCAAAGTCCCGCGAACGCGCAGGCAACGCCAGCCAGGACGAACGAGATCACAAGCGCGGGTCCGGCAAACTGCGCCGCGGCTTGTCCAGTAATGACAAAAATCCCTGCCCCTATAATCGCGCCGATGCCCAGTGTCACCAGATTCAGAGGACCGAGGGCGCGCCGCAGACTTTGTTCGCCTTCAACCTCGACCGCCTCTTTCATCAGTGTGGGAAGGTCTTTCTTCGCGAACAGATTCGCCATGCTTCGGTTTCTCCTTAGGCTAAGATGCGCTCGTTCTGGAACTCTTCGACCACGCGTAATATACCGGGATGCCTAGCAGTACCACAATCAGCCCCGGCCACGTGAATTGCGGTTTATAGCGCAATAGTATGACATCGATAAATAAAGCCATCACAATATAAATCGCTGGCAGCACCGGATAACCGACGGCGCGGTAGGGTCGCGGAACATCCGGACGCGTTTGCCGCAGCACGAACAATCCCACAATCGTCAGAATATAGAAAACCAGCACGGCAAAAATAATGTAATCGAGAAGTTGTCCATAGCTGCCCGAAGCGCACAGCAGGCACGCCCAGACCATCTGCACCATCAGGGAAACCGCCGGCGTTTTATAGGTTGGATGCAGCTTGGCCACGCTCTTAAAGAACAAGCCGTCCTTCGCCATCGCATAGTAGACGCGTGCGCCGGAGAGAATCAGCCCGTTATTGCATCCGAAGCTTGAAATCAGAATGGCTCCGGCCATCAGCAATCCGCCGACAGCGCCGAACATCTGCGTCATCACCGCAGTCCCTACCCGATCTTCGGCGGCATACTTTATGCCTCGGCCTAGAATCGTGGCCGCGCCTGCGCTTCCATCGAGCGGCAGCGCCAGTAAATAAATAAAGTTGCAGGCAATGTATAGCGCAATCACCACACCGGTGCCCAAAGCCAAAGACAACGGCAAATTGCGGTTGGGATTCTTCACTTCTCCCGCGGTAAACGTGACGTTGTTCCAGGCATCCGCCGAAAACAACGATCCCACCTGCGCCACCGCCAGAATCGTCAGCGTCCCCACCATCACCACCGGCCCGCCCACTCCCACTTGAACGGCGTGCTGGGCGCCCAATCCAGCGTTGTGCCAGAAATGTCCGCTAAAGTTCGCCGCCAGCGCGTGAGCGTTTCTCCCCAACGCCAATCCGAACAATGCCAGCCCCAGCAGCGCCGAAACCTTCGCGGCAGTGAAAACATTCTGGATCAGCGCTCCAGTCTTCAATCCAAAAATATTCACCACCGAAAGGAAAACCACCAGAAGGATAGCGACCAGATTTTGCGTGTTGATTCCAACATCCATGTTGCCCAGAACCATGGGGCCGAGACGAATCGGCGGCACTTTCCACAGATGCAGAATCCAGTTTGAAGAGGAAATCGCCGGAAAGAAAACTCCGAGGAACTTGCCGAAAGCCACGCCGACAGCGGCAATTGTCCCGGTTTGAATTACCAGAAATAAAGTCCAGCCGTAGAGAAATCCCCACAGCGGCCCCAGCGCTTCGCGCAGATAAACATATTGGCCGCCGGCCCGCGGCATCATCGCTGCCAGTTCGCCATAACTGAGGGCGGCGACGATGGTCATGAAACCCGCCACTGCCCACGCGCCGATCAGCAAAGCCGGCGAAGCTACTTCGCGGGCAATCTCCGCCGAAACAATGAAAATTCCCGAGCCAATCATCGACCCCATGACCAGCATGGTGGCGCTGGTCAGACCAAGGCCTTTGACCAGTTCCTTATCCTGATGGCTATGAATTTCCCAGTCGCTGCTCGCGACCGGTCGCGTTGTCGGTGTACTCAGGCACCCTCCTGCACGATCACACATTTCGCCTTGGAGTGGAACGGGAAGGGCACGGCTTTAGCCGGGCCATAAAGATACGCCAATGATTGGGGGCTTTAGCCCCTGAGGTCATCCCGGCGCGCTGAACCCAAGGTCAAATGACTTTACCTCAAGATGCGCAAAAATTCCTCTGCTGATTTTCGTGGCTCCCGTATCAGATCAGATATCACCGCCACGGAAACAGCCCCGGCCTCAATCACTGACGCAGCATTGCCCCGCGTGATTCCTCCGATAGCGACCAGCGGTTTTCTCGTCAATGACCGAGCCTGACGGACTCCTTCGAGACCTACCAGCGGATCAGGCTTCTCTTTGTTTGATGTAGAAAAGACGGGACCGATAGCAAGATAGTCGGCTGAAGTCCGATCGGCCTCCTGCAGTTGGTCTGGGTTATGAGTGGAAAGCCCGAGCCAGAGATCAGGTCCAATAATCCTTCGCACCGATTCCGGCGAAAGATCATCCTGCCCAACATGCACGCCGTCGAACTCCGCAGCCAGGCACAAATCCGCGCGGTCATTCATGATCAGTCTTGGCAAGTGTGGCGCGGGCGCCCTCGCCCGCGAACGCCTGCGCAGTTCTCGAGCCTGCTCCAGTATCAGGCGTGCGTCCCCACTCTTGTTGCGGTATTGCAGCAGCGTGCATCCGCCCGCTACAAGCTCCTCGGCACACGCCGCCAAGTCTTCCATTCTCGTAAAGCACGATGCATCCAGAATGGCATAAAGACGAGGAACAGAAATCACGCCGCCGAATCCTTTTTATTCTTCGCCAGAAATCGCTCAATAAACCCAGTATCAAACTTCCCAGCCCGAAAATCCGGATCGGCCATAATCCTCCGGTGCAGCGGAATCGTCGTATACACGCCCTCGACGATAAACATCTCCAGCGCGCGCGACATGCGCGAGATAGCTTCGTTGCGGTCTTTGCCGCGCACGATCAACTTGGCAATCAGCGAATCGTAATACGGCGGGATCACGCCCTCGGTGTAGGCTGCAGTATCAATGCGCACTCCAGTCCCTCCCGGCGGATGAAACGCCGTAATCTTCCCCGCCGACGGCGTGAACTTCTCGGGATGTTCCGCGTTAATCCGGCACTCGATGGCGTGCCCGCGATGCACAATCGGCCCTTGCAGCACGTCCCGCATATGAGCGCCGGCTGCAATCATGATCTGGCTCTTTACCAAATCCACGTCCGTCACCATCTCCGTCACCGGATGCTCCACTTGAATCCTCGTATTCATTTCAATGAAGTGCAATCGTCGGTCCTGATCCATCAAGAACTCAATCGTTCCCGCATTCGTGTAGCCGATATCCGTGAGCGACCGGCACAACACTCCGCCGATCTGATCTCGTAACTCGCCCGTAACTTGGGTAGATGGCGATTCTTCCAGCAATTTTTGATGCCGCCGCTGGATCGAGCATTCTCTTTCGCCCAGGCTCACCACATTGCCGTGCTCATCCGCCAGCACCTGAAATTCGATGTGCCGAGGATGCTCGACATACTTCTCCATGTAAAGATCGCCATTACCGAACGCGCCCGCCGCCTCCGATTGCGCCGCCTTGAATAAACCCGGCAGCTCTTCTTCGTTGCGAACGATGCGCATCCCACGCCCGCCTCCGCCCGCCGAAGCCTTTAAAATCACGGGAAAGCCAACCTGCCGCGCCCACTCAATCGCCTCGCCCTCCGATGCAATGATTCCATCCGAGCCGGGCAAAATGGGCACGCCCGCACGCTTCATGGCGGAACGAGCTTTTTCTTTTTCCCCCATCAGCCGCGTCACTTCCGGCCGCGGACCGATGAACTTGATCCCACTGGTCTCGCACACCTCGGCAAAGTTGGCGTTCTCCGCCAGCAAGCCGTAGCCGGGATGCACCGCGTCCACGTTAGCGATCTCCGCAGCGCTGATGACCGCAGGAATGTTCAGATAGCTTAGCGCCAACTGTGGAGGCCCAATGCAAATAGCTTCATCCGCAAAACGCACCGGCAGGGAATGGCGATCCGCCTCGCTGTAAATGGCAACTGTACGGATGCCGAGTTCCTTGCACGCACAAATAACTCGCAGTGCAATCTCTCCCCGGTTCGCAATCAGAATTTTCTTAAACATTGAAGTCAAAATGTGGGGACATTCGCCCGGGCTGCCCCCGGTCGCAGCCCGGCCTGTTAACCGCGCCCCTTTCAGACGCAAAAAAGCGCGCGAAGTACGCGCGCTCGTTTCTCGAACCTCTCACTTTTTCGCCCGGATGGCGAACAACTCCTGCCCGTATTCAATCGGCTGGCCGTTGCTTCCCAACTTCTTCACGATCTCCCCAGCCACATCCGACTCAATCTCATTCAGCAATTTCATAGCTTCGACGATGCACAGTACCTGCCCCACTTCCACCGTATCGCCGACCTTCACGAAAGGCGGTGCACCCGGCGAGGGCGCTTCGTAGAATGTCCCCACAATCGGAGACTTCACCATGTGAAGATTCTCTTCCGGAACCGGCTCGCTGGAAGCCGCCGCCGGGACGGGGGGAGAAGCTGTGGACGTGGCCTGCCCAGGTTGTCCAACGGGCGCAGGCGCATAAGGCATTTCCGTGCGCGCATGCACCACGATGTGCTCGCCGGCCCGCTTGATCTTCACTTTGACATCGCCCCGTTCCAGTTCGAACTCAGCAATGTCTTTTTCTATTAAGAACTCAATGAGTTCCTTCAGCTCTTTTTGATTCATTCGTATAAAAGGTAGGACCGTTTGCCGTCCCAGGAACGGCCTAGCGCCTGTCTCCGACGCCTTACTTCAACCCCGAAAGACCTAAACCACCAGGAAATCCTTGCTCGTAGGCGTTAGCACTTCACAACCCGTCTCGCTTACGGTCACCATGTCCTCGATCCTCACGCCCCATTTGCCGGGGAAGTATACTCCCGGCTCAATCGTGATAACCATACCGGGCCGCAGTATCTCCTCCTGCCTGGCAGCGATCCGTGGCGGTTCATGAATCTCCAAGCCCACGCCATGACCGGTCGAATGAGTAAAGTAGCGGCCTAACCCGGCCTTGCGTAACACTTTACGCGCGGCCTCGTCTACTTCCGCTACACGAACTCCGGGCCGCACAGCCGCAATCGCCGCCTGCTGCGCTTCTCTTACCGATTCGTACGCGACGCGAGCGTCTTTCGGGACAACTCCGGACGCTGCCCCAACCCATACAGTGCGGGTCTGGTCCGAACAATAACCTGCGAGTATAACACCGAAATCGCACACTACGAACCCGCCCCGCGTGATGGCTTGCCGTGAAGCCCGACCATGCGGCAACGCTGACCTTGCCCCAGAAGCAATGATCGTAGGAAACGACATTTCCTCTGCCCCCGCCCGCCGCGCCGTGTACTCCATCTCGGCTGCCACATCCGTTTCTTTTATTCCCGGGCGCAATACTTCAAGGGCATTATCGAATAAATTTGCACCGAGCTGAACCGCCGCGCGAATCTTCTGTAACTCGTCGGCATCCTTCACCATTCGCGCTCGTTCCACAACCGCAGACGCCTCCTGAATCCTCCGGCCCCTCGGCAGCAAATCCGTCAGCCTTCTTTTTTCCGCGACCGTCATGTGTTCGGATTCAATGCCGATCGTCCATCCCTTCGACCGCTGCCGGCGGGATCCAATCCATTCAGCCAGTTCGCTCAATACGGCCTTCCTCGCAATGACGACCTTCGCGCCCTTTACCTCCTCACGACTCTGCGTGTCATAACGGACGTCCGTGAAAAAGACACTGCCGGATTCCTCGACCAGCAAGAACCCCGCGCTGCCGGTAAAGCCGCAAAGATATCGAATGTTAGGGAGATGACTGATCAGCAAGGCGTCAAACCGCGTTGTGGCGAGATGCTCCCGCAGTTTCTTCTGACGAAGGAGGAAATTCATGCTCGCTGAGTTTAACAGGCAGACGCAAGAAGGTCTGAATTCGCAGAGATCAGTTCTCTGAGAACTGACTTCCCAAAAAACAAAGCCGCCGGCCCTGACAGGTTCTTCAGGCCGGCGGCTTTCAATCTTCAACCTAGCGCTGCTATGTCTGACGCTGTTACGTCTGAATGATTCGCGGCGTGATGAAGAAGATCAACTCCTGGTTAGACGTATTTACCTGCGTATGCTTGAACAGGTTTCCCAGGATTGGGATGTTGCCCAGCAACGGTACCTGATCGATGTTGATCGAATTCTGCGTCTGGATCACGCCACCGATCACCACCGTGCCGCCATCAGTCACCAGCACCTGGGTGGTCGCCTGTTGTGTGATCAACTCAGGATTACCCTGCACTTGCTGACCGAAGTTCGGCGTGGTGTTCTCCACATCGATATTCAGAAAGATCGTATTCTCTGACGTGATCTGTGGTGTCACTGTCAAGCGCAGGAAGGCGCTGACGTAGGTTACGGTCGGAGGACCGCCCAACTGCGCCTGAGTCACGATGGGCACCTGCACGCCCTGTTTCACCAGAGCCTGGATATTGTTTTGGGTAACTACCCGCGGCCGCGACAGAACCTTCAGCAAACCGCGCGATTCGGCCATCGAAAGTACGGCGTCGATTCGCACTGTATTGCTGGCATTCAGGAACGTCAAGCCGCTGGTGGGCGAAGTCGAAGCCAGATTAGAGAACAACGGAATCGTCGACCCCGTCGTTGACCCTCCCCCCGTGCCGGGCAAGGTGACGTAGCCTGGCGTCAAACCGCCGACGGTGGTGGGCGAACTTCCCACTGCGGAG
Organism: uncultured Acidobacteriaceae bacterium; assembly: GCA_963724815.1. Taxonomy (GTDB): domain Bacteria; phylum Acidobacteriota; class Terriglobia; order Terriglobales; family Acidobacteriaceae; genus Sulfotelmatobacter. The sequence continues at coordinate 79,394 of CAVRWS010000016.1, forward strand.
GCGCCGCCAATCGCGCTGTGTCCGTCGCCCCAGCCGAAACCGAGCTGTGTGCCAATGTCGCGGGCAAAGGTTCGGGTTGCTGCCACGACGCGGGCTTCGATTTCCACTTCCTGTGTCTTGCGGTCGAGCTGCGTCAGCAAGCGGTCGATGATTGGGATCACTTTCGGAATATCGTTCACGATGATGGCATTGGTACGTTCATCCGCAACCACGTCACCGCGCTGCGAGAGGAATTTCTTCACCGTGATCATTACATCCTTGGCATGAGCATAGCTGAGAAAACGCGTGATGGAAACTTTTTCCACCGCCATCGCCTCCGCTTCCACCTGGGCGCGCCGTCCGTCTGCTTCTTTCTTGAGCGTGTCCACTGTGGCGATGCGCAGGACATTGCCTTCCAGTTCACGGGCCAGATCGTTGTTCTTGAGTACGATGTCCAAAGCCTGATCCCACGGCACATCGTCTAATACCACCGTCAACGTGCCGTGCACATTCGGATCCAGCACCACGTTTAAACCGCTGATCTCGTGAATCAGCCGGAAGAAATCCTTCAGATCCACATCTTTCAGGTTCACTGAAATCGGTTCACCCGTATACTTCGGGCCAACCGAAGTGGGCTGCTGCCCAGCTTGCGCTCTCTGCTCCGCAGCCAGATTGACTGCAGGCTCAATGCCGGTACTGGATGAGACGCTCTGCGACGCCTGCGACGCGTTCATGCTTACCGGCAGCAACTCCGCCGCCGTCTTGTCGGCAAACTTCGCCGCCGCTTCCTGAGCGCGTCCGGCAGGCTCATCTGCCGTCTCGGTGGTGCTGGTCTTGGCAGCGTATTTGGGTTCCACGAACACGAAATCGCTGGTCGGGGGAGCGTCCAGCTTCTGACCACTCGGAGCCACGTTCGTTGCCACGGCCTTCGGCTCAAGCGGATGACTGGCCACGGGCGCAGTTGCTGCCGCTGCCACTTTCACTTCCACTTCCGTTTTCGATTCAACGACGCGCGGTGCAAACGGGGATATTCCTTGTTTCGCCACCGGAGAGGCTTCCGCCACTACCGCTTTGGGAGCGTGTGCGCTCGCCGCCGTCACAGACGACGTATGCAGGGTCAACACCAGCTTTCCATCAGCCGACGAATTCAATTCGTAGCGGCAAGCATGCTCGAGGTCGATCACCAGGCGCGTGGTTGGAGGAGTGTGGCCATCCATGGCGATGCGCACCCCTTTGACCCCGTCGCTGCCGATGCCGATACGGCTTTGCCCGGTCGCCATCACCGTCCCAGGCAAATCCAGGATCAGGCGCGCGGGCGAGTCCGCCGTGCTCAGCTTGGGCGTCACTTGGCCACGAGCGCTGATCTCGACCCGGATCTCATCCGCGCCGCGGACCACGTTCACTCGTTGCAGCTCGTTTCGCTGGCTCGCCGCCGGTAACGCCGGCGTCTCTGCGGCTGAAGCCATCAGCCCCAGCAGCATCAGCGGTAGGATCACACTCAGCAGTTGCTTTCGCATTTCGCTTCTCCCCAACTCGCGGGTCTACCCCGCGGTCCTTACTGGAACTCGATTTTGTTGATGTTCCGGCTCTCCCGGAGCACCGTTGCCCACGCTAAACAGCTGGCGTGAAAATTCGTTTGGTCACTTCCCGCGTCATCGCTTTGCCTAACTTGTCCTGGACCGTCTCCTGAAACACGACCGTATCGCCAGTAATCCTCACTACGTATCCGTTGAATACCGGGTCGTTTTCCCGTAGGAAGTACGCCTTATTCAGCGAATTGGTGACAACCGCGATGAAGCCGTTCTCCGACTTCACCACACCACGCAGATTGATCTGCCCGATCTCCAGGCACTTTTTCCCGGTCGAGCAACCCGAGCCAGAAGGCTCCTGCACGATGGGACTGAAAAATGGATCGCGCTTCCCAGTCATCGCCCATTTCTTTTCTTCGGGCTTAGGCGCCTTGGGAGCCTCGGCGACTTTGGCGGCGTCATCCGTTTTGGCATCCGGCGAGATTTTGACGTTGGCGGCAGGCACGGCCTTGGCTGCAGTCTTAGGCGCCGTCTCTTTTGCAGCGATAACAGAATGGGCCGTCTTCTTCTTCGCAGCCGGCGCGGGCTGCGATTTGGCAACGGCGCTGGCTGGCGCAGGAGCACTCTTCATAACCGAAACAGGTACAATGGCAGCGGACTTCGCTGCGGCTCCCGGAGCCGGCTTCGCCGACGGTGTGCTGGAAATTCCCAGCGCTGCGTTGGAGTCATCCGTCTTCTTCTGCTGCACCGCATTCATGGTGCCCTGCACCTTATTGATGATGTTGGGATTCTGGGCCCAGAGTCCGCCCGTCATCATTCCCACTGCCAGAATGCATGTCGTTAGCTTCATAGCGATTCCTATTTGCCCCCGCTTGCGGCCTTGGCTCCTGGTGCCGCGCCCGCCGGCTCCAGATCGTGACTGAAGAATGTGGTCGCGGTAAATGTCGCTACCACACTTTCATTCGGCGCGTACAGATATGTATGCTTCGCTTTTGCGCCTTGCGGATTCTTCGTATTCGAAACCAGAAGCCCGCTCACATTCACCAAACGCTCCAGCTTGCCCAGCCGATCGAAAAAGTTCAGCATCGAGTAATACGGACCGTCCAACTCCAGATCGAACGGCATTTCCGAGTAATACTCCTTGGCGACAACGGGCTTGGCGGTGTAGCGCCGCAGCTCCACGCCCGCCTTCGCCGCTTCACCGTCCATGGTTTCAATGAAGGTATCCACTTGCTTCTCGTCCGGAACGATGCGCCGCTCGATTTCCAGTTGCTGCTTCAAGTTGGCCAGCTGCCGATCCATGTCCTTAAGCTTGGGACGGTAAGACTCCAGTTCGTTGTTCTCCCGAACTTTGTCCTGCAACGCATGTTGTGCCGCCGTGTTTTTGTCGCTCTGGTTCTTGAACACCGTGAAGTACAGCGCAGTGCTCACCAGCGCTCCCCCCAGGATGACCGCCCCCCATTGCTTCAGGCCCGACAGTTCACTGAAATTAGCCATAAGTGCGCCTCTAGGACTTTCCCTTCTCGCAGGTCAGCGTGAATTGAAATGCCTGCATGTCCTTAATCGTTTCATCCTGGTAGGTTTCCTTGATCTCGACCGTTTTGAAGAAACCGGTCTTTTGCAGATTTGCGATCAGGTTTGCCACCGCATCTGCGCTCAGCGCAGTTCCTTCCAGACTCACATTCGAACCCGTGTCATCCATGCTCTTCAACCAAACCGCCTCGGTTCCATTCACCGTCTCACCCAGCATGGCGAGAAGGTTGACCGGACCGGTCTGACCCGCAGTGTGCAGCTGCTCAATCACATCTACCCGCCGCTTATAGTTGTTGGCTTGAGTCTGGCGTTCCAGGTAGCGCGCCTTCACATCGCTAAGTTCGCGATTCTGTTTTTCGGCGGCCTGCATCTGCGTTGCGATCACTTTGCCCTGTTTGTCCAATCGGTACCAGTATCCGAAGTTGAGTAGCCCTGCGAGCAACAGCACGACCAGCACCTTCAGCTTGGGCGATCCCATATCGCCCATTTCCATCGTGGGCATGGACGGGGCGTTGCTGCCGCCGCGCTTGTTTTTCCCTTTGGAGGATTCCAGCAGATTGATTTTGATCATAGGGATTCAAAGCTCCTCAAAGCCAAGCCCACCGCTACCGCCAGCTGGCCCGCATTCTGCTCCACCAGTTCCGCTCCCGGACCGTCCGCTGGCGGCACTACGCGTTGGAATGGATTCAGCAATTCAACCGGCATGGAAAATTCCTGCCGCAACGCTTCCATCAATCCCGGCACCTTCGCCGAGCCTCCGGCCAGATAAATTTTCTCAATGTGCTCGCCCGCAGCGCTGGCTCGGAAGAAGTCAAACGTCTTCTGAATTTCCAGCACGATGATCTCGGTCACTTGCTGCAGGATCGGCGCCTTCGCGTCCTCGCTCACCGTGCCGACCTTCTCGCCCAGCTTCAACTTCTCGGCATCTTCAAAGTTCAGATCGAGTTCCTTCTGCAGCGAGTCCGTGTACTGATGTCCGCCCACGCTGACGTCGCGCGGAAACAGCGGCGTAGTGCCCTTCACAATGTTGATGTTCATTACGCTGGCGCCCAGGTTCAAAAGCGCCACTACCTGGCCCGGCGCCGGCTGGTAGTTGTACTCGTAGCAGTTCTGCAAAGCCAGCGCATCGATGTCCACAATAGCCGGGGTGCGTCCCGCCATCGAGAGTACGTTGGTGTAGTTCAAAATCTTGTCCTTCTTGACCGCGACCAGGAGCACATCCATCTGCGGGCTGCCCGCTTCTTCCGACAAAATCTGGTAGTCCAGACTCACGTCCGCCAGGTCGAAAGGAATATGCTGCGCCGCTTCTTTCTCGATCGTCTCCGCCAATTCCTGATCGCTCATCGAAGGCAGCGAGATTTTCTTGACGATCACAGAGTGTCCGCTGACCGCCGTGGCCACCGCCTTCGTCTTGATCAGGCAGTCGGCAAACAACTTCGAAATCGCGCTCGATACCGTTCCCGAGTCCACGATCATCGAATCCACGACAATGTCAGAGGCCAGCATTTCCAGTCCCAGATGCGCCACTTCAATCTGCGCACCCTTCTTTTTCAACTCCACGGCCTTAATGCTGGAAGAGCCCACATCCAGACCTACAATCGTCTTCGATCCCATTCCAAACATGTGCCCACCCTTTCGTAGCGCCGGCTTGCCCGGTTTTTGTAGCGCCGGCGTCTCGCCGGCCTTTCCAACTACTGTGAACCGGCGGCTTTCATCGCCGCCTTCGGTTTCCGTTTCGCTCCCGACTCCATGTGACTCGACTTCTCTTCCATCCACTGATCCAGCTTCGATTTCTTGAAGCGCCAGCGATTGCCTAGCTTGAAAGCCGGAATGCTCTGCTCCCCGACGTACTTGTAAAGCGTGTCCGGACTCACTCCCAGATACTGCGACGCCTGGCGAATATTCATCACTTCCCGCGAGTCGGCCATATTTCCCTTGCCCTGTTCCTGCCAAATCTCCCGCACCGCATTTCCCCCGCGCAGGCTAATCTCAGGAGACGCCGCGCCCTCTATGCCTGTCAGAGGGCTTTCGGTGTCCCGAGCATATATCAACCCGGTAAAACCCCTGCCCAAAGCGAATTTCCGGTTTTTACTGGGTTTTTTAAGGTTTTTCTGGAAATAGCGGAAGGAACGACACGAGCTAGATTCTATATATTGTGGCGTATCGCTAATAAGCCACTATTAGAGGTAGCACCCGCAGGAATGCTGAAGAGTCACTTGAAGAGCGGTAACCGAAGTACTAGAGACGGTACGGAAGTACTACGACGCAGGCTCAAGTTGCTGCGCCCAGAGACTTTAACCACTCTCACCTCCAGGTCAATCACATTACTAAATCAGCTGGGGGCTGTTGCTTTAAGCCGAATGACCCGAGTTCAAACACCCAGGGTTAGGGATCTTTTTCAAGAAACGTGCGTTCCCTCCTACTGCACATCCGAAACTTTCCCATTCAGGAAAGTCACTTTCAAATCCTTGTAGACATAAATCTGTTTGCTACCCAGATTTACCTTCTTGTCAGGCTGCCCCATGGCAGCTTCGACCTGATCTGGAGTCATGCCCTTTTCGATGCTCTGGGGCTCCGCCGCCGGCTGTTGCGCCTGTTGGCCCTGATCCTGTCCTCCAGCCTGTTGACCTCCGCCGCCCTGATCCGCCCCCTGCTGTCCACCACCCTGATCCTGCTGTGCGTCGTCATTGCTGATGGTGAGCACCTGCCCGATCATGTCTTCCACTCCACCCGCACTACCATTTGCCAGCGATCCCTTCGGGAACTGAAAGACCACATTCGCTTTGTTATAGGTTGGCGGATCGGTCTTGTTGCACGTGTCGCAGGCAACGATCTCCAGCGTCACCACATCTTTCGCAACGTTCACATCGATCTTCATGGGATAAACTTTGTCGCCGACGGCAAACAGATGCGTCGTTTGTTCCTTGCCAAATTTTCCCATGATGGACTTCCGTCCCATCAGCGATATTCCGCTCGGGGCGTGAATGGTTCCGTTTTCGTACTTGTTCGAAAGGACGTTCTGGTCACTGTAAGGCACGGCCAGGATCCCGCCTTTCTGAATCGCCAGCAGCGTGCCCTTTTCCACCACCGAATATCCGCTGGTGTCCGAGCCCATCTTCACCAGTTTGTACTGCGCCGTAAGTTGCTCCTGCACCGACACCGGCGCCTGCGCGCTGGCAATGGCGAATGGATAGATTGCGACAGCCAGAAGCACGAGTCCCCAAACTAGACTGCCGAATTTCCGCGACATAATAAGCCTCCCGATTTAGCTCTCCTGGAACTCAGACGCCCAAATGCATTCTGAATGAATTCTCAATACAGTTTCCGCCGTGATGAGAGCGAAGGGAGCGCCTTGTTCCGGCGCCCCCCTTCAACCAAATTGGTCAAGTTGCCGCGCTCTATCCAGCACCGATAACGAGCGCTAGTTTACTGGCCTCCTGCAGCCGCGGTCTCCTGCTTCACCTGCGACTCGGTCTGGTCCGCCTGTTGTTGTTGGTCCTGCAGAGTTTTTGCTGCAGTATCGTCCGGCGGCGGAGGTGCCACGGAGGCATTGGTTGTGCCGGTATCGGGGGCTTTCGGCATGCCATTCGTGCCCTGCTTCTTTGCCAGTTCGCCCATTCCGTTGGTCAGGTTTTCCTGGAAGTGGTTGTACATCTCTTGCAAGTCATCCACTTTCACGGCAACGGTCTGTCCCGAACCGCAATCGCCCTTCTTGCTCGCCGAAACGCTGGCAGTCACCTGGTTGTCACCATCCGGAGTATCGGTGAGCCGAGTGATTACGTCACCCGAGGTCAAGCCGCATTCCTGACCATTGGCCGCCACCGTCACATCGGAATCCACCACAAAAGTGCGCTGCGACGGATCGAGCGCTGGCGGCGGTGTGTCGGTAGAGGACGCCGGAGCTGCAGCCGAAGCCTGCCCAGAATCCTGCCCTGCCTGCGACTGTTGTGCGGCCAGTTGCGCCTTCACTTCCTGCGCAATTGCTTCCTTCACCTCAGGTGTCAACGCCACTTGGCCCGACGATGCTGCCGGCGGCGGATCTCCGCCCGCATCGCCACCGCCGCTGGCTGCCGCATCCGCCGCCATGGCATCCGCATTAGCCTCTTGCCGTGCCGCATACGCCGCCTGCAATTGCTGCGAGATTAAATAGTCGGTCAGCCAGTAGTAGGGAGCGGCATAAACCGGATAAGGATTCCACCACCCACCGTAGTATCCCCACCACGGCGCTCCGCCCCATCCCCACGCCCCAATGCCCCAGGCAATCGGCGCTCCCCACGGATGGTAGCCCCACCCGTAGAACCCAGGATGATACCAATAGTGGGGGTAATAACCGTAGTACATGTGTCCGCCCCAACCGTAGCCCCGATAAACACCAACCCGGTAATGTCCGTGATCGTAGAAAGTCCGCGAGTAATAAGCATGGCCGCCGCGGTTCACATAAGCGCGTTGCACATAACCGCCGCGCCCACGGTTCACCACGCGTACTCCATTATGTTCACTCACCACCGTCCGCCCACCGTGGACCCCATTCTGAATGTGCATGCCACCACGGTCGATCGAACGAATCGAGCCATTCGGACGAACGTTCGCTCGGCCTCCGCCCTTCAACGAAACCGTCCGGCCGGGAGGAGTTCGACTAGCATTGCCCCGGCTTGCAGCCGCGTTTCCGTGGGCTGCCGTATTTCCGTGAGCCGCTGCATTACCGTGCGCGGCTGTATTTCCGTGGCTGGCTGCATTCGTGTGCCCAGCATTCGTATTCCCATGGCTGGCCGTGTTGGTATGGCCAGCAGTGTTTGCATGCCCGGCGGTCGTGTTTCCGTGACTTGCTGTAGTTGTGTGACCAGCGCTCGTATTTCCGTGGCTCGTATTTCCGTGGCTCGTATTTCCGTGGCTCGCGGTATTCGTGTGGCTTGTCGTATTGCTGTGGCCGGCTGTTGTCGTGTGACCGGCGCTGGCGCCACGAGATGGCGTTGTGTGGGATTGCGTTGAGTGCGAAGGGCTTGAGGAATGCGAAGGCGCGCTCGCGTGCTGCGCCGGTGCACTGGCATGCGACGCGGGCGCACTCGTCTTGTGTTGGCCCCACGCCAGCGCGGGGAGCCCGATCACCAGCAAAGCCACCACCCAGTACTGCAGCATCTTTTCGTGCGTCGAAGTGCGATTCATTACTGCCTCCTGATCGTCAAACATTCTCAATGCCAACCCAAACCCGAAAATAACCTGTAGGACTGCGGTGCGAAGACGGCTCTGGGAAAGACTATGCACTGCAAACACGAAACCCGCCGATTCCACTCACGCCGTTGAAATTAATTTTTGAGCCAGAGGGAAGGCCGATTCCCCAAAAGCGCTTCAGACGCCACCGGCAACCCGTATCTTGAGGCGAAAGAACGTTACCAGAAGTTCGCACCTCGCGCAAGATTCTGCGCATTTGGGTAGTGGGTCAGCACGAAACGAACCCCCTACCCGCATTTGAATCATCGTGCATTCTTCCGCACTCCGGCACGACGTGGCCGAACTTAGAAGACGGTCTCGTAAAGACGGGATGCTCAGAAAACGTTTTAGCCTGAAACTCCGTAGCTGCGTTCCCGGATAGCTGGTACAGCTTCCCTCTATCAGCTCCACTCCTGTAATCTATGGATTCTTTTCCCGGAGGAACTCATTTGCGCTACCTCGATCGCCTGCAACCCCTCGCACTTCTGGTAATGCGTCTGGCCCTTGGCGCAGTCATGACCGGCCATGGATATCACAAAGTTTTCGGCGGCCTTCATCACCACGTGCAATTCGTCACCAGCCTCGGACTTCCCGGCTGGACCGCCTATCTTTCCGCGTTTGCCGAATTCTTTGGCGGCATCCTGGTGCTGATCGGCCTATTCACCCGAGTCGCCGCTCTTGCTATCTGCATCGATCTTTCCGTCGCTATCGCCAAGGTGCACTTCCACAACGGACTGATGGGTCAGGGCGGATACGAGTTCCCGTTAGCTCTCGCGGCTGTGGCATTTGGCCTGATTTTTCTCGGACCCGGTTCTATCGCCTTCGATCACATTCGCGCTCCCGGCGGCGTGAAATCCAAGTAACCGCCAATTGTCTTTGCCGGAAATTGGCGGCCTTGTCGGCGTTCGCCGTAACATTCTTACGGCGTGCCGCAACTTCTTGCGCGTACTTGGGTTTGATTGCGCGTTGCGCGCCGGTATCGCAACATTGAAGAAACAAGCAATTTGCTTGACACTTCTTTACAAAGTTCCCCAGTTGAATTCCGACGCTCTTCGAAATTATGATGGGTGGTAACCGTTGTTGTTACATCCGAACGATTTAGTAAGCGCATCTTATCGCTTACCACGAACTGATTGGAGGTTCTCTTGAGAAAGTTAGCGTTTCTTGCAACAGTTCTTGCTGTCCTGTTTTCTTGCCACTTCGCTTCCGCCCAACAGGGAGACATCATGTTCTTCGGCGGAACTCTGCTGTCTTCTTCGCCCAGCACCAGTTCGGTGTTGTCCGGGCAGCTCGCGGAAAAGGGTGGAACCTATCTTGGAGTCGCCGGAGATGTCGTCGGCTTCAAACGTCATTTTGGAGTTATGGTCGAAACCTCTTGGAGGGCGAGCCAGGCAAGTTATTTTGGGTATGAGTCTTATCGCCCCATCCTCACCGACTTCAATGCGCTCTATCAGCCTAAGCTGGGCAAGAAAGTTGGCCTCGACCTGTTCGGAGGGATCGGCGTTGCTGCCACTCGCTTCTACGTACCTTACATCACGGGCGGGAATCCTTACACGGGTTACAGCAACTACACCAGCAACGATCACTTCATGGTGGACCTCGGCGGCGGTATTCGCTATTACGTCTGGAACCATTTCTTCGTCCGCCCGGAAATTCACTACTATCACGTTGTGAACAACAACAACATCAACAACGGCGGCTATTTCAGCACCGACAATCTGTTTCGCGTAGGCGCCTCGATCGGCTATACCATCGGCGGCGACTAGATTTTGACTCCGCCGCGTGATCGTGTATTTTGGCTTCGGCGCAGCTAGTTACCAGAGTTGGCAGGTTTTGCACTCGCCCACCACTGGGACTGGCGCGCCGAACGCCACAATTCCGGCGCATTGATTCCAATCCTGAATGAATTTTAAAGGGGGCTGTATTTGAGAAGGCTCGCGCGCACCGCGTCCGCGTGTATTGTACTGTTCTTCGCTGCTTTCGCTGGGGCGCAAATTCAGCAGATGGACATAGCCGTCGGCTACGGCAGGCTGCTCGCCTTCAAAGACTTAAATGCGTCCCAGGCGCTGATCCCTCCCCAGGAAAAAGGCGGGGTATTCCCCAGCGTCAGCTTCGACGCCTTTGTCAAGAATCGGCTCGGCTTCAATGCAGAAACTTCCTGGGAATATAAAAAAGTTAGCTACGATGGCTACGAAAGCTACCGCCCGATTTTTATGGACGTCAATGCGCTCTACGAGCCGCAAATCCGAAAGAAACTCAGCCTGGACTTAATGGCGGGCGTAGGAATTGACAGCAACCGCTTCTATCTGCCGGGAATGACGGGTTGCACGGGAGTTGCGGGCACCTGTTACGTAAGCAGCGATCATTTCATGGAGCACGCCAGTTTGGGTGTCCGCTACTACGTTTGGCACCGCATCCCGCACATTTTTATCCGCCCGGAAATTCATTACTATCACATCCAGAACAATCGGGAGTTCTACTCCGACAATGTGTACCGCGCCACCTTCTCGGTTGGATATACCTTCCACAATCACTGAAACTCCGGATTGGGCCCCATCTGCGACCGCAGCGGCAACTGAAATAAAAAAGCGGCGTCTCTTCGACGCCGCCTGAATTTTTATTGTTCACGATTCTACGGCTCCCGCATGCACTCTTCTGCTTCGTGAATAGCCGCATCCAGGTGCTCAATTGCTTTGGCGCGATGGCCATGGAACTCGCCCTCGGCATGCGACATATGGTCCCGGGCGCTACGCATCGCTTCGATTGCTTCGTGCACTCGCGGATGCGGAGGTACGGGAGCTGGTGCAGCAGCCGCTGGACTTGCGGGAGCTACCGCCACGGCAGCCGCCGGCGCCTTTGGACTAGCCGCTGCAGAGAAGGCCAGAGTTAACACGAGCATCGCCAGGATTACTAAACTCAGGAACCCAATTCGCTTCATATATTCCTCCTCGTCCGAATTCCGGCGCGGACGCCGCCTGTGAAATCAATGCCTAACGTCCCTGTACTCACGCCGGTACGCCCGAGGCACCCGCACAGTATAAGCCGCCACCCTTGGAATCCTGCGGTACCTAAGTTGATTCTTAAGGTGCTGCCTTACATGCTCCGCGCACTGCGATTTCTCCACCACACAATGACGGCAAATGAAACGAAAACTACAGCCAGAACCTGGTCAAAGCGCTTCATGTAATAAATCAGGAGTCGCCAGCGGCCTCCAAAAAAATATCCCGCAAGTGAGATCGCGCTCACCCATAACGCTGCTCCCAGCAAATTAAAAACCGCAAAACTCTTCCACGGCATGCGCAGGATTCCGGCCATCGGTCCTGCAATCACTCTCATCCCAAACACGAATCGCGAACCCAAAATCGTGACCGACCCATACCGTTGGAAGAGCCTCTCGCCCCTCGCGACCGCACCATCACTAACATGAAACGCGTTTCGATAGCGTTCCAGCAGCGGACGCCCGCCATAGCTCCCGAGCGCGTACCCAAAGTTATCTCCCACCGTGGCCGCCAACGTCCCCACCAGAATGATCCACGGCAGTTGCAGTTCGCGCTGTGAGTACGCCAGAAAACTTGCCAGCAACAGCACGGTTTCTCCCGGCGCCGGAACTCCTGCATTCTCCAGCAACAACACCGCCGCCACCGCCCAGTATCCGTAGTGCACCAGCGCGTCACGCAGCACTGCAATAATATGGTGAGTCATGACAGAACGGAATAGCAGTTATGTGGAGATTATGTGGGGACAGCCGCCCCTTCGACAAGCTCAGGGCAGGCTCTCGGCCGTCCAAGTCGAGCAACGCGCGGCGACCCCTCCCAAGCCCAGGGGGTCAATAGGTCCTGGCCGGGACCTTCTCACTGGTCAGGAATTCAATTAGCACCCGGTTAAACTCCTCCGGACACTCTTCGTAAGGCAGATGTCCGATCCCCGGAAAAACAACCAGCTCAGAATTCGGAAAGAATTTTCTCAGCGGCTCCGCCGACGAAGCATACACCGCCGTGTCCTTGCTCCCCCACATCAAGAGTGTCGGAACACCGGCCAGTTCCGGCAAAATCGCTTCTAATTCACGCAGGTCCTGCGTCCAGGTCCGCACAATGCTCAGCGCGTGTTCGAACAATCCCGGCTTCGCCAGCGGAGCCATATAACCCGCCAGCGCATCCGGAGGAATGCGTCTGCGGTCGCCATACATTCGCGAATGCCAATACGGATACGAAAAACCTGTGCGCGCAATCGTGGCCCGGAACAACCCGGCGCCAAAATTGCTGCCGAAAAACGGCGCCAACCTCCGCCCGTGCGCAGAGTAGGGATTCACCGGATCCACCAGCACCAAACGCCGCAAGCGCAGCCCGCTATTCGCGTCCAGACATTGTGCCGCGGCAAACATCGCAACCGCCCCGCCATGCGAAGTCCCCAGCAAATCAAACGACGTCACTCCCAATCCCGCGATAAATCGCAGAAGCCGCCGCGCCGTCCCCCGCATCGAGTGGTCAATCCCCGCCGGACGATCCGAAAACCCCGCTCCCAACATATCCGGCGCGTACACCGTGGCATAAGGCGCCAGAGCCGGCATCGTAAATCGCCACGAAAATGAATACCCCAGCAGCCCGTGTAAAAGAATCAAAACCGGAGCCGGTGAGACTGCGGGTGCCCCATTTCTCGCGTCCTTTGCGAGAAGTGGGGACCTTGTGCGCAAGTACCGCATACGAGCGCCGTCGAAATCCATCCAGCACTCTTCAACTCCCGGACTGAATCCCGAAAACGGCGCGGTAGAATCTCCCCGCTGCGCCGCCGGATCCGTTAATTCCTCCAGTTTCCGGGACAACTTTTTCCCCACCACCCGATTCTATCTAAATGAACATCGCCTCTGTTCGCTTCACTTGGGGAGCTTCGGCTCCCCGTTTTTTCTTGTCGCCTAATTACTTGTCGCCTAATAAGGATTGTCATCCGAGCGAAGCTGATGCGCAGTCGAAGGTTCCCTCTGCGAACACTGCGGCCTCTTCTCCGCGTCCTCTGCGATTCAAGCTTTTGATCTCCTCGACACTTATCGAGAACCCCACTAAGCCGCCGCCTTCCGCTTCTTCCTCAACAACTTCTTCAGCACCCGAATCCCCTTGTCGACGTGCTTTTCCTCTAATAAAAATGGAGGCAAAAATCGCACCACCGTATCGTGCGTCGAATTAAAAAGCACGCCCTCACTCAAAGCCTCATCCACAATCGGCCGCGCCGGAATCTCCAAATTAATCCCCTGAATAAATCCCCGCCCGCGCACTTCCTTAGCCGCAGCGCTCTTCTCAACAATCATTTTCAATTCCGACTGCAGATAAGCCCCAACTTTATTCACGTTATCCAAAAGTTTTTCATCCTCCACAATCGCCAAAAACTCCAGCGCCACCCTGCAAGCCAGCGGACCACCCCCAAACGTAGTCCCATGCTGCCCCGGAGAAATCGCCGAAGCAAATTCTTCCTTCGCAAGAAACGCCCCCAGCGGCAGCCCGGCCGCAATCGGCTTGGCAATCGCTACAATATCCGGAGTCACGCCAAAACTCTGGAACGCAAACATCGTCCCCGTGCGCCCCAGCCCACATTGAATCTCATCAAAAATCAGCGCCGCCTCGTGCCGGTCCGCCGCCGCACGGCACGCCTGCAAAAATTCGACCGAACACTCATAAATTCCGCCCTCGCCAAAAATCGGCTCCAGCACAATCGCACAAGTGTTGTCGTTCACCGCCGCCCGCAGCCCTTCCAAATCATTCTGCGCAATAAACGTCACTTCCTCCAGCATCGGCTCAAATCCCTTGCGATGCTTCTCCTGCCCAGTCAGCGACAGCGCCCCAAACGTCCGCCCGTGATACGAGCCCTCGAGCGCCACCAGCCGCGACTTCCCCTCCCCGCCCGCGCGATGTCCCGCCAGCCGCGCCAGCTTGATCGACCCCTCAATCGCCTCAGTCCCCGAGTTCTGAAAAAACGCCCGGAACTTTTCTCCCGTACCCCCGCCCGCCAGCGTGCACAGCTTCTCCGCCAGCGCCCCCTGATACTCGTGGTAATAAAGGTTGGAGACGTGAATCAGCTTCCCCGCCTGCTCCCGAATCGTCTTCACAATCCGCGGATGCGCATGCCCCAACGCATTCACTCCCAACCCCGACACAAAGTCGAGATAGCGCTTGTCGTCGAGGTCGTAAAGAAACACGCCCTTCCCCCGCGTCAACACAACGGGATACCGGTTGTAAGTCCCCAGCAAATACTGCTTCTCAAGCTCAACAATCTGTTCGAATGTTTTCATAGGAAGACTCGATTGTAACGGAAATATAAACGTGAATCGTCCCCAGCATCGCCCGCCCGATATGGGAACGAATTATCGTCCGCAGGACGCCTGGCAATAGCCCGGCGTTTCAACGCCGGGTACGATGTAATGGTATCGAACCGCTTCCCGTAGGGAAGCCTGAAATCTCCCTGAGAATCCCATGGCGCACACTTACGTTTCCGAATTGATCCATTGCGTTTTCTCGACGAAACAGCGCCGCAATCTAATCCCGCCCGAGATCCAACCACAACTCTGGTCCTTCCTAGGCGGCATCGCCCGCAAGAACGGATTCAAGGCGCTCATGGTCGGCGGAACTGAAAATCACGTACACATCCTGCTCTCGTTACCCGCAACGATGCCGCTAGCCAAAGCCATGCAATTAGTAAAAGGCGCGTCGTCACATTGGATGAATGAAACATTCAAAACGGAATTTGCCTGGCAGGAAGGCTACGGCGCCTTTACCGTCGGAGTCTCACAGAAGACCGACACGATTGCCTATATCCAGAATCAGGCAGAGCGCCATCGCAAGCGCAATTTCGAAGATGAGTTCGTCGCCTTCTTGAAGAAGAATGGCATCGAATACGATCCGCAGCATGTGTGGGGATAGGTTCATGCATCCCTACGGGATGCGCCTCCCTCGTGGACGATCGACCCGGCGTTGAAACGCCGGGCTATTATCAGGCGTCCTCCGGGCGCAAACCCCTCTCGAATCACCTCGCCGGTCCAAGCTACTCTGTATTGGACACTGTCCTTGCGCCTAACCTCCGGAGGACGCCAGACACGCATCCGAGAACACAGGCCCAACGTCCGGAGGACGTTTGAAAATAGCCCGGCGTTTTAACGCCGGTTGCAGCCGCGAGAAAAACCAAACCCGTCCCGGAGGGACGGCTGAACCGCGTGGCGCTCTTCGCTTCAACTGGACCAACGAAGACCAGGGAGAAGCTGCGCTAAAATGCACCATAATCCGGTTCTTGGAGAGAACGGATATAGAGAACGGAAGTGAAAAGGCCAAATCGTCAGGCTTTTGAAGAGCAACCATGGGCCAAGACAACTTCATTCCGGTTACAACGAATGCGAGGTCGCGAAGCGATCTCGTCGCGCGCGGATTTACTCGCCAGCCGCTCAGAGTTGACGCAGACGTAGCGCGCTCGCTGGAAGAGTTATCCCACACGGCCTGGTCTATTCCACGGGATAAATACTATGAAGCGGGCGACAGGTATCGTTCCTTAAATCGCGTCCGGGCAGAGATCGTTGAGGGTGGTGTAAAGGTTTCCTTGAGCGAAGAGACCACGCCTTACGTGCAGTTGAAAAAATACAACACGACCATCGGCGGCCAGCCGCGAGAGTACGCTCCGCTGTCCCCGGCAATCGCCGGTTCCATAGGCGTTCTCAAGATGATTGCTCACCACCTGCAATACCTGCCGCTCTCGGCGGTGGGCACCAGGTATCTGGTCAACGTCCATCTCATAAGATTCACAGCTACGCCAGGGCGGCCCTGCGACACCAGCCCTCCGGGTTTACACAAAGACGGGGAGAAGTACATCGCGACGCATCTACTGGGCCGCTGCGGCGCTCACGGTGGAGAAGTCGTCATCAGCGACAATGACAAACACGAAGTGGATCGCTTCACCATGCACGAAACGGGTGAGTGTTACGTCTTCGACGATGATCGCGTCTGGCATATGCTGACGCCGGTGGCTGTACTGGAAGGCAATCAGTTCGCCTATCGCGACACGCTGGCATTCGATATGCTCCCAGAGGGCTGGGAACCCGCGAAATAATCCGTGGCTGGCGGGCCACGTCTGCAGTCTGACTAAATTGGGTGCCACACTTGGGCTTTGGCAGCGATCAACTGGAGGCTGGCCCGGCCTATTCAGATCGAAAGTGTCGACTCAAGTCTCGCTCGGGCGGAGATTTGGAAAACTGAGCAATTCAGGGCAGCGCCCGTTCCAGCGTGTGAATAGTGTGAGAGCACTACGCCAACAGCCTTACAACTGAGGAGAATTCATGAAGATATTCACATCTCTTGCCCTTGCTGCGATTGCTGGTATGTGCTTTACCGTCACCGCTCCCAAAGTAGATGCCCAGATCGGCGTCGAAATCGGCGTCGCACCTGACTGCCCCTATGGTTACTACGATGCCGCTCCTTATGGTTGCGCCCCTTACGGCTATTACGGATCGGAATGGTTTACCGGTGGCGTCTTCATTGGCGCCGGACCGTGGTTTCATGGCTCCGATAACTTCCGGGGACACGTAAATAATCGCTACCATCCCGAGCACGGTTATAGAGGCCCAACGCCGCAACGTGGCGAGAAAGCCGAGCCCTCAAAACGCGTCGATAAGGTCGCCCACTTCAAAGGAAACGAAGTCCGTGATGGGCGCGGCCACGCAACCGGAGGGAAGCGAGGCTAAGATTAGCCGGATGCCCCACTTCTCGCCGCCGTTGCGAGAAGTGGGCTGCGGCTGAAATCTTTGGACGAGTGTGGCCCACGAACCCGCGGGCTCAGTACAATCCCTTCGCCCCCGGCGGCCGCGTCTTCCACCTGCGATGCACCCACAACCACTGCTCCGGATACTTCCGCACATACTCTTCAATAATCGACGTGAATTTCTGCGTGTTCGCCTGGATGTCCGCCTCCAAATCGCCCGTACGCACTAACTCTACGGCCGGATCAAACCGCAGGCGGTATTTCCCCAGCGCTGCGTCCCAGATCGTGAACGTCGGTACCACTGCCGCATCGGTGCGCAGCGCAATCCGCGCCAGCCCGCTAGCCGTGCATGCCGGGATGCCGAAGAAATCCACGAAGATCCCTTGCGGCGGAGTCATGTTGGTATCCATCAGCATGCCTACCACTTCGCCCGCATGCATCGCCGAAAGCAGCCCACGCACAAAATTATCTTTGTCCACGGTTTTGTTTCCATACATGGTGCGATACTCGCGAATCAACCGGTCGAGATACTGATTATCCAGCGCACGCATCACCACATGCATCCAGTGCCCGTGCATGGAATGCATAAACGCGGAAAGCTCCCACCCGCCAAAATGCGCGGTCAGAAACAGCACTCCTTTACCACGGGCATACGCCTGCTGATAGTTTTCCAGCCCGTCATACACAACAACTTGGTCAACATTTTCCAGCGTGTACTTCGGGAAGTGGCAGACCTCCGCCAGTTGACGCCCCAGCGAAGCAAACTCCCCGCGCAGAATCCGCGCCCGCTCCGCTTCAGTTTTTTCCGGAAACGCCAGGGCCAGATTGCGCATGCCCACATGCCGCAATCGCACGTGCAGAAGATAAACGCCCCAAGCCAGACCAATGCCAATGGCCCGGGCCAACCGTCGTGGCAAAATACCAAGGATTTTGATAAACGGCCAAGCTGCCGCGTACTCAAGTCGCTGCCGCATCGGGGGAAGCGTGACGGTACCACCGTCACAACTTAATTGCAAATAAGTGCGGATACCACAAAGGACACCAAGGTTCACGAAGAAAAATCAAAATCCTTCGTGCAACTTCGCGTCCTTCGTGGTTCATGATGCTGTCCTGCTACTTTGCCGCTTCCTGCGCCCACTGCGCCAGCGACGTCAAGAACGCGTTCGCTCCCGGCGGCGGCTCAATCTCTCCGGTCAGCGCAGTCTTAAACGGGACCATGCGCCCGTAGAAATCCCTTGTGCTGTCTTTATCCTGCTTGATGACGGCTCCATTCAGACTCACGCCGGCGAATAACCCACGCGCCCGCGAGTAAGTCAGAACCTCAGCCCGCATCTTCCAATCCGTATTCCCTTCCGCGTGGCGCCCCACGGGCCCCGCCGCCACTGAAGCGTCCGCGCCCAGCGCGAACTGGCTCGAGAGCAAATGCTTCATCCCATTTTTGTTCATAATCAGCATCACCAGATCCACCGCCTGGCCGCCGATCTGGAACCCTACGCTTCCGCCGGTCACCACAAAAAATGCCGGAGCACTCCATCCCTTCGCGGTGCGGCAACTCGCCAGCCCGCGCCCATACTTCGCGCCCACAATAAATCCGCCTTTCAGCATCGACGGCACTACGGCCACGCACTCTGCCGACCCCAACACCTCTTGGGGTATACCTTTGTCCGGCGCACCCTGAATGTCGTTTAGCACCTGGGCCGCCGCTTCTACGCGGTCCGAAACCTTCGTATCCTCATCGGCCGCAAAGGAGAAAGAACAGACAGAAACAATCACAGCAAGCAACAAGAACTTTTTCATGGTTCCTCACCACACAAAATTTTTCTGGGATCTGTTGCTTTGGATTGTAAACGAACCTCGCCCCCGCGTGTCAGGAACGCTCAACCACGAAGCGTCGAGTCTGGAAGAAATCAAGTTCAGAAAAGGATGGAATTTTGGAAGGCAAAAAAATCGGGGCTGAAAGCAGTGACCCTAATCGCCACTCTCAACCCCGTCTCCCAGGTTCTGTGGTAGGTGAACCGAGTATGCCGCGCACTCAATTTCCCTGCAAGATTACCGAGGTCACGGCTCCAAAGTTACTAAGCCGGAAGCGCGTAGCCAGCAGCCAAAAACTACCCTACTTCGCCGCTACCAGCGAATGCGTAATCGCGTGCACCGAAAGCGCAATCCGATTCTGCACGCCCACCTTGCGCATTAACTTCGCCACATGCGCCTTAACCGTACGCTCTTCAATTCCTAACTGTGCGCCAATCTCTTTGTTGGAGCGTCCCGCCACCAACATCTCCAGCACTTCTTTTTCGCGATCGGTAAATGTCACGCGCCCCGCGGGAAAAATCCTTCCCGGCGCCGACGATACCCGCTCAATAAACATGGATAGCACTCGGCGCGGCGCCCACACCGATCCCTGGCTCACGATGCGAATCGCCTGCGCGAACTCCGCCGGCGAAGCCGCCTCGTCCACATAACCCTTGGCTCCCGAAGCGATCGCTTTAAGAATCGTCTCTTCGTCCACTCCCGATCCCGTCACAATAATGCGCAGATCCGGACGCGTCGCCTTCAGGCTCGCCATCACATCAAACAGATTCTGGCCAGAGCGGTTTCCAAGCAGGATCAGGTCGACATCCTGCAACGTGGAAATCTCAGGCAGGCCTGCGGAGATCAGTTCGAACTCAGGCTCGGTATCGAACAAGGCGCGGAATCCCACAAACCGCAGGGGATCGCTTTCCACTACGGCAATCTTGATAATCGGTTTTCTCGCTACGGCTGCTTTCATTAGGTTTCCCTGTTGGGCGTAATTACGTAACAAAAGCATAGCGGCAATTCCTCGCAATGCAAAGAGAACGTGACCGAAGTCGAATTACGGGAGTAACATGAAAAAGCGTCCCAAAAGGAATCTTTCACCGCCGAAATTGGCGGTTATTTCTTGTACCAGTCATTTGCGGAGAAGAATCAGCATGGGAAAATGTTCTACCTCTTTGTTAGCCCTGACGATCGGTATTGCATTAACGTTAACCAATTTATTTGTGCTGGCTCCCCCGCTCGCCGCCCAAACCCCCGCCTCAACTTATAAACCAAAATTTCCCGGCGACCCCGCCCGCTCTGATTCCGAAGCCGCCGCTCTTGCCTATATGCGCGTCGTAATCCGCGCCCAGCACCGCTTTCAGAAGCAGTACGGCCACTTCGCGACTTCTCTGAACGAACTGGTCCACTCCGGCTCCTTCACCAAACGCATGGTCAACCCCGACCGCGGCGATTACCTAGCCAGCTTCAAAGGCAAGAAAGACAGCTTCATCCTGACCATGACGCCCCAGCATCTCGACGCCGAACACCGCTCCTTCTACGCCGAAGACGACGGCAAAATCCACGCCGAAGAAGACAAACCCGCCGGTCCGGACTCGCCCATCGTCAAATGATTTTTGGATCTGTCGTCCTGATGATATTTCCAGCTCTGTCATCCTGAGCGCCCATTTCCAACTCTGTCATCCTGAGCGAAGGCAGTGCTTCGCGAATGCGAAGCATTGCCGCAGTCGAAGGATCCCTTGCGCCCAAGCGAACCCGTCGCCCGAGCGAGGTATTTCGATCACTGGCCACTCAATAAGCCAATCCTCGGTTTATGATGGAAGAGAACTTATTATGGAATTGCATACGGAGGAACTATGACACCGAATGTCGGCGCGCAAGCGCCCGAATTCACATTGAAAGACCAAGATCAGAAAGAAGTAAAACTCAGCGACTACCGCGGCAAAAAGAACGTGGTGCTCGTCTTCTATCCACTCGACTGGAGTCCGGTCTGCACCAAAGAGCACGCCTGCATGGTCAATGACAAAAAGCAATTCGATCAGCTCGACGCGCAAGTCCTCGGCCTCAGCGTCGACAGTGTTTGGTCGCACAAGGCCTACGCTGACAAGATGGGAATCCACTATCCACTGCTCGCCGATTTCCATCCCCGCGGCGCGGTCGCCGCCAAGTACGGCGTCTATCTGGAAGACAAGGGCATTACTGGCCGCGCCATCTTCATCATCGACCGGAACGGCAAACTCGCCTGGCAAAAAAACTACGACATCCCCGTCGTCCCCGACATCAACGAAGTCTCTAAAGCGCTGTCCCAAGTTAAATGAAGCTCTTAAGAATCTGAACCGGGTGCCCCATCCTTCTCGCGCCTTTTGCGAGAGGGTGGGGATTTTGACTCTCTCAAGTCCCCGGCTTAACCTCCCGTGCCTTCCCACCCTGATAATTCACCACCAGCGGCTTTCCTCCATTCGGATATCTCACCGTCTTATCGTCCGAAGAAGCCCCCGCATCCGGCACTCCCATGCCCACGGCAAAAACCGCTTGCAGTTCATCCATTCCCGGTTTCACCTGATGCTGTCCAATCGCCTGCCACACTTCAGCCGGCCAAAATTTATACAACTCATGCGGATCCTGCACATAAAACATTTCATCCGAATAAATCTTGTACTGCCCGTCATCCTCGAGCCCGATCGGCACCGCATAGCTTTTCCCGTCTTTCTGAAACACTGCCATGACCTGCCGCCGATTCCCTGCTCCACTGGGGATATCCGTCACCACATCTTTAATCTCCAACTGCTCGATCGGCAACAGCAGCCCAGCCTCATGGCCAAAGTCAACTTTCTTCCGCGCCGCATCATACGGATAATAGGTATATCGATATCCTTCCTTCACCCAAACCGGCTGATCCATCAACTGCCTCGCCGACTTCAAATCAAACGGATACAATTTTTTTGGCGTCACATAGTATTCCGCATTCGAGTACCCGGCATTCTTCGCCACCTGCTGCCTCTGCGCCGCAACATAATCCTCATGGCGCTGGTAAAGGATGTACCCCGCCCGCGCTCCCGCTACCACAATAGCCAGCGCCAGCGCAATCTGAATCCTCTTCTTCGCCTGTTCGCTCATCATGAAATTGCTTTACCCTGTGATCTCTGTGGCCTCTGTGGTAAAGGTTTTAAGGTAAACTGAAATAGACCCGATGCCCACAGTCACCGAACAAGACGTCCTAAGCGCTCTGAAAAGTTGCTACGACCCCGAGATCCCCGTCAACATCGTCGACCTCGGCCTCATCTATTCCGTTCAGTTCGCCGCCGCGCCAACCGAGGGTGCTGAAGAAGCCAAACAAGACGTCACGGTCGACCTGACCCTGACTTCACAAGGCTGCCCCGAGCACGTGAACATCAGCGCCCAAGTCAAATCACGCCTCGAGCAGTTGCCTGGCATTCGCGACGCCAAGGTAAACGTAGTCTGGACCCCGCCCTGGACTCCTGAACGCCTCAGCCCTGACGCCAAAAAACAACTGGGCATCGAGTAAACCGGCTTGAGCTCAAGAAGTCCGGAGCGCCGGCCTACATCTCCTCCCATGCATCCATCGCGCTCTGCCCTGCCGCTTCGGTAATGCGTCTGCCTGCCCTTGCCGCCATTTCCATCACGTGCATTCCGCGATCGAAATAGCCCGGCAACGACTCTCGCACCTGCTCAAACTTTTCCGGATATTCCGCCGACAACAGCGCCAGCGCCACTCCCCCTGCCATCACGCCCCCGGCATACTTCTTCTTCAGAAACAGCACCGTCGCCGCCGCAACCGACGCTGCCAACACCGCTTTCTTCCAGCTATCCATGTTTCCCCCGCGAAATTTTTTTCTCACGCGATTGTACCTCCGCCCCTTCACGATTTACCCACAGCTCTCCGATGCCGCTTTTCCCTCTCGCGTTGTCGCCCGCCAAACGCAGTGTCTGCACGTTTAAAAAATAAACTTTGTCATTCCGAACCGGGCTGAAAGCCCGGTGAGGAACCTGCTGGTTTCATCCGCTCACCAAATGCCTGTCAGTGCGCCAATCCTTTATACTTCCTCGTTCCCTGGAGAGCCCCAAATGTCCACCATCTCAAAATTCAGCTCGACGCCAACTCTGCTCGCCCTCATCCTCACACTAACCCTCGCTGCCTTCGCCCAAACCAAGCCCCGCGCCCGCGATCTCGGCGTCCCCTTCGACGGCACCCCCGGACCCGAACAATGCCATCACCGATGTAAAAGGAGTCGAGGTCGGCCACACCACGCTCATCTCCGGCCAGGGAAAATTAATAGTCGGCAAAGGCCCCGTCCGTACCGGAGTCACGGCCATCCATCCTCGCGGCAAAACCAGTAATGACGCCGTTTTCGCCGCCTGGTTCACCCTCAACGGCAACGGCGAAATGACCGGCACAACCTGGGTCGACGATTCCGGCTTTCTCAACGGACCCGTGATGATCACCAACACGCACAGCGTCGGCGTCGTTCGCGACGCCGTCATCGCCTGGAAGGTAAAACACGGTACGCCTGATATGGAAGGCTATTGGTGGTCACTCCCCGTTGTCGCCGAAACCTGGGACGGTTGGCTCAACGACATCAATGGATTTCACGTCCACCCCGAAGACGCCTGGCACGCCCTCGACACTGCTCACTCCGGCCCCGTCGAAGAAGGCAACGTCGGCGGCGGAACCGGAATGATCTGCAACGAATTCAAAGGCGGCATCGGCACCTCATCCCGCGTTCTCGACGCCAAAGCCGGAGGCTACACCGTCGGCGTCCTCGTCCAGTGCAACTACGGACGCCGCGAGCAGCTCCGCATCGCTGGCGTTCCTGTGGGCAAGGAAATTCCCGAACATCCCGCTTACGAAGACACTTCAGATTCGGCCGCAGGAAGCAAGGCTCTACCTCGGACTCGACAAGCTCAGGGCAGCCTCTCGGATGTCCGGCGGCCCGAAGGGCCGCTGGAGTCAGCATCAAGCCCCGCGATTGCTGGCAAGGACGTCGGCTCCATTATCGTCATCGTCGCCACCGACGCGCCGCTCATTCCCACACAACTAAAACGCGTAGCCAAGAAAGTTTCCCTCGGCCTCGGCCGCGATGGCAGCTACTCCGGCGACGGCTCCGGCGACATCTTCCTCGCCTTCTCCACCGCCAATCCCGGCGCAGTGAGTCCAAAAAGCAATCAGCCGAATAACGTTCACCCGCTCACAATGCTTCCCGAATGATTCGCTGGATCCCATCTTCCTCGCGACAGTCCAAGCCACCGAAGAAGCCGTATCAATGCCATGGTCGCCGCCGAAACCATGAAAGGCATCGACGACCACGAAGTGATCGCCCTGCCTCACGACCGCCTCCGCGAAGTCCTGAAAAAATACAATCGCCTGGCGAAGTAGTGTCGACGCGCCTCTCACTAAACTCTGTCATTCCGACCGAAGCCCGACCCTGAGCGAAGGCGAAGGGGACGGCGCAGCGGAGGAACCTGCTTTCGCCCTGCACCACCACAACTCATGCGGAGACAGCCGACCTCGGCTGCCCGTCGGCGAGCGAACCCGTTCCCATTTTGGAACTCCCCCCTCATTACCTTCGCTGCCCCACCCCCGTGCCTTTCCATCCTCGCGCAAAGGACTACACTCGAACTTGTGAAACGCCTCTACACCATCGGACGCATCAAAGGCGGCATGAAGTTCACCTGCTCGCACTGCGCTCACCACGTCACCACGCTCGACTTCGACCCGCGCGACGGCAACCTCCGCACCCAGGCCGCCACCGCCATCAACCAGCACGCCACCAAAGTGCACCACGAGCCCGTAATGTTCTCCTCGCTCGACGCCCAACAACACATCTGGCGCGCCTGATCCCCGCGCACACAACGCCCAGCATAAAACAGGATTGTCATTAAACAGGATTGCCATTAAATTAGGCTTGTCATTCCGAAAATTAGGATTGTCATTCCGAGCGCGCCGCAGGCGGGCGAGAGCCTGCCCTGAGCGGAGCCGAAGGGAACCTGCTCTGAGCGAGTCGAGGGGAACCCGCCGTTCGCGTTTGGGTAGCGCAGCGCTTCAGCGCTGTGATCTGGCCAAAAAAATAACCAGCGGCTTTAGCCGCCAAAGTGTTGCACCCGAGATTGTCCCCAGGAATCGAAGCAATTGGAAATTTGAGGCTCCCCGCCTACAATAATATTTATGGAAATTTCCCTAGCGCCTGAGCTTGAAGCGAGCCTCGTGAGAATTGCTTCCGAAGCGGGCAAGGCGGCGAATCAAGTCGTCGAGGAGTTGGTCGCGGACTACCTGCGCCATGACGAATGGTTCAGGCGAGAAGTGCAAAAAGGCGTGGCCTCTTTGGACGCGGGCAAGTTCGTGTCGCATGAAGAAGTGGGCCGCCAAATCGAGCGCATCCTCAGGCCTTGATGACGGTTTTGACTGCCGTTGACCTCGCTGTTGGTTTTGATCGATCCCGAACACGAACCGAATGCAGCGCCGTGGAAGAGCGGCGCTTCAGCGCCGCGTAAAGCCCCACAATAGATCGGGCTTCAGCCCCTGCGACAACCCGACGCCGCAAAGATACCTGGAATTTCCTCCCACCAACGTGTAAAAAGGAACCCCGACTGTGAAGGGGGCCACGGCAATGCCGTGGCCTTTTTTACCTTGTCATCCTGAGCGAAGCCGAGAGATTCGCGAAGCGAATCCCTCAGCGTAGTCGAAGGATCCCTACCTCCTCCCGACTCCCGTTCGCACCCGGCCCGTGTGCGAACAGCAGCCCCCGCCTGTCCGCGCCGCGAAGCGAAGCCCAGCAAGTGTAGAGCGGGCACCCCTGCCCGCTGCCCTTGACCTTGCCGTTGGTTTTGATCTTGCCGTTGGTTTTGATCAATCCCGAACACGAACCCACGCAGCACCGTGGAAGAGCGGCGCTTAAGCGCCGCGTAAAGCCCCACAATAAATCGGGCTTCAGCCCCCGCGACAACCCGACGCCGCAAAGATACTTGGCATTTCCTCCCGCCAAAGTGTAAAAAGGAACCCGACTGTGAGGGGGCCACGGCAGCGCCGTGGCCTTCTCTACGCTGTCATCCTGAGCGAAGCCGAGAGATTCGCCAAGCGAATCCCTCAGCGTAGTCGAAGGATCCCTACCCTCATCCCGACGCCCGCTCGCGACCCGCTCCCATGTGTGCACACCCGCCCTCGGCTGTCAGGCGAAGCACCTACGTTCGTGTAGAACGGACACTCCTGTCCGTTGCCTTTGACCTTGCTCTTGGTTCTGACTGCCGTTGACCGAGCAGTTGGTCTTGATTGATCCCGACGCGAGCCCACGCAGCACCGTGGAAGAGCGGCGCTTCAGCGCCGCGGTAAGCTCCCAGATGAATACGGGCTTCAGCCCCCTTCGGTAACCCGATGCCGCAAAGATACTTGGCATTTCCTCCCGCCAAAGTGTAAAAAGGAACCCGACTGTGAGGGGGCCACGGCTTAGGCCGTGGCCCCTTTTTTGGAGGACCTCGACGGTGCGAAAGACATTTGTCGGCTATTACCGACCCACAGAAACCGAGTTCAACCAGTTATGGGATAAGTGCATCTTCGTACTGGACGCGAATGTCCTCCTGAATCTTTACCGCTATACAGAGGAGACACGCAAGAAGCTTATAGACATACTCCAAAGGATCAAGGGACGACTCTGGGTTCCTCACCAAGCGGCTCTCGAGTATCAACGCAACCGTCTCGAAGTCATTTCCGCCCAAAGAGAAGCGTATACGGAGATAGAACGCTTACTGTTAGAGACCCAGAAGAAACTGGACTCCCAAGTGAGAAGCTACAAGCGGCACACGCTTATCAATACCAGTAAATTGCTAGAGCCCATAGATAAAGCGCTTGCGGCTCAGGTTGAGACGCTGAAAGGGACCCTTCAGAAACATCCCAACCTAGTCGAAAAGGATGATGTCCGAGAGATACTGACGAAGCTCCTAGCCGGAAAAGTTGGGCCGCCGTACTCCGAAGAAAAGCTGGCACAAATTTATAAAGACGGGGAGCAACGGTATGCCAAATCAACGCCGCCTGGGTTCAAGGACGCGAAATCCAAAGATGGTCAGCGAGCCTTCGGCGACCTGGTGCTGTGGTATCAGGTAATGGACAAGGCAATCGCAGACAAAGTGCCAATAATCATTGTGACTGACGACGTTAAGGAAGACTGGTGGTGGCGACACGAAGGCAAGATTATTGGGCCTAATCCCGAGTTGATTGAAGAGATATGGAAAAAAGCGAGCGTAGGCTTCTATATGTATGTGTCCGACCAATTTATGGAGTACGCGAGGGAACACCTCAAGGAACAAGTCGACCAAGGAGCAATCGACGAGATACGCGAGGTCCGGAAATTAGATGAGCAAAGCCGGATTCGCTTTCAGACGGCTTTGCACAGCGAGAAGTTCATCAACAACCTTCGGGTGCAACTTGTGTCCTCGGACGCTGAGACAATCAAAACCCGCGCTGAGATAGAGGCAATTAATAACAGGCTCACAGAAATAAGGGCGCAGCCCCACGAGTTGGGCCAAGAGGAACAGAAACTAGAACTGGTCGCGAGCCTCTCGATGCGAGTCGGAGAGCTTGAGGGCAGATACCACGCTCTCGAAATAAGACGAAACGAACTCGAAACACGGCTGCGCGCCGCCCAGGATAAGCGCAATGTGGCGGTACACCGCAGGCCCGAAACCTTCCAAATGGTGAGGACCGGAGACGGCCGTTTCCATGCGGTGCCCGCGCGAGTCGCCAGCGGGCAGACCCCAGCCCGTGACGGGACTCCGAACGTCCACCCCCCGAAAAAACCCGCGCCGGGGCAGGCAGCTAACGACGAGCAAGAATAGACAACCAGCTGGCCCCGTTTTACATACCGTTCAGCGCTCCAGCTCTGTGACATCTAACCTTTTCATCCACAGCCCCAACCACTGATCATCAAAGCGAAGGCAGAGCGGCACCATGATTCGTCGTCGTCCAGCGCGGGCCAACTCCTTTGCTTCACGTATTTTGACCTCTAAGCTCTTTGAAAAACGGATTTTGCGTAGAATTTCCTGCTCACCCTATGATTCCCCATAGACCATGGAATAGGGGGGAGGGTACCCCACGAACCAAGCTCCGATGCCCGAAAAGGGTCGCGGGAAGATCGGCAGCCGTGCAGATGGGAAGAGGCGGACAGTAGTGTCCGCCCCACACGAGCAACGCGGTACCAGCTATTAGCTCACAACCTTATCCGTAATCTCCAGCCCGCAATCGATAATGGCAAACGCTTCGCGCAGTTGCTGTTCGTTGATGCACAGCGGAGGATTGGTAAAGAAAGTGTTCCAGCGCACGAACGTGTAAAGCCCCTGCTCGCGGAAGAAGCGCCCGAGCGCGGCCATTTCATCGGACGTGCCATTGAACGGAGCCATCGGCTGGCGCGTCTTGCGATTGCGAATCAGTTCGACGATGCCAAATAAACCAATCGACCGCACCGCTCCCACCGACGGATGCTTCGCATGCAGTTCGGTCCCAAGTTGCGTCAAAATCGCGCCCATTTTTTTCGCGTTGTCGATCAGGCCATCTTCTTCATAGACGCGAATGGTCGCCAGCGCCGCCGCGCAGCCCATGGGATGGCTGTTGTAAGTCAGCCCTCCATAAAACACC
The DNA here is from genome assembly GCA_963724815.1 of uncultured Acidobacteriaceae bacterium. Lineage (GTDB taxonomy): Bacteria > Acidobacteriota > Terriglobia > Terriglobales > Acidobacteriaceae > Sulfotelmatobacter. The sequence continues at coordinate 107,807 of CAVRWS010000016.1, forward strand.
TTGTCCTGAAAATGCTGCGCGATGTGATGCCGCATGCCCACAGCGCCGAGAGGAAGATAGCTGGAAGTCAATCCTTTCGCCATGCAAAGCAGATCGGGAACAACCTTCCAGTGATCGACCGCAAACCAGGAGCCAGTGCGTCCGAAGCCCGACATCACTTCATCGGCAATCATCAGGATTCCATACTTGTCGCAAAGCTTGCGCACGCCTTCGAGATATCCGTCAGGCGGAACAAGAATGCCATTCGTTCCAGTAACCGGCTCAAGGATGAACGCCGCAATCGTCTGCGGACCCTCAAGCTGAATCGTCTCCTCAATCATGGCAAGCGAAGATTCCGCCGATTCCCAACCGCGCTCGATGCCATGATAAGGATCAAGCACATGAATCACGCCCGGAATGCCAGGTTCCGCGGCCCATCTGCGGGGATCGCCGGTGAGACTGATCGCTCCCGCAGTTGCGCCGTGATAAGAACGATAGCGCGCGATGATCTTGTGACGTCCAGTAAAGAAGCGCGCGAGCTTGATGGCGTTCTCGTTCGCGTCGGCTCCGCCGTTGGTGAAGAAGAATGTGTCAATATCGCCGGGAGTGATTTCGGCAAGCTTGGCGCCGAGCCGCGCGCGAACTTCCGTCGCCATGAAAGGGTTCGCATACGCAAGCGTTGCGGCTTGTTCGCTGATCGCTTGAATGACGCGCGGGTCGCCGTGTCCAATGTTGACGGACATAAGCTGGCTATTGAAGTCGATGAAGCGCTTGCCCTCGGGCGTGTAGAAATAAATTCCCTTGGCGCTGGCAACCGGAATCGGATCGACCTTCGATTGCGCCGACCATTCGTAGAGCGTGTGCTTGCGCGAGAGATCCACGATTTCCTTGCCCGTCAGGGAAGTGGTTTCAGCGATGGTGGTCATAGTTAATCCTTTTTGGCCTCCGTGATCCACTGTGTTCTCTGTGTTTAAGAACTTCTTCACCACAGAGAACACAGAGGTCACAGGATAAATCCGAAGAAGCCTGCTAGAACTTTCGGCTGTGCTCTTTAGCCCAGCGTTCGACAACAACTTTCTTGTCGGTATAGAACTCGATGGCGTCGCGGCCTTGGCCGTGGAGATCGCCGAAGAAGCTGTTCTTCCATCCGCTGAAGGGGAAATAGGCCATGGGCGCGGCGACTCCGATGTTGATGCCGATGTTTCCCGCGGGCGCTTCGTAGCGAAAACGGCGCGCGGCGGATCCGCTCGAAGTGAACAGCGACGCCTGATTGCCATAGGCGCTGCGTTCAAGGAAGGCAAGAGCGTCGTCCATGCTGTCTGCGTGGACGAGACTCAGCACGGGGCCGAATATTTCTGTGTCGTTAAGATCGCTGGCTGCGGGAACGTCGTCGAGAATGGTGGGATTTACGAAGTTGCCGGATTCATATTTCGGAATCTTTGTGTTGCGGCCGTCGAGCAGAACTTTTGCGCCTTGCTTTTCGCCGAGGGCGATGAGCGATTCGACTCGGTCTTTGCTCTGCGGCGTGATCACTGGACCCATCTGCACGTCTTTGTCGAGACCGTTGCCGACTTTAAGTTTGGAAGCGGCGTCGGCAATCGAGTCGCGAAAGGTTTTTTGCGCTTCACCTATTGTCACGGCAACAGACACGGCGAGACAACGCTGGCCAGCGCATCCGAAGGCGCTGTCGCTGATGATCTGCGTAGCCATGGGCATGTCGGCGTCGGGGAGAACGATGACGTGATTCTTCGCTCCACCCTGGCACTGAGCCCGTTTTCCGTTGGCGGCGGCACGCGAGTAAACGTATTTCGCGACCGGAGTCGATCCGACGAAGCTGATCGCTCGAACTTTTGGATGATCCAGCAGCGCATCGACTGCGGCTTTACCGCCGTTTATCAGGCCCACCACACCTTTGGGCAACCCGGTTTTCTCGAGCAGTTCATAGATGTAGCGCATGGTGAGGGGAACGCGCTCGGATGGCTTGAGGATAAACGTATTTCCCGTAGCGATTGCGTAGGGCAGATACCAGAACGCGATCATGCCGGGGAAATTGAAAGGAACAATTGCGGCAGTGACGCCGAGCGGCTGACGAATCATCATCTCGTCGATGCCGCGGGCGACATCTTCGAGATTGTAGCCTTGCATCATCATGGGAATGCCGCAGGCGACTTCGACGTTTTCGATGGCGCGGCGCATCTCGGCTTTGGCTTCAGTGAAAGTCTTGCCGTTCTCCTGTGTGATGATGCGGGCGATGTCGTCGATGTGATCTTCGAGCAGCATCTTCAGCTTAAATAATGGCTGAATGCGGTCTTCGGGCGGAGTGCGGCGCCATTCAGGGAAGGCTGCGGCTGCGGCTTCTACGGCCTGATTGACTTCGGTGGAATCAGCTAGCGGAACCTGCGCAAGAATCTCGCCGGTCGCGGGGTTGACGACGTCCCGCCATTCTTTCGCTGACGAATCGGTCCAACGGCCGTTGATGTAGTTGGTGAGCTTAATGACTGGCGGGGCGGCGACTGTCGTCATGGGGTTGCCTCTGCTATCGCGAAGAGTTGCATGCACTCAATCAATGATACCAATGCTTATAGGGATCCTTCGACTGCGGCTGTCCTTCGCGCTTGACGCGCGATAGACAGTCCTCGCTCAGGATGACAAAACGTGACGACAAAGCTCTTAGACCAATTGCGCTACTGCGCCTTTCTTGTCGCAGACCGCAGCCAGGGCGCACTCCAGCACGTTGAGACCTTCATCCATTTGCTCATCGGTTGCAACCAGCGGCACAAGGACTCGAATCACGTTGGAGTAGGAACCGGCAGTGATCGTGATCAGGCCGTGTTCGTAGCAATACTGCGTGATCTGTTTGGTTTCTTCTGTTGCCGGAATTTTTAATTCCTGCGACTTCACGAGTTCGATGGCTTGCATGCCGCCGAGGCCACGAACGTCACCGATGATCGACCAGCGGCGCTGCCATTCGCCGGCGCGGCGCTGGAAGCGATCGCCGAGTTCGTTGGCGCGGGCTAGCAAATTTTCTTTTTCAAATAGATCCAGAACAGCGAGTGCCGCCGCGCACGAAAGAGGATTGCCGGCGAACGTGCCGCCAAGCCCGCCGGGTGCGGGCGCGTCCATGATTTCGGCGCGGCCGGTAACGGCGGCGAGCGGTAAGCCTCCACCGAGCGATTTCGCGGTAACGATCAAGTCGGGCTCGATGCCGTAGCGTTCGCTGGCGAATAGAGTGCCGGTGCGCCCGAAGCCAGATTGAACTTCGTCGGCGATAAACAGAATGCCATATTTGCGGCACAGCTCGATGAGCACTTTGAAATAGTCAGGAGGCGGAGCGATAAATCCGCCCTCGCCGAGAACCGGCTCGGCAATCACCGCGGCTACTTCTTCATTGGCGACGACTCGTTTGAAAGTATCCTCGAGATGGCGCGCGCAGTAGAGATCGCACGCCGGATATTTCAGGTTGTATGAGCAGCGATAGCAATACGCGAATGGGACGCGATAAACCTCGCCCGGAAACGGCGCGAATCCCGCTTTATAAGGATGCGTTTTACTGGTGAGCGCGAGCGTCATCATGGTGCGGCCGTGGAAGGCATCTTCGAAAGCGATGATCGCAGGACGCTTCGTATACGCGCGTGCGATTTTTACCGCGTTCTCGACTGGCCTCGGCTCCACTGTTAACGAAGAGAGTCTTCTTTGGAAACTTGCCGGGCGTGACTTCGTTCATGCGCTCGGCAAGGCGGATGTAGCCTTCATAGGGCGTGACTTGGACGCAGGTGTGGAGGAATTTTTCGAGTTGAGCACGCACCGCGTCGACTACGGGTTGCTGGCGATGGCCGGCATTAGCGCATCCGATACCGCCGGCGAAATCGAAGTAGTGGTTGCCGTCGACATCTTCGAGCCACGCGTCTTCCGCTTTAGCCACATAGATAGGCGTGCCGTGAGAAAGCCCGCGGGGCACAGCTTGGGCGCGGCGGGCGGCCAGCGCGCGGGAGTTGGGGCCAGGGATCGGGGTGCGTAATTGGATCGTGCTCATCTCAATTTCTCGTGAGAACGCTATAAATAGCCACAGGCGTTTCCATGCGCATTGGGATCCTTCGACTGCGGTTGATCTTCGCGCTTTGGCGCGAAGATCAATCCTCGCTCAGGATGACAACATTTCAGTACCAGCCGATTGGCTGCTCGTTCAGGTTGATGTAGACCTGCTTAGTTTCCAGATATTCTTCGATGCCCCAGGGGCCGAGTTCGCGGCCGAAGCCGGACTGCTTGTATCCGCCCCAAGGAGCTTCGACGTAAGTTGGCTGCATGTGGTTTACCCAAACGATTCCTGCGCGCAGGGCTTTCACGGCGCGCATCGCTTTGAAAATGTCGCGCGTCCAGACGGCGGCAGCGAGGCCGTAGGGAGAATCGTTCGCTATTTTCAGCGCATCCTTCTCGTCTTCGAAGGGAATCACAGCTGCGACGGGGCCGAAGATTTCTTCACGGGCGATACGGGCGGAGTTAGAGACGTCGGAGAAAATTGTGGGCTGGACGTAATAACCTTTGCCGATTTTTTCCGGACGTCCGCCGCCGGAAGTAAGCTTCGCTTCTCTCTTGCCGATCTCGATGTAGGAGTTGACGCGGTCGTATTGTTCTTTGCTGACGAGCGGTCCCATCTTGGTTTCACGTTCGAGCGGCGGACCGAGCTTGATCTTCTTCGCCTTCTCGGCCATAGCTTCGACAAATTTTTTGTAAATCGATTTCTGGACCAGGATGCGGCTGCCGGCGGAGCACACTTCGCCTTGGTTGATGAAGACTCCGAAGAGTGCGCCGTCGATGGCGGCTTCAAAATCGGCGTCCGCGAAAAAGATGTTGGGCGACTTACCGCCGAGTTCGAGAGTAACGCGTTTCACAGTATCGGCAGCCTGTTTGACTATGATCTTGCCAACGGCGGCGCTGCCGGTGAAGGCGATCTTATTTACGTCGGGGTGCTGAACGAGTGGGGCGCCGCAGGTTTCGCCGAAGCCGGTGATGATGTTGACAACGCCTGGTGGCAGGCTGCAGTCTTCGAAATATTTCGCGAATTCGAGAGCGGTGAGCGGAGTTTGTTCGGCGGGCTTGAGTATGCAGGTACAGCCCGCTGCAATTGCGGGAGCGAGCTTCCACGCGGCCATAAGCAGTGGATAGTTCCAGGGAATAATTTGTCCGGCGATTCCCACTGGTTCTTTGAGCGAGAGAGACATCGCGTTGTCGGGAACGGGGTTCACGTAGCCGACAACTTTGGTGGCGAGGCCGCCGTAATATTCGAAGCAAGTAGCAGCGTCGTTGATGTCGAATTCGGCTTCGACGATGGGTTTGCCGGTGTTTCGGCATTCGAGTTCGGCGAGTGCAGGGAGATTCGCGCGAAGTTTTTCTGAGAGCCGGAAGAGCACGCGGCCGCGTTCCTGCGCCGTACTCGTGCTCCATGGGCCCTCTTCGAATGCGGCTTTGGCGGCGGCGACAGCGCGGTTGACGTCGTCGGCACCAGCTTCGGGAACTTGCGCGATTACTTCTTCGGTTGAGGGATCGTAAACCGGGAAAGTTTTCGCGGACTTGCTGGCGACCCACTCGCCGTTTATATACATTTGATAAGTGCGGACTTCCGTGGTGACTCCGCCGGGCATTGTTTCGACCTCCTGATTGCCTCAGGGGCTAAAGCCCCGGATCAAGTAGCGCATTATCGGCACGACTAAAGTCGTGCCCTTCCCGATCCTTACTAATCACTTAACGGCACGATTAAAGTCGCGCCCTTTCCGATGCTTGGTTGCGGCGCTTTATGGCGCCCATAGACGTAGAAAAAGAATGCGGCGAGGCCGATGAAGAACAGAGTGCCGCCAAACATCCAACATTCGTACGACCACAGCGAGGTAATTTGCTGGGCCGGGAAAAATACCAGCGCGATGCCGAGCGCAGTGGTCAACAGACCGCTGGTGCCAGCGAGAAACATCGTTGTGCGACTGTACTGGCCTTGAGGCACGGATTCTTTCAGAGCAAATCGGATGAGCGCACCGAACATATAAAGGAACGGAACCAACTGAAGAACAACAGCTAAGGAAAGAAGCTTCTGAAACACTTCGCCGGCGCCGGCCGGGCTGAGGTATAACCGCGGCAGCAATCCGATGGCTCCCATTAATTTGTCCCAGAACCACCATCCGAAAAAATTGCCGAGCACTAAAAGTGCCGAGACAATTCCCTGCACGATCAACGCGGCGTAAGGAGTGGCGTAGCGAGGATGGATTTTGGCGAGCCAAGAGGGCATGTAGGAATCGAGGCCGGCAACGAAGGGAATGCGCGCGGAGCCACCCATCCACGCCGAACCGATGCCGGCGATGGAGAGGCTGAGCATCAGCGCGAAGGGAATAATAATCCAGCCCAGGCCAAGGCTGGCAGCCATGTGGCTGACGGCTTGAACGATGCCCTGCAGCACATTGACATTTTTCCCGACGGCGATGAGCAGAGTAAGCGTCGCACCGACGTAAAGAATGCCGGAGATAGTTCCGCCCCAAGCGACAGCGCCGGGCAAGGTGCGGCGAGGATCTTGAATTTCATCTCCCATGACGGAGGCGAGTTCGAGTCCGACCAGACCAAAGCAGATGACGCCGAAGGAATTGAGGACGAAGCGCGGGTCGGAAGGAATTTTGAAATCCGCTGCGGTAATGGTGGTGCCGAAGCGCGACCAGATCACGATGCCGAGGCCGATCAGAACCGCGGCTGCGATGAATGTGCCGATGGCGCCGAGGTTGTTGATCCACTTGCCGACGCCCAGACCGACGATATTCAGAAGAGTAAGAAGAGCAAGCAGGACGAGCGAAGTGGTGGAGGCGAAGATTTTGTTATCGGCGAGGCCGAGATGGGTTGGCCCGAGCACATAGACGGAGACGCCGACGAAGTAAAGCATGACGGTCGGCACATAGAGCATGTTGTTGGTCCAGTAGCACCAGCCGGAGAGGAATCCGTGGAAGTCGCCGAAGACTTCTTTGGCCCAGAGATAGACTCCGCCTTCGCCGGGATAGCGGTGGGCGAGTTCGATGACGGCGACGCCTTGAGGCCAGAAGAAAAGAAGAAGGGAGATGATCCAGAGCCAGATGGTGACGCCACCATTGGCCGCGATCGAGGGGACGACGTTGAGGTTGAAGACTGCGACGACAAACAAGAGCACCAGATCTCGCCGTCCGAGGGCGCGGATCAGGTGGGTCTGAGTGGCGGGTTGGGTGGTGGTGGACAAAGTCAGTTCGATGCTGCGAAGCAGCAGGTCCCCTTCGACTTCGCTCAGGGAAGCTCTCACCGAGCTTCACCCGGTTCGGAATGACAAAAGCTCTTCTAAGTACATGGCAGGGGCGGACGATGGCGTCCGCCCCTCCACGAATCTAGTGCGCGACCGCGACGGGCGCTTCGCGTTCCTGCTGCGCTTTTGCTAACGAAGCAGCGATGTCATCGAAGGCAGATAGATGCTTGTCTATATCTGCTTCGGTGTGCTGGACGGAAATCGTCCACTGCTCGTCCCACCAGTAGGGCTGCGCCATGACGCCGCGATTGACCATGGCGAACCAGTAGTGGCGCCAGAGGTCGATATCGATCGTGGTCCAGTCGCGGTAGTTGCGAATCTCTTTCGGATAGAACATCAGCGCACCGTTGGCGCCGGCTTGTGCAATGTACGCTTGCAGGCCGACTTTGGCGATAGTTTTGCGATATCCATCCGCAAGTTTCTTGCCGAGTTTGTCGACGTGAGCGTAGTTGTCGCGGGTAAGAACCTCGCGGAACGTCGCGAGGCCCGCGGCCATCGAAACGGGATTGGTATTGTAAGTGCCGCCGTGGAAGACTTTGTGTTGCGAGATGAGATCCATCACGGACTTGCTGGCGCCGAACGCGGCCAGGGGAAAGCCTCCGCCGATCGACTTGGCGAGACAGATCATATCCGGCTTCACATTGAAGTATTCGCTGGCGCCGCCCCAGCCGAGTTTAGCTCCGGTTTTTACTTCGTCGAAAATCAGCAGCGCACCGTATTTGCTGGCGAGGTCGCGGAGACCTTTCAGGAAGCCGGGCTGCGGGATGCACAGTCCAACGTTCATCAGAATGGGTTCGAGAATGATCGCGGCAATCTCGCCGGGATTTTCTTTGAAGCGGCGTTCGACGGTGCCGAGATCGTTGAAAGTTGCGATCTTTACGTTCGCGATGGCTGACTTCGGCACGCCCAATCCGCCAGTAACGGCGATGGGGTTATCGATGTCGCCAAACTCCGGCGCATGCGGCTTTACACTCACCAACGCGGAATCATGCAGGCCGTGGTATGCGCCTTCGAACTTGATGATTTTATCGCGGCCGGTGGCAGCGCGCGCCAGACGAATCGCATGCATGGTCGCTTCCGTGCCGCTGTTACCGAAGCGAACCATCTCAACCGGGAAGCGATTGCAAATTTCTTCCGCAAGTTCCCATTCCATGTCATGCGGCATGCCGTACATGGTGCCGGTGGAGAGGCGTTTTTCTACAGCCTTCATAACGGCGGGATGACAGTGTCCGGCCATGAGCGCGCCGAAAGTCAGGTTGTGATCGATATATTCGTTGCCATCGAGATCGCGAAATTTGCTGCCACTGGCTTCCTTTACAAAGATTGGCCAAGGATCGTAATGGCGATAATTGCTGGCCACGCCGAGCGGGATGCGTTTGAGATTTTTCTTATGGGCCTCGGCGGACTTCGGCGTGCGGCGCTCGAACGTGTCGAGTTCCTTCTGTAGTTCGGGATACATCGGACTGCTCCAGGATAGCTCAAGCCGTTGTGATCTTTGGCGAACCAGCGGCCATTAGAGTGCCGGACGGAAGAACCGTCCGGGTAGAAGTGAAGCTATAAACATCTTACACGGCAAACTAAAAGTAGAACTTAAGAGCGACCTGCACCTCGCGCGGATCGCGGGCCTGCTGAATTTGCCCGAAAGTTGTGTCGCTGAAGTTGCCGTCAGGATTAACGAACTGCGTCTTGTTGAACAGGTTGAAAATGTCGGCTCGGAACTGGAAATATCTCACCTCTGAAAGCGAAATTCTCTTGGAGAACGTGACATCCCATTCGTTCTGTCCCGGCCCGCAGCAAATCGAGCGCGGTGTGGTCGAAAAGCTGCCGAGAGGAGGATCGGAAAAACTGCCGGCATTGAAAGCGAAATGCCCGGTTTCGGGGCTGCCGTTGACCACTTGCGTGGTTACTTGTTTTCCGCTCGTCGTCTGCAGCTGACCGGTGAGTTGAGGAGCATCCGCGCTCAAGAAGAACAAACTGCTGATCAATTCGTTATCGTCCTGAGTCTGGATGCGGATGGGAAAGCCGGTTTGAAACTGGATGATTCCTGACATGGCCCAGTCATCCAAAACCTTTCCTTTAAATCCGTTGTATCTCTGCACGGGAAATTCCCAGTAGTAGTTGAGAACGAAGCGTTGCGCCGAGTTGAAGAGTGACAAGGCGCGGCTGGATTTGTAATTGAAAGGATTGACAGTCTCTTCAAAGCTGGACGCCCAATCGAGCGATTTGCTCCAGGTATAGGCGGCTTGCAGCTGCAGTCCATGCGAGAAGCGTTTTTCTAAGCTGGCTTGAAGCGAGTTGTAGGCGGAGGCGGCGATGGTATCTTCGGCAAAAATGTTAGTGAAGACGGGAACACCGTCGATCGGGCAGCCTGCGCCGGTGAAAGGCGCGCAATTCGGAGAGGAGTATGGTCGAAGTCCAACCAGCGTGATTCCGTTTGGCCCAACCGTCGTTCCTCCGGGGATGAATGTTCCGCCGGTCCCAGCGTTGTAGGGAAGGTGAAGGCCCTGGGGCGCAATTGTGGTTCCACCCGGGATGAAGAAAGGATTGTCTTCGAGGAACGGTCCGCAAGTGCCGGCACCGAGGGTCGCATTCAGATCGAGACAAGTTTGGGGAATTGCCGGATCGATGTCATGGGAAGCCAATAGCCTGTGCCCTTGCGATCCGACGTAGCCAAGCTGAAACACTACATTGCGAGCCAGTTCCTGTTGCAGGTTGAGGTTGTATTGCGCTGAGTATTGGGTGCGCATGTGAGGCTGGAAATCTCCGTAGAGCAGCATGGGGCGGAACGAAGCCCAGTCTTGCGCCGTTCCGGGCTTGGGACTGAGTATTCCGTTGAATGGGTTCGGACTTACGGTACCGGTTTGCGAAATGAATGGAGTGTTCAGGAACGTTGCCGGCAAGAAGGTGCTGCCACCGAAGGGTGGTTCAGCACCAAACTGTTCGAGTACGAGTTGTTCCATCGGGTTATAGAACAAACCCCAACCGCCGCGGATAGTCGTCTTCGGATTGATGCTATAAGCCAGCCCGATGCGAGGCGCGAAGGCTTTGTAATAAGTTTGCGTGAGCCCGGCTGGTACACCGGAGTCTCCGGGAACCACCAGGCCCGTGGGCTGCACACCGGCCGCTGTGCAATTACTGGCGCCGAGGCTGGCTTGCTCTGCTGGAGTCAGCACGCACGGATAAACTGTGGAGTTCTGACCGGGACGAAAAGTTTGTACGTGGTGCAAGGCGTCGGCCAACGGTGTGTCCAACTCCCAGCGCAATCCGTAGTTCAACGTCAGCGACGGTTTGATCTTCCAGCTGTCTTGCGCGAACAGATATACACCGGTGTTGCGGATGTCTTCCCGCTGCGCCGAGCCCTGCGTATAACTGTCATCGAGGCCCAGCAAATAGCCGGGATAGTTATCGTTGTAGATTACGGAGTTTTCGGTGGTGCTGTTGAAGGTGTATTCGCCACTGACGTTGTAGTAAAGAGTCTGATCGAAGCGGGAGCGGCGCACATCCGCGCCAAACTTGATGGTGTGAGTGCCCTTCACCCAGGTCATGCTGTCGGTCCACATGAACGAATTGCCGACCTGCGGGAGCTCGCCCTCCCAGCCGTTGCCGATGGCGAAGCCGCCGGAGACGCCGATGAACGGGACGCCAGTGTGGCTGGCGGGCAGGCCGGTTGTGATGCCGTATTGTGGACTGGTACCTAATTGTCCCTGGATGGAAAGCGGTCCGGAACTTGAATCCGAGACACCGTTGAAACAAACCGCCTGCGCGGCTGGCGACAGACACGAAGACTGCACAGCGTTTGTGCTTTGCGGATGCTGGAAGGTCAACTGCCCTTCGCGCATGTAGGTGAAGCGCGCTTCGTTGATGAGGGAATTCGAAATTGTCCAGGTGTGGCTGGGATTGTATTGCTGATATCGCGAGCCCACGTTCGCGCCGAATCCAGGAATATTGGCACCGGACGCCTGAAAGTCGTAGAAGGGCTGAAAATTGGCGTCATTCGTGAAGTAGTAATAGAAGCTGAAATTCTGCCGAGAATTAATGTGATGGTCGAGCCGGATGGTGAATTGGTTCTGAGTATCGGCGCTGACGGGCACCGCCTGATAGATGCTGTTGGGACGATTTGCGCCGGGGACGAAGCGGAGCATGTCGATGGCGACAGGATCCTGGCAGGCAGTCGGAATTGTGGCGTTTCCGTTAGCATCAATAGGGAAAATATTGCTCCAGCTCGCGCCAGCCACTGGAATCTGTCCGTGCTCGGCCGCAATCTCTGCCGTGCAGTGCGGCCTTCCATTCAGAGCATCGGCCGTGAACTGATCAGTAATCCCACCACCCAATCCACCGCTGAAAACGCCCGCCCTCTCCTGTGGAGTCGGCACAATCACCGTTTGCCCAGAAATTCCCTGCCTAACGCGGCGACCTTCGTAGGACACAAAGAAGAAGGTGCGATCTTTTAAGATTGGGCCGCCGAAAGTTCCGCCAAACTGATTCTGATTTTCCTGCGGCTTGATGGTGTTGAAATATCCCTGAGCGTTCAGTACGGTGTTGCGGAAATATTCATACACGTCGCCGTGCCACTGGTTGGTGCCCGACTTCGTAATCACGTTTACCACCGCGCCGGAGTTACGGCCGTATTCCGCGTCGAATGTATTGCTGATAACGCGAAACTCCTCAATCGCATCTGGCGTCGGCTGGATAGTTGGCAGGTTCACGAACTGATCGTTGGCATCACCGCCGTTCACGCTGAAATTGTTGGCGCGACCGCGGCCGCCGTTCACCGATACAGCTCCGGCGTCGTCGCTGCCATAAAAAGTTCCACCGCTCGAGCCCAATTGCGATTGCACGCCAGGTTGCAACTGAAGAAATTGATAGGTATCGCGAGCATTCAGCGGAAGCTCGTTCACGGAACGATTATTGACCACCGCGCCCAATTGCGTGCTGGTGGTATCGACCAGTGGGGCCTCGGAGGTGACGTCAACAATTTCCTGGGCTGCGCCCAATTGCATCGTCATGTTCAGCGTGATGACCTGATTCACATCGAGCGCGATACCTTTGTGAATGTCCTTCTTGAATCCCCCTAATTCAAAAGTAAGCGTGTAGGTCCCCACCGGCAGGTCGGGGAAGCCGTAATCACCGCTACCGTTGGTCTGCGTGTCCCGGGCGGCTCCTGTAGCGTCATTCAGGGCGACAACTTTCACTCCGCTAAGTACGGCGCCGCTGGGATCGGCCACGCGGCCAAGGATGCGTCCGCCAGTTCCTTGAGCAAGCAGAGAAGTGGACAACAGGGAGATCGCGATGATCAGGCAAATCGCTTCCAGACAGATCTTTTCCGGACACATGGTCCAGCGGGCCCGCAGTGACGGCATGGAACCTCCAAGCATCTTTGGCAGAAGAATTTTTTCTTGAAAGCGACAGCTTGTGTGCAGCCACAACCTTGCTATAATCCCGCAAGGTTAGAGAAGAGGTACGCGTACTGTCAAGGATAAAAACGCACTGCCTCGGATAGAAAACTTTCATACGCTGCCGGTAAACAATGAATTCGTCGAGCGCTGAACCTTACTTAAAGATCGGAGATGTGGCGCGGCGCGTCGGAGTTTCGCCTTCCGTGATCCGGTCATGGGAGAGCTTGGGTCTGACGCGGCCGCGGCGCACGGAGAGCAAATACCGGCTCTATTCGCCCGATGATGTCAAGCTGTTGAAGCGGGCGCGGTTTCTGCGCAAGGTTCGCGGGCTGAACGCGGCTGCGATTGTGGAACTCCTACGGCGCGAAGGCCGTGCCCATCCAGCGGCGGACGGGAATGCGGGAGCCATTGGATCGCACCTGCGCCAGCTGCGCGCGAAACAGAAGCTCTCCCTGGCGCAGGTAGCCCGAGCGGTCGGCATCTCAGTGGGATTCTTGAGTGCGCTGGAACGTTCGCAGATGAGCGGGTCAGTGGGAACGTTGCGCAAGCTGGCGCGCTTTTATAAGACCAATATTCTGGATTTTTTTGATGCCACCGGAGCGAGCACACGGCAGATACGCCCCGCACAAAGAAAAGTTCTGGAAGCTGGCCCGGGGGTGCGCATGGAGTTGCTGGCCTGGGGAAATACGGTGATGGAGCCACATCTGTTTCAGGTGGCGCCCAGCGCGGGCAGCGGCGATTCTTACACACACGAGGGTGAAGAGTTCCTCTACATCTTGCGCGGTCAACTGACGATCACCTTGGAGAAGGAAGAATACCTGCTCAAGACCGGGGACAGTTTTTATTTTGAGAGTGCGACTCCTCATCACTGGAGAAATCCGGGGCGGACGGAGACTTTAGTGTTGTGGGTAAACACGCCGCCGACTTTCTGAATCGACTCTTCCTGCTGTAGACGGCGGCTCGGGCAAGGTCGTTACGAACTGCGAGGGAATATGGATTTCCGACGGGCGCTGATACTGGCGACGCTTCTTGCCATCAGCATTTTCACAGGTTCCTGCACGAAGAAAACTCCAACGCTGAATCTGCTGGTATGGGAGGGCTACGCCGATCCTTCTTTCGTCAAGGCTTTTGAGGAACAACATCACTGCAAAATTACGGCGTCCTACATGGGATCGAGCGACGAACTGGTGGCAAAGCTGCGCGGCGGCAGTGCCGGAAACTATGACGTGATTTCGCCTTCGAGCGATGTGGCCACGTCGATTGCCGCGGCGGGACTAGCGGCCCCGCTGGATTTGACAAAGCTTCCAAGCTACGGACAACTCTCGCCACAACTTACTTCCCTGCCGCTGGTGCGCATGAAGAGTCAGGTCTATGGAGTGCCGTTTATGTGGGGGCCCGATCCGCTGATCTACGACACTACGGTTTTCGTGCAGCCACCTGACAGTTGGAATGCGTTGTGGGATCCGAAATACCGCGGCAAGATTTCTGTATGGGACGATTTGTCGACGATCTATATGGCAGCGCAGGTCCTCGGATTCGACAAGCCCGATCCGTCACAGCTTTACAACCTGAGTGATGAACAGTTGGAGGCAGTCAAGAAGAAGTTACTGGAGTTGAAACCAAATATCCGAAAGATGTGGTCGACGGGGGGAGAGTTGACAAATCTCTTTCAAAACCACGAAGTCGTCGCCGCCATGGGCTGGCCGCTGATGACCAATCAGTTGCGCAAGATCAACTTTCCCGTGGGCGAGACGATTCCGAAAGAGAATACGACAGGCTGGATCGATCACTTGATGATCACAGCGGGCAGCGAGAACAAGGATCTTGCTCACGAATTTCTCGAATACATGATTGAGGCGCGGACGCAGAAAAAAATAACCGACGTTACGGGATACACGCCGGCGAATCCGCAGGCAGCGCAGTTCATGACTCCGGAAGAAGTGAAGGACCTGCACCTGGATGACGTGGATAATTATCAGAAGCGACTTTACTTTTGGCAGAATGTGCCGCGGCGCGCCAAGTACAACGAGATATGGAACGAAGTGAAAGCCGCGCAGTAGCAGCTTCCGGCTTCGAGCTTCCGCCCTCAAATAGTTGGACTGATGACTACCTCTGAGATTGCCATGACGTCTGTTACCGATGCCGCGGGTCGAGCGCCGCTGCTCAGAATTCGCAATGTTGCCAAAACTTTTGGCAAGAATGCGGTATTGCGCGATATCTCTTTGGATGTTTCGGAGGGAGAATTTCTCACCATCCTGGGAGAGAGCGGATCGGGCAAGACCACGCTGTTGCGAATCATTGCCGGGTTCGAAACAGCGACTGCGGGCGAGGTGTGGATGGGTGATGAACAGTTGGATCGTCAACCACCCTACCGCCGCCGGGTGAATACTGTGTTCCAGTCTTATGCGTTGTTTCCGCACCTCACGGTAGAGCAGAACGTGGCTTACGGACTGCGGGTGGCGAAGCGGCCGGAAGCGGAGGTCGTCTCTCGGGTTTCGGAAGCGCTGGAGAAAGTAAAGATGTCGGCGCACGCGAAATCGAAGCCCTCGAAAATCAGCGGCGGGCAGCAACAGCGTGTTGCGTTGGCGCGAGCTCTGGTGAACCGTCCGCGATTGCTATTACTGGATGAGCCTCTTTCCGCGCTGGACGCGAACTTGCGGCGGCAGATGCAGGTGGAATTGAAATCCCTGCAGCGCGAAGTGGGCATTTCGTTCATCTTCGTGACTCACGACCAGGAAGAAGCGATGGTGATGTCAGATCGGATCGCGTTGCTGCGCTCCGGCGAACTGGAGCAGGTGGCAACACCCCGGGAGATTTATGGACGCCCGGCGACAGCCTATGTGGCGCAGTTTATCGGACATACGAATCTGTTGAAAGGCGAAGTGCGTAACGGAGTCGTGAACTGCGGTCCCTTGACGTGGACAGTGGCGTTGGCGGATGGTCCGGCTCAGTTCTCACTGCGACCGGAAAATATTCGGATGGCCCCGCAGAATCTGCGCGAGGCTGGCGGCGTTCGCGTCAGCGGAACGATAAGCCATCAGGCATTTCACGGAGCGACAGAGTTAATCCGTGTGGACTGCGGCAACGGGCTGACGCTGGTGGTGCGGATTCCAGCCAGCGATGCGGTGCTGGGCAATGTCGCACTGGAGTTTTCGCCAGCGGATGCTGTCCCAGTGAGTGAGTCGGCGGAGAGAATCTGATGTTCTCTCGTGCATACAAAACCGCGGTGGCATTGCCTCCATTAATCTGGGTGACCGTGTTTCTGCTGGTGCCGTATTTGCTGATGTTCTGTTACAGCTTCTGGTCGGTATCGGCATCGCAGACCATTGTGCATTCGTGGAACCTGGATAACTATCGCCAGTTGCTGCGAGTTGACGTCTACTGGCAAACTTTGCTGCGCTCGATGTGGATTGCCGCGCGCGTCACTATTTTTTCGCTGCTGCTTGGGTATCCGGTAGCGTATTTTCTTTCCTTTTATGCCGGAAGAAAAAAAGATCTGCTGTATCAATTGGTCATCATCCCGCTATGGGTCAGCTATTTGGTACGGGCCTATGCGTGGAAAACGATTTTAGGTTCGGACGGCGTGCTGAATACTCTGCTGCAGTATGTGCACGTAACCAGGCATCCGCTTGAATTCTTGCTCTACAGTCCGTTTGCCGTAGTGCTAACGCTGACGCACATCTACACGCCTTTTGCTTTCTTGCCGATTTACGCTGCGCTCGAGCACATTCCACGCAATCTGGTGGAGGCTTCGCACGATCTGGGGGCAACTCCGCGGCAGACGTTTTGGAAAGTGATTTTCCCGCTTTCGATTCCGGGAGTAGTGGCCGGAGCGACGTTTGCTTTCGTGCTGAGCCTGGGTGATTTTCTGGCGCCGCTATTGCTGGGTGGTCCGAGCGGCATCATGATTTCAAACATCGTAGTCAGTCTGTTTGGTGCGGCCTATAACTGGCCGCTGGGAGCGGCGATTTCGCTCTGCACGCTGCTGTTGGTTGTGAGCCTGCTGTTTTTCTCTGAGCGTCTGGAAAAGAAATGGAGTTTTTCGTGAGCGATAACAAACTTGAATCGAGCTCACGCTGGCTGCTGCTTCATGCCGTGGCGGTTTTCGCGTTCCTTTATTTGCCGATTGCAGTCCTCATTATCTATTCGTTCAACGGCGAGGGTGTTGGCGGGTTCCCGCCGCACCGTCTCACTCTCGATTGGTATCGCACACTTTTCGCGGACGGGCCGATCTGGGATTCCGTACTCAACAGCCTGCAGGTAGCACTCGCCGCGATGGCGATTTCGCTCATCTTCGGCGTACCGGCCGCGCTGGCTCTGGAACGGGCGCAGTTTCCGGGGAAAGCATTGTTCCGTCGATTGGTGCTTCTTCCGCTGATTTTGCCAGGGATTATTACCGGCCTGTCTCTGCTGATGTTATTCAATGTGACGGGAACCAGGCTCAGCTTGATGACAATTATTCTGGGACACGGGACTGCGCTGATCTCGGTGGCAACCACGGAAGTATTCGCGGGACTGCAGAAGCTCGATCGAGCACAGGAAGAAGCATCGCTCGATCTCGGCGCAAATTACTGGCAGACATTCTGGCGCATCACGGTGCCGAACCTGAAGCTGCCGATCATCGGCGCGGCTCTGCTGATTTTTACACTTTCGATGGATGAGATCGCCGTCAGCTTTTTTCTTATTGGGCGTGACAATACTCTGCCGCTGGAAATTTGGGGCCGGCTGCGACGGGGCATCACTCCGGAGATCAACGCTGTCTCCACGATCATCTTTTTATTTTCGCTGGTCGGGATTGTGCTCTGGTATCGCTTGCGCATGCGCGGTGAAGCGGGGACCGATGCGGGCGTCGAAATTGTAGAAGCTGTGGAAGGGAATGCGTGATGAGCGCGAATCGCAGGGACTTTATCAAGTTTGTGGTTGCGGGTGCGGTGACGGCGGGATGTCCCATCGATCTTTCATTGGTGGCGGCGCAAAGCGATGATGCACAGAAAAGTCATGCCCCTGATGTAGAAGGGGAAGACAACCGAATCTGTCATCAGGTGCGAGACAAGGGCAATGCATTCTTCAAGCGTCCTCCAGCTTCGGCGCGGCATGACGTCGTGATTGTCGGTGGCGGAGTGAGTGGATTGGCGGCGGCTTATCGCCTGCAGCATCGCGACTTTCTTCTGCTGGAGAAAGAACCGCACTGGGGCGGCAATGCATATGCGATGGAATATGAAGGCAGCAGCTACGCGACCGGATCGGCGTTTTTGACCAAGGACGAATACGCTTACCACTTCGCGAAAGAAATTGGGCTGGAGCCGCTGCCGGTTAACAGTTCGGATGGAACTATCATCCATGGCGAATTAATTCTGGATACGTGGGGCGAGGGCCTCGACAAGTTGCCATATGCGGAGCCCATTCGCGAGAGCTTCAAGAAGTTCAAGAAAGAAATGCTGGCGATCGACGTAGAGAAGCGCAGTCAAGAACTTTTCAATCAACCATTTTCCGATTTTTTGAAGGGATATCCAGAAGAGCTGAAGCAGTGGTGGGATAATTTTGGGCCATCCAACTGGGGCGCGACAAGCGAAGACACGGCCGCAGCTTTGGCGATTGAGACGTTACAAGAGATGGTGCAAGAAAGCCGCGTGGACGATCGCTATACCTGGCCTGGCGGTCTGGGCGCGATCACCAAGAAGTTGGCTGGGATTCTACAGACGAAGTATCCAGACCGCATGCAGACCGGCGCAACCATCGTGGCCGTGGTCCCGGAGAAACAAGAAGTGCAGTTGACTTATATGCTAGGCGGCGAATTGAAGACCGTTGCCGCCAAGGCCGTGATTATGGCAACGCCCAAGTTCATCACACGGCGCATCGTCGATGGTTTGCCGGATAAACAAAGCGACACCATGCAGCAGATTCGCTACATTCCTTATCCCGTGGTGAATCTGATTTTCGACAAGCCGGTTTTCAATCACGGCTATGACACGTGGTGCCCGGGCAACAGGTTCACCGATTTCGTGGTGGCTGATTGGGTCATCCAGAAGCAGCCGGGATACCAGCAGAAGTTCAACATTCTCACCTGCTATACCCCAATGAAAGAAGAGGAGCGCAGTCAACTGTTGAGCGAGAATGGAGCACGCACTGTCGCGGCTAACGTGCTGAGCGACTTTCAGAGGCTGATGCCGGGATTAAATGTCGATCCAGTGGAAGTACACATCTACCGGCGCGGGCATCCTTTATATATGTCCACACCGGGGCTGTACACGCAGGTTCAGCCGCTGGCACGGCACTCGATGGATCGTGTGTTCTTTGCCAACACGGACTCCGAAGGTCCGGAATCCACTACCAACGGAGGAATCCTTGCGGCGCAGCACGCTGTGAAGGAAGTGGAGGCGCGGCTGGCGGGCAGGCCCGCAACCAAACGAGAGGCAGTGGCTGGTTAGGCCGCGGGGGCGCCTATTGCGTCCGAGATGGCACCAGCGTCCTGCAGGCTCTCTCAGGACGTCTAATGGTCGAAAGTCGCTGGCACGGCGGCGCTAGTTTGTTGGCGCGATCTAATCTACTGGGAATGCTCCGCACATAGTAAAGTTATAGATAGGACATTCCGCTGCGGACCTGCGGCGATTGCCCGTCAATCCGAACTGTCAGTAAAGGAAAACCCATACTTTGAGTTTGAGCATTCGCAATATCGCCATCATCGCGCATGTCGACCACGGCAAGACCACACTGGTCGATGCCATGCTGCAACAAAGCGGAACCTTTCGCTCCAACGAGCACCATGTCGAGCGGGTGATGGATTCGAACGAACTGGAGCGCGAGCGCGGCATCACGATTCTCGCCAAGAACACCGCCATTTTTTATCACGATGTGAAGATCAACATTGTTGATACGCCCGGTCACAGTGATTTTGGCGGCGAAGTGGAGCGCGCGCTGAAAATGGTAGACGGCGTGATGCTGCTGGTGGACGCAAGCGAAGGCCCGCTGCCGCAGACGCGCTACGTGCTAAGCAAAGCTCTGGAAGCGAAGCTGCCGCCGATTGTGGTGATCAATAAGATCGACAGGCCGGATGCGCGTCCGCAGGAAGTGCTCAACGAAATCTACGATTTGTTTATCGACCTTGATGCGAAAGAAGATCAACTCGACTTTCCCGTTCTATATACGAATGCGAAGGAGGGAACGGCATCGACGGATATTCAAGGGGGCGGCGAAAATCTGCAGCCCTTGTTCGACGCGATTCTGAAAACGATTCCGCTTCCTCAAGGCGACCCGGCCGGTCCGCTGCAGATTCTCGTTGCAAACCTGGACTACAGCGATTTTCTCGGACGCCTGGCGATCGCACGCGTCTTCAACGGAACTATGTTTACGGGCGAAGACGTGGTGATTGCAAAGCTCGACGGAACGATGCACAAAATCAAGATCACGAAGCTGTTTTCGTTTTCCGGGCTGAAGCGAACTGATATCACGGAGACCGTGCTGGGAGACATTGTCGCCGTAGCCGGGGTTGAAGGCATCACAATTGGCGAGACAATCACCGACCCGATCAATCCTGCGCCGCTGCCGCCGATTGTGATCGATGAGCCGACGATCGCGATGACCTTCACGGTGAACACTTCGCCCTTCGCCGGACGTGAAGGAACTTATGTTACGTCGCGCAATCTCCGCGAGCGCCTGGCCAAGGAACTGCTCACGAATGTTTCTCTTCGCGTGGAAGAGATGGGCACCACCGATTCGTTCAAAGTCTTAGGTCGCGGCGAGCTGCAGCTTTCCATCACCATCGAAATGATGCGACGCGAGGGTTATGAACTCATGGTGGGCAAGCCGGAAATCGTTACCAAGCGCATCGACGGCAAGCTGATGGAACCGGTGGAGCATCTTACGGTGGACGTGCCGGAAGGATTCGTCGGCGTGGTCATGGAGCAATTGGGCTCGCGCAAGGGCGAGGTCACCAATATGCACAATCACGGTTACGGGCGGGTGCGCATTGAGTTCCGGGTGCCCAGCCGCGGGCTGATTGGATTACGCAGTCAATTGCTTACCGACACGCGCGGCACGATTGTGATGAATTCTCTGTTCGATGGATATACGGAGTGGCAAGGTGAAATTCCGCACCGCCTTACCGGCGCGTTGATCGCCGACCGTGCCGGGCTATCGACGGCTTACGCTCTATGGGGCCTGCAGGAGCGCGGAGAACTTTTCGTTGGGCCGGGCGTTGAACTTTACGAAGGAATGATCATCGGCGAAAACGCGAAAGACGACGACTTGGACGTCAACGCAGTGCGGGAGAAGAAACTCACCAACATGCGTGCTTCAACCGCAGACGAGGCCATTCGTCTGGTTCCCTTCCGGCAATTGAATCTAGAGCAGGCCATCGAATTCATCGCGGATGATGAATTCGTGGAAATCACACCGAAGTCGCTGCGGCTGCGAAAAAAATTCCTGCAATCAAACAGTCGCAAGAAGCGGGCCAAAGAGGCGTTGGAAGAGGCGTGAGGTCTCTGCCCACCCGCAAAGTCCCGGTCGAGCTTCTTATGTTTTTGGGCGAAGCGCTAACCACGCATATTTCCGGCCATTTAACATGGCCGGCTTGACAAACCTGCTATACTTCTCGCCGCATTCGACTGTTCGCCGGCTCCGGTCTCGATTTCCAGGAAGGTGTCCCCAACCTGCCAGTCCGCCATCGAGCTCGCACTTCGACAGCTCAGTGCAGAGGAAGACGCTTGAAGAATATCTTTGTAGGAAATTTGAGTTTCAACACATCGGAAGACGAACTCCGGCAGATGTTTGAACCGTTTGGGCAAGTGGACCGGGTCAGCATCATGACGGACCGCGACACCGGACGCTCGCGCGGCTTCGGCTTTGTGGAAATGGCCAGCAACGAAGACGGAGAAAAAGCCATTACCGCATTGAACGGATCGCAGGTAGGCGGACGCACTCTCAACGTAAACGAGGCACGTCCAAAAACCGAGCATGCCGGCGGTGGCGGACGCGACCGCGGCGGACGCGGCGGAGATCGCGGCGGCGACCGCGGGGGCCGCGGGGGTGGTGGCGGGGGACGGGGTCGCTATTAAGGTCCAGAGTTTGTCGCTCGACCGCGTTGATGCTTCTCAACCCTGCATGTAAACTGATGCTACCGGTGTGCGCCCGTAGCTCAGATGGATAGAGCGATTGCCTCCGGAGCAATAGGTCGGGAGTTCGAATCTCTCCGGGCGCACCAGAGTTTCTTCTCTCGTCTTTTTGGTGCGTTTATCTCGGTTGTCCAATTGTCACTGCGAAGGCTCGCGAGGATATTGAACGCGGGCGAATAGAACTCCGTGGCCCCGCGGCTCTCCCACTACTTCATCGGCGGCAAATACGGAATATAGCGGGCGAAGAGCCAGCACAAGAAGAACACGACTGGGATGTGAACCATTAGCTGCAGCACTCCGTAGCCCACGATGTCACGAGCTTTTAATTTTAATATTCCGAGGAGCGGCAGCATCCAGAATGGATTCACCAGATTGGGCAACGCCTCCGCCGCATTGTAGATTTGTACCACCCAGCCCAGATGAACCTGATGCAAGTTTGCAGCTTGCAAAACGTAGGGAGCTTCGATAACCCATTTGCTGCCGCCGGAAGGAATGAAAACTCCAAGCACGGCCGAATACACTGCCACCAGCAACGGATATGTGTTGTGAGTGCTGACGGAGGCGAACAACTTTGCCAGAGCTTCGGCGATCCCGGTTCCCACGATCATTCCGAAAATCACTGCATAAAAGGGGAATTGGATGATCACTCCGCCGGTGGCTGGAATGCACGCGGCTACGGCGCGCATGAAACGCTTTGGACGCCAGTGCAATAAGAGACCGACTGTGATGAACATCAGGTTGTAGGTATTGAGATCTAACGCCGCGAGCGCGCCTTGCGGAGAGGTACGGAAAATGTCAATCAGATACCAGAGCAGAAGCGCGACTACCAGGATCGTGAGCAGCGGACTGTATTCCAGCCACTCGCCGGGTTTCGTCTTCTCTTCCAAACTGGAGCGAATCGGTTCGTACTGGATGCCATAGGACTCGGCCGTCCTGGCATTTTCGGGCGATGGCGTGGAGAGGTAGGCGATCAGAACCGACAGCACGATAAGGATTGCTGTGGTCGCGATGCTTTGCCAGAGAAATAAAGTCTGAGTGAGCGGAATCAGGCCGCTGATGTTGAAAAGCGTTGGGGGCATGGCGGACTTCGTAGCCATCAGCATGGCGGCGGAAGATGAGAGGCCCATCGCCCAGACTGCTCCCAAGCCGAGATACGCGGCGGCGCCGGCCGCGCGGTAGTCCATGCCTTTGACACGGTGCGCCAGTTCGCGGACGAATAGTCCACTGAAAATCAGGCTCAGGCCCCAGGAGATCAACGACGTCAGCATGGAGAACAATGCAACCATGGCGACAGCTTGCCGCGGCGTTTTGGGAATTCCAGCGAGGGCGCGGATGGCCCGATAGACGATCGGCGTAGAAGCGACGACATAGCCGCCAACGATGATCATAACCATTTGCATGGTGAACGGAACCAGTGACCAGAAGTTCTTTCCCCCCTGAATGGCGAGCTTGCTGGGACTTTGGTGAAGCAAAAGACCGACCACGAAGACCACCACAATTCCCAGTAGCGCGAAGATCAGCGGATCCGGGAACCACCGCTCGCTCCAAGTGGCGAGGCTGAGACCAAAGCGAACGAGGCCTTGTTCCTGCGTTGCAGTGCGCTTTTCTGGCGGCATAAGCCATCCTTTCGGTTCGTGTGGCGATCATAATTAATAGCGACCGTCGATTCACGACGCATGGCATTGTAGCTCTGATTTTGCGTGCCGCAAGCTATTGTGCGCGATTCCAGAATGGGTGTAGGATGCCCTCGATTGGACCAGCGGACGCCACTTCCCGCGGGCCCTGGAGCGACCGAATGAACACTTTCCCGGTTTTGCTGGGTGCATTGTGCATTTATGCCCTGGGCTACCGCTACTACAGCGCATTCATTGCAGCAAAAGCTTTAGTGCTCGATGATCGCCGCACCACTCCGGCACACATGTACCCAGATGGACACAATTATGTTGCTTCGCCAAAGTGGGTACTTTTTGGACATCACTTCGCGGCCATCGCAGGCGCGGGGCCACTGGTGGGACCGACGCTGGCCGCACAGTTTGGCTTTGCGCCGGGCTTTCTCTGGATATTGATTGGAGCTGTTCTGGCGGGGTGTGTGCAGGATTTCACTGTTCTCGTAGCTTCGGTGCGTCATCGCGGACGCTCCATCGCGGACATTGCCCGCACTGAGATCAGTCCGTTTGCAGGGTTGGTAACGATGATTGCCGTTCTCTTTATTCTGCTGGTCACATTGGCCGGGCTCGGCATCGTGGTGGTCAATGCGCTTTCAAACAGTCCGTGGGGAGTTTTCACCATCGGCATGACGATTCCCATCGCCGTCATCATGGGATTTTGGATGTTCAAAAGTCATGCGGGAAAGATTACCGTTACTGGGCCCAGCATATTTGGTGTCGTGCTTCTCATCGGCAGCGTGATCGCCGGACACTGGGTGGCGCAAACCGGTTGGGCAACGGCGCTGACTTTCACTCCGCATCAGATCACGTTCCTGATGGCCATCTACGGGCTCATCGCTTCGGTTCTTCCCGTCTGGCTGGTGCTGGAACCGCGCGATTATCTCTCCACCTACGTGAAGCTGGGGACCATCGCTGTACTGGTGATCGGCGTTTTCGTGGTTCACCCTAATATTCAGTTTCCGAACTTCACGCAGTACGTTCACGGCGGCGGTCCGATCATCAAAGGAAATTTATTCCCGTTTCTATTTGTAACCATTGCCTGCGGAGCGATCTCAGGCTTTCATTCGCTGGTGTCATCCGGCACAACACCGAAAATGCTGGATAAAGAAACTGATGCCCGCTTCATTGGATACGGCGCCATGGTTGCGGAATCGTTGGTGGGCGTCCTGGCGCTGATTGCGGCTTGCTCTCTTTCTCCGGGCGATTATTTTGCCATCAACACTACGCCGGCGGTCTTCAGCCATCTGGGATTAAGCACAGTCAATCTGGATATGTTCTCGCGTGAAGTCGGAGAACATTTGGCGGGACGCACGGGAGGCGCGGTTTCACTTGCGATTGGCATGGCGCAAATCTTCCGCGGCCTGCCCGGCATGGCTCGCCTGATGGGCTACTGGTATCACTACGCGATTATGTTCGAAGCGCTTTTCATTCTCACTACGGTGGATACGGGAACGCGCGTAGCTCGTTACGTTCTGCAGGAATTGATGGGCAAAGTGCATAAGCCGTTCGGCAACAGCGCGTGGCTGCCGGGAAATCTGATAACTAGTTTCTTTGTGGTATTGGGCTGGGGATACCTGATCTATACGGGAAATATTTCCACGCTATGGCCGTTGTTCGGAACTGGAAACCAGTTGCTGGCGACGATCGCGCTGGCCGTGGCCACGACTTTCCTCATCAACATGGGGAAGCAGAAGTATGCCTGGATTACGGCCGTTCCCATGTGCTTCGTGGGCGTGACGACTCTTACGGCAGGAGTGCTTTCGATCAAGAACATTTTCTGGCCGTTGACCTCCAAGCCCGGGCTGGTATTTACCGGTTATCTGGATTCGATCCTGATGGTGATCTTTATCCTCGGAGTAGTGCTGGTTGTGTTCGATGCAGTGCGGCGCTGGATCGCGGTGGCGAACGGTGCGCCCGCGCCAGTCGAGGCATTTGGGCCGCCACTCACTGTGGAGGGCGAAGTGAAGATGGGTTGCTGTTGATGGTTGCTCTTGGATCGTTGCTGCTGGATTAAGGAGCTGCGCGAGCGAAACGGTAGTTAAAAGAAACGCTCGCGTAGGATGGGATGCGCACTCCGACCACTTCCTGGATGTCGGAAGGATAAAAGTTTTCTGTTGTCTGACCGGCATACCCGCCGGCTAGGAGAAAATTTACTCCCGCGGTCATTCGGCCGTTCATGAACGGCCGAATGATTGCGCCTCGGAATTCTTTCACTCGAGTTCCGGTGCATTCGACATTCAAGCTCGATGGGTCGCATCCCGTGCCCAGGGGCTTAGTTCCGACGTATTCGAATTCTCCTCGAGCCTGCAGACGAAGCGGTAGTTTCCGGATTGTTCCCAACAAATCAAAAATTGTTCGCGGCGCTTCGGGCGTGGGCTGGCCTGTGTCAAGATCGCGTGCGTCCGCTTTGGAAAAAGTTGCTAACAGCGAGCCTTGGCTGAAGTTTCGTCGTACTGCACTCGTGATGTATCGAAGTCGGCTCGGGCCTTGGTTGAACTGCAAGCCGGTATCGGGATCAAGCTTTGCGAGTTCCGCGCTGCTGGTAACGTGGCCCAGGGTGAGGCGCAAATCCGTTTTGGCAACGGTCTTGCTGGCGACCATCTGATAGGAATGGGCCGTCGCAACGGGACTACCGGCCGCAGTTCCCGTACCGATGCGAGGATCTTCGGTAAAAAACGCCTGACCAAAACTGAGGGAAATAAGCGGAACGTACCACGAATCCTTCGGGAGAAAAGAAACGGTAGCCTTCGGGGAATTCACGCCAACCCATTTCTGAAAAGAGTTTTGCACGTGCAGAAGATCGCCATTGTCGACATTAATTTCATCGCGGCGCCAGCCCAGGTAGTAGCGGAAATAGCGTGCCAAAGCGCCCTCGGCGGCAATGTAAGGGGTGAGCGACCCGATGGTGATGTTGTTTCCATCGACAGGAGTGAAAGGACCGTAATAGCTGGGAGCGCCGAGGTCGAAGAATCCGTAGTGATCGAGATCGTCGCGCCGAGGAGCTTCGCGATTATATTCAAAGCCTGCCAATAGAGAGAA
This sequence comes from uncultured Acidobacteriaceae bacterium, assembly GCA_963724815.1. Taxonomy (GTDB): domain Bacteria; phylum Acidobacteriota; class Terriglobia; order Terriglobales; family Acidobacteriaceae; genus Sulfotelmatobacter. Next base: position 134,298 of record CAVRWS010000016.1, read on the forward strand.
GTATTCGGCGATTCCGTTCACGTAGTTCGCGCTGCCACCGGCAACCGTACGGAACTCGCTTTGGCGAATTAGACCCTGACCGAAATCTGAAAACAACGAAAGATTATACGTGCGAAAAAAGCCGGAGAGCTGCAGTTGCTGGCTCGAACTGAGTTGCCATACGTCATTCAAAGCGATGAGCGCGGTGTGGGTCTGTTCCTTCTGGCGAGGATCAATGGTATCGCCGTAATTCGGAAAATTGCTGTCGTATTGATTTTCCGGGAAAATCGGAACAAGTCCAGGAACATAAGAGAATCCGTAATATCCGATACCAAAAAGAGTGAGCCGATGCTCGCCTACGCGAAACAAGCGCTCGCCATTGAATTTGTATTGTTGGCGATGTTCCAGGCGATCGAGGAATCCATTTCCATAGGAGGCCTCAAAGGCTACCCAGGAATCGGGTGAGGGACACAAGCCTGCGACTAGATCGATATCGCGATAGTCTGCAGTGAGGGTGAGAAACGGATCGAGGCGAGAGCGGTATCCGTAAGTCGCAGCGACATTGACGGAATGATTTCCTTCGCGAACGTTAAATGCTCCGCCATCGACCTGAACACTTTCCAAAACTTCGGGAATAAATACGTTCGGGTCGGCATATCCATTGCCGTGCGCATTGGCCGAGAGATTATTCGGCACCAGGTAACTGCCGACCGCAATGTATTGGGCAATGGGCTCGCCATGATCTCCGGCGACGCCGGGCGCAAAATATTGGGGAGCCTTAATGCCGCTGGAGGCGGTTTCGATGGGATATCCGGGAATGGACACAGGAGCGCCGGGGCGTCCGGGATTCGCGTCAAGGAGTTCCTGACGGACGAAAACTTTTTCACCGGGATCGGGAGTGAGCACATCGGTTTCGTTCACGTCGGCCGTGACAGTGACATTTTCGATTCGAGAGGAAAGTTGACCCATCCGAATTTCGATCGCAGAGTTACCGCTTGCCCGAAACGTAACTGTCTGGACAACGGGACGAAATCCGGGAGCCTCGGCTTTGAGTGTGAATTGTCCGGAGGATTTGAGCCTGGCGACGAACTGACCGTCCGAAGCAGAGATCGCTTCAGCAACTATTTGGTCCTGCCTGATAATGTGAATCGAAACGCCGGGCAGGGGTTTTCCTTGGGGATCGATGGCGCGGCCGCGGATTACAATCTCCTGCGCGTGCAAGACGTGCGCTGTGAATAGCAGAAAGAGCAACAAGGAGATTGAGGTCAACCATCTTTGCGGGGAGGCGACACGATAGAAATAAGACCGAAAGCATTGGATTTTTATCGCGGCGTCCATTGCGGGTGGCCGGAAAAAAGTCCATTGCCGAAGCCGATTTGATAGGCGAGGAAGAGGCCAAAAGCCAGACTTAACAAGCCGGAAGCGAATCCCAGGTAATGGGAAAAGTTCGCGTGCTTTTTCCCGAAGAAGTTAAACGCGGAAGCGATGCTCATCGTGATCAACATCATCCCACCGATTGTGCCAACGCCGAAGACGAGCAGGTAAACCATTGCCCAGCGTGGGTTGCGAATGGTTGTAAGAATAAGGAGTGCGACCGCGGCGGAACCAGCAAGTCCGTGGACGATTCCGACGACCAATGGACGCAGTTGTTGATAGAGGCCGATTCTGCCAAATATTCGGTCAAGCCAGCTTAGCGGAGTCTGATGGTTGTGGGAGTGTGTTTGCGCCCCGTGACCATGAGCGTGGTTATGGATGTAATCGCCGTGAACATGGGGATGGGAATGAACTATTTCGGAATCAACCACGTCTGAATGAACTACGTCAGATTCCCCGGTAGTGGGGACGATCGCCCGCGTGGTGCGCATGAAGCTGGCAATATTCATGCCGCCCAATATGATCAGCATAAGTCCCACGGAAAGTTCCATGGAAAGGCCGATGCGCGCAGGGATAACCACATCAAAAAGAATAATGGCGCTGCCTACGACGAAAATGGTCAAAGTATGGCCGATGCCCCAAAAAATGCCGGTGAGCGCGGCTTTCAGCAGATTGCGCTGCCGGCTGACGATGGTGGTCACGGCGATGACGTGATCAGGATCGGTGGCATGCCGCATGCCAAGAAAGAATCCGACCGCGATGATCGACAGAAAATTGATCATGGAATTTTGATTCGTCCCTGCTTAGATCACTTCGGCCATGCGTGATTCGTTTAAACGCTTCTTGAGGAAATCGAGATATTCATCCATTCCTTCGCCAGACTTCGCGGAAAGTTTAAATACGAGCATTCCCGGTCGGACGGCCTGGATATTACCGTAGGCAGTTTGCCAGTCGAATTCAACTGCACGCGCCAGGTCCGTTTTGGTAACGACGGCCAGGTCGGCGCTGTTAAAAATAGTCGGATACTTGAGCGGCTTATCCTCGCCTTCCGTCACCGAGATGAGCACAAGGCGAAGGTTCTCGCCAAGATCATAAGATGAGGGGCAAACCAGATTTCCCACATTCTCAATAAACAGGAAATCAAGTTCATTGAGATTCCAGTCCTGAAGCGCATTTTGGACCATCGCAGCTTCGAGATGGCAGAGGGTGCCGGTGGTTATTTGTTTAACGGGGGCGTGGCTTCGGGCGAGGCGGACAGCATCATTCTCGGTGGCAAGATCTCCGACGAGCGCTGCCACGCGATAATTTTGATGAAGCAGCGTTAGTGTTTTTTCCAGAAACATGGTCTTGCCAGAGCCGGGGCTGGATACAAGACTTACAACAAACACGCCAGCCGCTCGGAATTGGTCGCGCAGCGAACGCGCGATTACATCGTTCTGCTTCAGAACGTTTTTCCGGACTTCGATTAAACGGGGATGTGATCCCATTCTTCAATCTCCAATGCAACCACCTCGAGTTCCTTGCCCTGCACCACCTCGCCCGATGGGGTGCCGCATTCCGCACAACAGAATAATTGCACGGAGCTGATGGGTCGCTGGGCCTGGCAAGTTTTGCAATCAATCAAAACCGGCAACTCTTCGATAATTAACTTGGCGCCTCTCAATGGAGTGTCTTCGCACGCCATTTCAAAAGAACCCAGCAGAGCCTCTTTCACCACGCCAGACAGTGCGCCCAGCTTGAGATGCACGGCACTCACCTGGACGCCACGACGATCCGATTCTTCCTGCGCCAGTTCGATGATGCTCATTGCGATGGAAAGTTCGTGCATAGCTCACTCAATTCAAGTTTGCGAACGCCGCCAGGGCTGCCTGCCCCAGGCTGATGCCTCCGTCATTCGGCGGAACGGTATGATTCGTCCAAATTTTGAAACGCTCTACCTCCAACAGCGACTTTATGTCTTTCAAGAGTAACTCATTTTGAAAAACGCCCCCCGATAGAACTACGTGATTGAGATCATAGCCTTCGCAAAGGCTAACGACTGCATCGCGAAGGCCGCGAGCCAATCCGAGTTGGAAGGCACGCGCAATCTCTGCCGGGGATCGGCCGCGGATTTTGTCGCGCACTATGGATTGTAGCAACGGCTGAAAATCCAGTTCGTGCTCAACGTATGGAAACGGATACGGCTCCGTCATTGGGGAGGACGCGGCAAGTTGCTCCAACCACATCGCGGCTTGACCTTCAAACGTAACCTCACGCGTAAAGCCTAACAGCGCAGCCGCTGCATCGAAGAGTCGCCCGACAGAAGTAGTGGGAAATGTCCGGACATGTTTCTGAACTAAATCGACGGCTTGCCGATAGCGCGGGGGAAAGTTGAAAGGCGGCGCAGTCAGATTGGGCAAGTCCTCAAGTTGGGCCAGAAAACCTGCTGCAGCCTGGACAGGATATTCCGCTGCTGCATCACCACCCGGCAGCGTCGCAGTTCGCAGATGAGCGACTCGATCAAAACCATCTTTGATGCTGCCGACGAAAATCTCGCCGCCCCAAATGGCGCCGTCATCGCCGAATCCGGTGCCGTCGAAGCTGACGCCTACTACGCGCTTCTCCCATTCGCCTCGCTCCGCCAGCACTGAAGCGATATGTGCGCGATGATGCTGAACCGCGAGTCGTTGGGTTATGTCGAGCGTTAAGGCATGAGATGTAGAGAAATACTGCGGATGCAAATCGTGCACCACCAGCAATTCGTTTGGCTGGACCTCGTACATTGAGATCAAGTCCTGAATCGTCTCTTGAAAAGCACGCAGCGACTCGTAGTGCGCCAAGTCCCCGATGTGCTGGCTCATAAAAGCCTGGCCATCGACAACCAGTGTGATTGAATTTTTCAAGTCGGCACCGACGGCCAAGATTGGGCGTGTAGCCGGTAACGTCGCAACCGAGCCCGGAGCATAGCCGCGTGCGCGCCTAAGGATGACAGGGCCAAACACTCCATCGCGAGCCACCGAGTCATCCACTCTTCGCGCGATCGCACGCTCGCCGATCAGGAATGCGTCGGCAATTCCAGAGAGCCGATCCAACGCTTCTTCGTCTTCATAGGCGATCGGTTCACTTGAACGATTTGCACTGGTCATCACTAACACTTCCGGTGCGCCGGCGGCGAAGAGTAAGTGATGCAAAGGCGTATAGGGCAGCATCACGCCGAGTTCGTTATTTTCTGGAGCAACTCCTGGTGCTACACGGTTGAGGTTTGCTTTCGATGGCGCGAGAAGCACGATGGGCCGCGCAATGGATGTCAGCAGGTTTTCAGCTTCGGCCGAGAGCTCCACCAAACCGCGCGCGATGTTTATGTCTCGCGCCATGATCGCAAAAGGCTTTTCTTTGCGGAACTTGCGCTCCCGCAAAGCCGCAACAGATGCGGCATTCGAAGCATCGCATGCCAAGTGATACCCGCCAAGTCCTTTCACGGCGAGGATACTACCGCTGCGGAGAAGCTGCGCGGCAAGGCGGATGCTCTCGTCGCTTCCGTGCACGTCTTTAGCTTGGTCATCTCTATCTTTGTCTTTTTCTTTCTCTCTATCGCCTTGGCGCAGAAAATAGCCTGGTCCGCAGGCTGGACAGGCAACCGGCTGAGCGTCAAACCGGCGGTTCTCAGGGTCGTGATATTGCGCGGCGCAGAAATCGTCGAGAGGCCAGTCTCGCATTGTTGTATTGACGCGGTCGTAAGGAAGGTTAAGCACAACCGTGTAGCGAGGACCGCAATTTGTACAGTTGATGTAGGGATACCCATACCGCCTGTCAGCTGGATCGAACAAGTCCTTCAGACACGCATCGCAAACTGAAAGGTCTGGAGTAATGCGGACGGTGAGACGATCGCTGCGTTGACTCTCGCGAATCGTGAATCCGATCAGGCCAAGGGGATTCGCGCGATGAACTTCGATCTCCGTAATGTTTGATGCGGGAGGAGGCTGCGATTTCAATTTTTGTACGAATGCCAACAAACCCTTTTCCGCGCCTTCGAGAAAAATCTCGACTCCTTGCTCGCCATTCAAAACCCATCCGGCGAGCGTGTTGGCACGAGCCAGTCGATATACGAATGGACGAAAGCCGACACCCTGCACCACACCGCGCACGCGAATAGAACAGGCGCTGGGCATTCTTACTCCACATCCACGAAGCAGCTGCGGCCCTGCCAGCCGATTTGGACTACCTTGCCATCTTCTACCAGAACGGGCACGGCGCGCTGTCCGGCGGCAAGTTCGCGCATGCGCTGGCGCGCGGCGGGGTTGGCTTCGACGTCGTACTCAACGAAATCGCTGCGCTTCCATTCCAGCCATTCGCGCATTTCCTGAGTGTGCGGGCACCGCGACGTGCCGAAAAGTTCAAGCTTGGCCACGAGCCAGCCCCTCCAGGGTTTCGCGGATGATGTGATAGATGGAGGCTTGCACTTCCTGAATGCGCGGTATGTAGTCGCATTGGACAACGAGGGGAAAGTCGGCCAAGTTTCTGCGTCGAATCTCGCCGCCGTCGTAACCGAGAAGCGCGACCGTCAGCAATTTTCGTTTGCGAGCTTCTTCCAGCGCCATGACGATGTTGCGGGAGCCGCCGCTGGTGGAGATTCCAACGGCTATATCCTCGGGGCGCGCCTGCGCGATGAGTTGGCGCAGGAAAATTACTTCGGTGCCCACATCGTTGGCGATCGCCGTGATGTTCGCGGACTCCACGGAAAGCGAGATGGCCGGAACCGGACGATAGCCAACTGGGGGCAAAACGCAGTCGATAGCGAAATCATTGGCGTCGGTTGCCGATCCGCCATTTCCGAAAAGAATAAGCTTGCCGCCTTTCGCGAGACGCTCATGAATCGCGAGTGAAGCGCTGCTGATTTGTTCGGCTTGCTCATGCGCCACTTGCGCGCGCAACTTTGAATCATCCTGAACTTTCATTCCGATTGAATTTGCAACCTCTGTGACGAGGTCTGGCGTCTGTTGCTTTTCCTGACCGAGGAATGGATAGAGGAATCCGGCATCTCCAACGTCGTGGCCGAGTTCGCGATGCTCCAGAAATACGTGAACACTTTCCCATAGGGTGTGGTAGAGAATCTCGATCATTTCCTGATGAATGAAGGGATCACGAGTAAACGCCTCAACGGCGTAGGAGCCTTTCGTGCCGGGAAGGGCGAAGGTTAAGGCGTTTCGCGAGTGGGCAAATTCGAGGGCGGAGCGGATCTCATCGTCCCCGTCGGGCGGGCCGAATCCCATTACGATGTCCTCGGGATGAAGAATCGCTTCCAGCCATGGACGGAAGAGCATGGAAAGATCGAGCGCGGGAAGCGCGCGCTTGCCGACGATTACGGGATGAACAAATTCTACGGAGACGTGTTGCGCGTCGGTGGCGTAGGGACCGCCTCCGAAGGCAAGCAGGCGTCCTCCCTTGAGAAAGCGCTCAGACATGGCCTGGCAGGCTTCCGCCAAGCGGGGGGCTTCGCGGGAAAAGAACTCTTCGACAATCCGGTTACGCGTGAGCAGGCGCTCTTCCACCTGAGTCGCGAGCCCACAAACTGTGGCCATGGCACTAACCTAAAACTCTAACAAATGCGCGGAAGGGGATCACCAACCAGCATGTCCACAATCCTGCTGCCGCCGTAACGCGTGGTGACTAAAACCGCGCCCGATGGCTGTCCACGGACTTCGCCGATCACCTGCGCATCCTGCCCGCCAGGAGCAAGGCTTAAAGCGTTGATCGCGGCGTCGGCATATTCCGGAGCCACCACGGCGAGGAACTGGCCTTCGTTGGCAATGTGCAGCGGATCCAATCCCAACAACTCGCAGGCGCCGCGTACTGCATCGCGCACTGGAATCGTTTCTTCCATGAGAACAATGCCCAGCCCACAATCGCGGGCGAGTTCGTTCAGCGAAGTAGCTACGCCGCCGCGGGTGGGATCACGCATCCAGCGGACGCCGGGGCCAGCTTCGTGTGCCAGAGCCTCGACCAGCGGCAGAACGGAACGCGTATCCGAATGCAGGTCGGCTTCCAGATCAAGTTCTCCGCGCGCCAGAAGAATTGTGATGCCGTGATCGCCGATGGGGCCGGAGAGCAGAATCCTATCGCCGGCGCGAACGGAACGTGCATCGATCTTCACGCCGTGAATGGGACGTCCGATTCCAGTGGTGGTGATGTACATGGAATCGGCTTTTCCGTGCTCGACAACCTTGGTGTCGCCGCCCGCGATGGTGACGCCGGCTTTGCGCGCCGCATTTCCCATGGCGCGCACCTCGGCTTCGAGGACGGTCGTGGGCAATCCGGCCTCGAGCACGTAGGTGACTACCATGGCCTCGGCTTTGGCTCCGGAAACTGCGAGGTCGTTCACTGTTCCATTCACCGCAAGCTCTCCGATGGAACCGCCGGGAAAGCTCAGGGGCTTGACGACGAAACTATCAGTGGTGATCGCAATCTTGGTGCCGTTGAAATCAAGATGAGCGGCATCGCCTAATGGCTCTGTTAAGGATGCAAAGAGGAGAGGCGCGAAGAGACCTTCCACGAGCCTGCGGCTGGCTTTGCCTCCGGCTCCGTGAGCCATTTCGATCTGTGGCTCGCGGAAACGAACTTTAGGAGAGATCTCAGGAACGATCTCAACCGAGGCAACGTCTACGCCACGGACGCTATGTTGGTCACCATTGCCGTTTTGCGGTGTTCGTAATTGAAGTACGCTGCGCATGATCCCTCGGATGAAACCATGAGTGCGCCGACCGGATGTTCGGGCGTGCACTCGTTGCCAAAGAGCTTGCACTGATGCGGCTTCAGCACGCCTTTGAGCACCTCGCCGCACTGCGCCGCTTTAGGATCGGTAACTCGAACGCCGGGAACCTGGAAACGTTGTTCCGAGTCCCACTCGGCGTAGTTTTCGCGCAGGCGCAAGGCTGACTGAGAAATAAAACCGAGTCCTCGCCATTCGAAGTACGGACGCAATTCAAAAACTTCTGCCATAGCGCGAAGCGCGGCGCGATTCCCTTCCCATGGAACCACGCGCTTATATTGATTCTCGATAATAGCCTCGTCGGCCTTCAGTTGACGAAGCACCATGACGATGGATTGGAGAATATCGAGCGGCTCGAATCCAGAGACGGCCACCGGCTTGTTCTCATTCTTCGCGATCCATTCATAGGGGCGGCAACCAATCACGGTCGATACATGGCCCGGACCAATGAAAGCGTCGATACGCATGTCGGGAGAATCGAGGATGGCGCGGATGGCGGGAATGATGGTTACGTGGTTGCAGAATACGGAGAAATTGTGAACGCCTTGCGCCTTCGCGCGCATGAGCGTGAGCGCTGTTGAGGGAGCGGTGGTTTCGAATCCGATGGCGAAGAACATCACGTGCTTCTCGAGATTCTTTTCCGCGAGCTTGAGAGCGTCGGCGGGAGAGTAAACAATGCGCACATCCATGCCGCGCGCTTTGTGCTCCAGCGGACTTCCTTGCGTGCCGGGAACGCGCATCATGTCACCGAAGGCGGTGAAGATTACGTCCGGATTTTGCGCGATGGCGAGGCCATCATCGATTCGGCCCATGGGAAGAACGCAGACCGGGCAGCCGGGACCGTGAATGAGTTCGATATTCGAGGGAAGCAAATCTTTCAGGCCGAAGCGGTAGATGGCGTGAGTGTGTCCGCCGCACACCTCCATGATGCGGTAATGGCGATTGGGATCGGCGAGGCGGCGGATCTCCGCGGAGGTTTTGGTGATGACCTCGGGTTCGCGAAACTCGTCGACAAACTTCATGCCCAGTCCTTCTTAATGCCTGGCATTGAGATGCCTGGCGGGGATTGCGGGTTCTCGGCATTTTCCATCCCATAGCCTTGAACTTCCTGCATGGCCGCTTCCGCCTCGCCCAGCGCCCGGAGTGTGCGCATCTGGTCGATGGCATCGGCTTCGCTGATCTTGCTCATGGCGAAGCCCACATGGATGAGAACCCAGTCGCCTTGCACCGGCAAATTATCCTGCAAAAGTCCCAGGTCAACCTCGCGGCGAACACCGACCACGTCTATCACCGCGGTATTCGGCTGATCGGGAAAGAGTTCAACGACTTGTCCGGGAATGGCGAGACACATAAGTTATGCTTTCTTCCGCGCGACGATATTAAACGAAAACTTCAATTCGTTTTTGACCTTCAGGGCACCACCAGCAATGGTGACCAGTTTCAAATCATAGTCCGTCTGCAACAGTGAAAAGCTTCCGAAAGCGCGCAATGAATCGCCGGTCATCGCCACTCGAGCGGTCACTGGCTCGGTGTGGGTGATCCCATGCATGGTTAGATCGCCGTTGAGAGTTACGGAGTATTGCCCTTCGCCAGCTTTAGTGGTGTCGATCTTCGAGCATTCATAGACAATCTCAGGATATGCGTCCGTCTCGAGAATTTCCATTTTCATAGTGCGCTCGATCTCACGCCGGTCTTTGTCCGAGATATCGTCCCTGACGGCTAGCGAATCTGGTTTGATCGCCACCTTGAGAGAAGAATGAGAAATGTCGTCCAGGTCGACTTCTGCTGCGCCCGAAAAATCGCGAATCGCGATCGTGGGACTGTGTCCGAACGCCGATAGCAGTCCCGCGGCAGAAACTTGTACCGTGAACTGGCTGGCTCTGGCGTCAGTCACGTAGTGAACGCGAGTTTCGGTTGCGGATCCCATTCGACGTTTTCGTCCTCACATGTTGCGAAGCTTTAAATACCTGTCAACATCGGGTAAGGCAGCGGTTAGAAGACTTCCTACTCCGATTTGCCCAAGGTAGCGTCGAACGGTTGGATTGGAAAGAATCAATCCAGTCCCGAACAGAATAAGGGCAGCACCGCTCAGCATATACAACGTTTCCTTGTCGGTTCCAAAGTGATTGGTATCCTCAGACAATCGCATCGCCATGGCAGTCTCCTCTCAATGAGTTGGTTCGCGGTCGTTAGGTTTTATATTCTTTGCGACAGAGTTCTCAATCAAGATTGTTTCGATCAGCGACTCGACCATTTTCACGGCATCCTCCAGCACAGCTTCGATCGGTTCGCTCAGGCCCATCTGTCCTTCCTCTGGGCCAAGGGTTTGCGGCTCGCAACCCACGAGCAGCACGCGCTTCAGGGGGCCCATGGAACTGGCGAGTCGCAGCACGTTCAACGGATTCATGCTGTGAGCTTCAACGGTGCCCTGCTGCTCTTCCGCGCCGCCAGGGTTATTCAAATCAGGTTCAATCACGTAGAGAGTGCCTGCCGCATCGCCGCGCGGGCAGGCATCCACAAGAATGGTTGTGTCGTAGCCATCGAGTAAAGCGTAAGCGAGATCGTAGCCTCTTATGCCGAAGTCGGTCACTCGAACTGTGTCTGGCTGAGGGCGGGTAGACAGGCGTCGGACCACCTCGACTCCGAAAGCGTCATCGCCAAGAAAAATGTTGCCGATTCCGGCGACGAGAATACTGGGCTTCTTTGTCAGGTGAGTTTTATCATTGTCACCCGGAGGCAGAGGTTCCACTTCTTCCGCCGTGAAGAAAAAACGGTGGCCGGGTTGACGCATCAAGCCGATATCTCTGCCAGGATCCTCGTCGACGACGACGCCGAGATGAATTTTCCCTTCGTAATCCTGTTCTATCGATTCGATGATTGCTTCCTTACCGGCCAGCGCGATGTCCATGATGTCGCCGCCGGAGCGGGGACGAAGCCGGACGCGGCTGCCGGGGCGGACTTCAACACCGGAAATGCGTAGATCGTCTACCGGCTTTTTGGCTTCGAGGAGTTGCCATTCCCATTCATTCATGGCGTGTCCTCTTTCAACGAATGTAACTCCCGGAGTGTTCCATGAAGCTTGGCGAAATGCTCCACCGGGAGAGCTTCGGTTCTTTCGAGAATCTTGCGAGCGCGATCGTCGGTCATTCGCATCTCGCGTTTCTCGTCTTCTGTCATGGTCATAATGCGCAGCGCGAGAATCTCGTCGATCTCGGTTCCGTCGAACAAATCGCCTGGGCTTTCCGGCGCGATCTGCGGATAGTCGTAGAGAATGATGGGGGAGGCAAGCATGGTATCGCGCTGGCCTACTGCTCCAACCAGAACCGGCCATACGCCGATGTTCTCGCAACTGGCGGCGAGATTTTTGAGGCTTTCCGGCGGCTCGAGCAACGATACGAATTGAGCATTCACCACGCCCAGTAGCGCGTGCGCGGAGACCAGCGATTGCATCAAGGCTGAGTCGCGGCTGGTCTGGTCGGGATTACGCTCTAGCGGGGTCAGGCTCTGGACTTGCACTTGCAGTTTGAACAGGTCGGGTTCCACGTGGGTTGCATTGACCAGGACGGAGCCTTGAAGAGACTTCTGACTTCGATCGATTCTTCCAGCGATTTCGCCGTTTTCATCCCGCAAATCTTCGCTTTCTTCTTTCGCGGCAAAAACAAAATCCCAATGCAGAGGAGCGGCGACGAGCGCGTCCAAATTCTGAGGCGGCACGATTACTTCGCATTCAATCGCTTCTTGCCAGGGCGGGGATGCCTCGGCTATATCGCGCGAGGTGCGGGACACTAACTTCAGGAAACGCACTCTTATTTCGATCGCAGGAGTTTCGATAGCAGAAGAAGCGCCTTCGACAAGGCATTCAGTCTGCATCGTCCAGGCATCAGAACCAGTTTGCGCTTCACTGTAAAGTTTCGGGTAGAGCACGCCAAAGTTGAAGCGCTGCCGATTTTTTACCGATGACGCACGGTAGGGGTAGAGCATGTACCCCTCGTAGAGCACGGCTTTCGCGATGGCGTCGATGAGACTCGTGTTCATCGCTTCACCGTTTCTAATTCAGGAAGGAGGCTCTCCAGCGCCTGCTCCCAGGTGGGAATTCCGCGCTCGACTTTGTATTGATACATGCGCTCGAAAACATCGCGACGCAAACAGAGCCAGGCGGTATTGGGATAATAAATCTCCATCATTTCGTGCCAGGCTTTTACGGGCAGGCGGAAACGAGCTTCTTGATCCCAGGGGATGGGAGCCACCTGCAGCGACCCGCTTTCGTCGGCGTAAAAAATCGTTCCACTAAAAAGAAAATTTAGAGGGACATCGCCCTCGGACAAACCATGAAAATATTTTGTCGCGGCCACGTTGAAATCGAATGTGCACGGGACCGGAACATCGACCACCGCAGTGTCCTGAAACGCAGGGGCGACCACGCTGGCGTGAGTCCAGAGCATGGTCTTCAGAGTCTGATTCCAGCGATCCGCCTCGCCGAACAGATCTTTCAGGTGAGACTGGTCCTCGGGAGTATATTGTCGCCGAGTCACCTCAAGCTGAATCTGACAGCGCAACGCTACTGAATGGACAGTCTCATTGGCCGCGGCGTTGGTGATGCGGAGCTTGAACAGCAATGTTGGCGCGACTGTGAAGCGCTGCGGTTCTGCTTTCTCGACTTGAAAGCTCAGGTCAGGCATTCGCTTCTTCTTTCACCACGGTGGCCCTTTGCTTTAATCCATCGAAGAATTGACCAATCTCCTGCCAGACCTCGGTCCCCCCGGACAGACCATGCCAGTTAGCGCGAATCAGGCCGACCAGTTTGTAGCATTCGTCGATGGGAAGCACGTAATACTCGGCGGACGCAAATCCTCGCGCGTGTCCAACACGATTGACCAGGAGAGCTTCGATATCAGATTCCACTTGCAGCAGAATAGGATTCGCGTCTTCGATATCCTTCCAGGTTTCGAGGGGGAGCAAAGATTCGGTTGCACCCGCCGGGCTGGGATAAAATGCGACCACTCTTGCGTCGGGCGTGCTGCGAAAAAAGAACGCCATGCTGATGGGCACCATCAAGCTCTCCCACTGGCCGTCCGAGAGATTGAAATTCTGAAGTGCGAGCACGCGGCGCGGCACGCGCTTGTATTTGGTTCCCATGCCGCTAAATAAAATTGCGCAGGCATTGCAGGTGCAAAGCAGCTTTCTGGTGCCGGGCTCGATCAGGTGCGGATGACCGGGGGAGACTTCGGCGCTGCACAGTTCGCAGCGTTCGACATCGCGCTTACGCGGCCTAATGAACTGCCTTAGCGCTCCGAAAGCGTTTTCGTATCCTGGTTGAACTGCCATCGTGTCCTGTTAATGACGCGCATTAACGAATGTACTGACTTGAAATCCGAAACTACGACGGATTGTTCATCACCGCAGCGGCCGCGACCACGCCGCCAATCTTGCCTAGCGGCACGAACCCGGCCGAACCCGGTTCTTGGTCGAGCCCTTCAATCACTAGCGTGTTCACATCGGGCGCAGCCTCATAGAGCGCCTCCTCAACCATGGACTTCAGAGTCGTGGCCGTAGATCCGCAGGAATGCCCAGTGACGCGAAGATGCAGGCGAACTGCATTGCCATTGAAGCCAAGCAACTCCAACTCTCCGCCGCCCTTGCGCACTCTGGGCTGAATCTTATCGACGGCTTGAAGGACGCGGGTTTCCATGTCCAGGGGATGCAGACCGTACAGAACCAGCAGACTGCCCACCAAAGGATCGTGGCCCAGTTCGTCGATAGTGTGTTGGCCGGCTTCCCTGCTGCTGGCGACAATCTCCATGGCTCGCTCCAAGCCGGCGGAATGCAAATCCAGCAACAGTTGGACCAACGCTTTTGCGCTGCCGCGAGATTCGGGGTCCGCGATATTTTCCAAGTCGCGGACGAGTTCGCTGATCCGCTGAACTTTTAACTGGAAATCTTTGTCGTTGGTCATTGTCATTGGATTGTTATTGGCCATAATGTTCAGAAATCTCTGTCACTGAATTCGAAGGAGTGAAGGCCCTACGGCCCTCACTCCTTTCGTTTCCCGCGACCCCATGATTTACGCGGCATGATTAACGCGGCACTCCAAACATTGGGGAATGTTGGGTCTTCAGAACCTTTCCGCCACCCAGATACATGTGCACGCCGCAGGGCAAGCAGGGATCGAAGCTGCGCACGGCGCGCATAATATCGATGCCCTTGAATTTGTCTGGGCCGTTCTCCTCGAAGATTGGCGTGTTCTGAACGGCATCTTCATACGGGCCCGGCGTGCCATAGATATCACGCGGATTGGCATTCCAAGGAGTGGGAGGATACGGATGGTAATTTGCGATCTTGCCTTTGCGGATCACGACATGATGGGAAAGAACGCCTCTCACCGCCTCGTGGAAGCCGCATCCGATCGCCTCTTCCGGCACCTTGAAATCCGACCAGGTCTTGGTCTTGCCGGCGTGCAGCTCTTCCATCGCCTTCTCGGCAAAGTGGAGGGCGCAGGCTGCGGCGTAGGCCTGGAAGTAAGTGCGAGCTCGGTCGCGCTCGATGGCATTGCTCCACTTCGGAACCTTCCATTCAAACTCAACCTCGGGCTTTGACATAGTTTTCGGTAAGTAGATTTTCACGCTGTGTCCGGTCGCTTTGATGTAGCCAATATCAACCAGGCCGGCGAGCGCCGTTGACCACAAACGTGCGATCGGACCACCGCCGGTGTCGAGTGCGAGATGGTCACCGGTACGTTTGTCGAGCCAACGAGGCGACATCACCCAGGTGTACTTGCCGTTGAAGTCTCGTTTCTGCGGACGAGGAATTGTGGTCTGGTTCCAGGGGTGGTTCTTGTCGACTGGATTTCCCAGCGGGTCGGTTTTGACGAAAGTCTCGGCGTTTTTCCAATCGTCGTAATACGAACTGCCGAGAAGAATCCGGATATTCAGATTAATATCCACCAGATCGGTAGTGACCAATTTGCCGTCGACCACGATACCCGGGGTGACGAACATCTTGCGTCCCCACTCTGTCATGTTCTTGTAGGTGTAGTCGCAATACTCGGGGTCGTTGAATGATCCCCAGCAGCCGAGCAGGATGCGGCGGCGGCCCACCTCTTCGTATCCCGGCAAGGCGTCGTAGAAGAAGTCGAATAAATCGTCGTGCAGGGGGAGGACTTTCTTCATGAACTCGACATACTTCATCAAACGGACGATGTAGTCAGTGAAGAGTTGAACCGTGGGAACGGTTCCGACGCCGCCGGGATAGAGCGTGGAGGGATGAACGTGACGGCCTTCCATCAAGCAGAACATTTCTCGCGTCATACGGCTCATCTGGAGGGCTTCAAGATAGAAAGACCCGGTGAAGGGATTGAGCGCTCGCATGATGTCGGCGATGGTGCGGAAGCCGTGGGCGTTGGCGTGGGGGGCCGGAGTAGATTCGGCTTTGGCCCAAACTTTTGGATTTGTCTCTTTCACCATCTGCTCGCAGAAATCCACTCCGACCAGATTGTCCTGGAAAATATTGTGATCGAACATGTACTCGGCGGCTTCGCCGAGATTCACGATCCATTCCGCGATATGCGGCGGCCTGACGCCGAAAGCCATGTTTTGCGCGTAAGTCGCGCAGGTCGCATGGTTATCCCCGCAGATTCCGCAGATGCGGCTGGTAATGAAGTGGGCATCGCGCGGGTCTTTGCCTTTCATGAAGATGCTGTATCCGCGAAAGATGGAAGATGTGCTGTGACACTCGGCAACTTTTTTGGCGTCGAAGTCAATTTTGGTAAAGATGCCCAGGCTACCGACGATGCGGGTGATCGGATCCCAATTCATCTCCACCAGATTTTTCGATTTGCTGGGAACGTCTTTCGTCGGGGCAGTGATGGTACTCATAATGATCGCTCCTTATATTTTGCAATCGGTCTCACTTTATTAGCCTGGTCTCTAACTAAGATCGTTTCCTAATAAGATCGTGGGTGGTAACCGGTGGTGAGCTCCGCGCGCGGATGCCGCCATTTCGGTTCTTTATTCACTGTCTTCTGAGTGATGGCACGCAGCGAACGGATGGCACGGCCGTAGACACTTATGCCAGTGCTGGAGACGTGGGCTCCCGGTGGTTCGTCCATGAACGGCATGAACTTGTCGGGAAATCCTGGCATGGTGCAGCCGATACAAATGCCGCCGACGTTCGGGCAACCGCCGATCCCGGCCATCCAACCGCGCTTGGGGACGTTGCAATTTACGACCGGACCCCAGCATCCGAGTTTCACGATGCATTTCGGCGAGCCGTAGACTTCCGCGAAATCACCCTGCTCGTAGTAGCCGGCGCGATCGCAGCCTTCGTGAACGGTTTTGCCGAATAACCATGTCGGACGCAGTTGATCGTCCAAAGGAATCATCGGCGCCAGTCCCGCAACTTGATACAGAAGATAGAGGACCGTCTCCATGAAGTTGTCGGGCTGCACCGGACAGCCGGGGACATTCACGATGGGCAGTCCAGCTTTCGAGCGCCAGTCCCAACCGAGATAATCGGCCAAGCCCATGCAGCCGGTCGGATTCCCTTCCATCGCATGGATGCCGCCGTAGGTCGCGCAGGTTCCGATGGCGATGATTCCCAGCGCCTTGGGAGCGAGACGGTCGATCCATTCATTCGTGGTGATGGGCTGCTTGGTAATGGGGTCGGTGCCGAGAGCGGCCCAGTAGCCTTCCTTCTTAATATTTTCGTTTGGGATCGAGCCTTCGACTACCAGGACGAAGGGTTCAAGCTTTCCTTCTTCGGCTTGATAAAAAAACTTCATGAAATCATCGCCGTTTTCGTAGGCCAGGACGGGATTGTGCAGATGCACTTTCGGCAAGCCCGGTATCGCGCCTAGCAGAACATCTTCGACGCTTGGCTGAGTGGCTGCGGTAATCGAAACGGAGTCTCCATCACAGCCCAGGCCGGCAGTGATCCACAATATGTGGACTTCTTTGACAGCGGGCGCCTTTTGCGTAGATCGACCATACGGAACGGGAGATGTGCCCATAGCTGGATCACTCCTTTTGATCGGCGTAATGAATTATTAAGATCGAAGTTCAGAATCGACCTGTGATCAAAATGCGACAAGAGCAGTGACCCTATTTATCTCGCAAAGGAAATCCTAGAAATCGCATCGGGGAATCCCCTACAGGGGATTGTGGAGGAAAAAGAGGAAAAACATACTTCGAAGGAAACGGCGATGCGACAGCAGAATTTCAGCAAAATCTATGTGGGAGAGGTCGTCTTCTCGCGCACATTCCATTCCACCGCGTGTTGCACCAGTTCGCGGGCGCTGCGCAGGCAAAGTTTTTCTTTGATGTGTGCCTGGTAGGATTCGACGGTCTTGACGCTGAGGTGGAGGGCTTCGGCGATCTGCCGGGTTCCATGACCATCGCCGATGAGACGGAAGACTTCCAGTTCGCGGTCAGTCAATTCGGCGACTGATGACTGTTCCGAGGGATGGGCGCCGTGAACGTAGTGTTGCAGCATGCTGTTGGCGATCTTCTCGCTGACGTAAATTTCGCCGCTAAGGATCCGGCGCAGCGCCACCAACACTTTCTCCGTGGCCTCCTGCTTCATGATGTAACCGTTCGCACCGGCTCGAAGGGCGCGTTCGGCGTAGATAGATTCATCGTGCATCGACAGAATCAGAACGGGAAGCCGCGGGGAAGTGATGCGAATATTCTTGAGCAGCTCCAACCCATCCGGGCCATTCAGCGATATGTCGACGATCAGGATATCCGGGTGAACCGCATGAATTGCCGACAATGCCGAGTGCATCTCCTCCGCTTCCCCGCACACGGTGAGATCGGATTCCTGATCGATGAGGAGTGTCAGTCCCTGACGGACGATAGGATGATCGTCGACTACGAAGACGGTTTTTTTTCTCACAACGGAATTGCCGTTGACCGGTTTAGCGATCACGGGTGACCTCCTCCATTCTCAAATTGGGTTCGGGAAATGGAAATTCACAAGTAATCGTAACCCCAAAGATTCCTCCGGGCTGGACGGTGAGAGATCCGCCTATCATGCGGGCTCGATAGTTCATGATTTGCATGCCCATGCCTGAGTGGTTCATGTCGTTTTCGGGCAGGCTGGAGCCGTCGTTTTCTATTCTCAGCGTACCGTATCCTTTCCTGGCGGAAAGGCGGATTTCGATATTCTTCGCTTCTCCGTGCCGGATCGCATTGTTCACAGCTTCCTGCGCGATGCGGTAAAGATGCGTGGAAACGTTGGCGTCGTAAATGAGAACGGGATTATCCACGCGCAAGCGGCACGAGATGTGAAAGAGATCTTCCACTTCGACGGCCCAGCGCTTCAGGGCCGACATAAGACCGTGCGCATCGGAAGCCACCGGGAGCAAACCGTGCGCCAGTTGCCGAGTTTTATTGATTGCCTCATTTACTAACCCGACAATCCGGGCTGCCTCGCTGGCCTCGGCAAGGCCCTTGTCGGTAAGTTTTTGTTCTTGCACTTTGCTCATAAACGCGATGCCAGTAAGGTGTTGCCCCAAGCCGTCGTGCAGGTCTTGGCCGATGCGACGCTGCTCCGCGGCGCTGATTTCGAGGATGGCTTTCTCCAGCCGCTTGCGTTCCGTGATATCGATTCCGGTGGCAATCATGTAGGCGGGAGATTCGTGTTCGGCGGGAAGAATTGTGCCTGACCAGGCGATGAGTCGTCGCGAACCTTCGCGCGTGACCCAGGACATCTCGTAATCTTTGCCGCTATTCTCCACTCGCAATTGGTCGACAATTACTCTGAAGCGTTCCGCTTCTTCGAGAACGACACACAAGTCCCACAGATATTTGCCTTCGACCTCGGCGAACGAGTATCCCGTCACCTGCTCGCAGGCGCGATTGAAGCGGACGATCCGGTTTTGCGGGTCGAGAACCACGACCAGCGAGCCAACCGTATGCAGGATTGCGGAAACTACATTGCGTTCCTGCTGGAGTTCTTCTTCAACCTGCTTGAGCTCGGTAATATCAAAGCCGATGCCGTGGATGAACCAGGGGCGGCCATTTTTCTTGCGAATCATTTTGGCTTCGCAATGGAACCAGACCACTCTGCCGTCGCGAGCGATCACGCGGTAGGAGGAGCGCAACGGAGTGCCGGAAAGAAACATCTGGGCGGCTTCCAGGCTCCAACGTTGCTTATCATCGGGATGAATTTGCTGATACCAGCGGATTGGGTCTTCGAGCCACTCTTCCTGCGAGAATCCCAGGCTCTGTTCAATCTGAGGACTGACGTACGCTTCGCCGATGCCGCGGTCGAGGTGGGCCATGAAAATCACGGCGGGAATCTGCTCAACTAACGCGCGATAGATCGCATCGGCTTTGGGGAATTGTTCTTCTTGATCTTCACCGTCGTCATTGACCGAGTCAGGTGCAGCGGATTGTTGACTGGAGTTGCTGAGAAATACTGCGGCAAGCTCTGCCAGAAGAGATTCGGCCTCGGCGGGAGTGATGATCTCCGCGGGGCTGGAATCGGCATGGCTAAGTTGGGAAATCAAATGCTTTCTTCCGCAAACGTCATTTACTTCAAGGTTCTCGCGGCTCGGCACGTCTGACATCTATCTTCGCCGCCTTATGTCTCCAACTGGGCTCTTTGTTTAGCGAAGCCTGGGTAAACCTTCGCAGCGCGTGAATCGCTCGCCCATAGGTCATTACTGCGTTGGATGACAAAAGCGAGCCGGGAGGCTGGTCCATAAAGGGCATGAATTTATCGGGAAATCCAGGCATGGTACATCCGATGCAAATACCACCGATATTGGGGCAGCCGCCGATTCCGCCCATCCATCCGCGCTTGCCCACATTGCATTGCACGACCGGGCCCCAGCAACCAAGTTTTACGATGCACAGCTTAGAGCCGTACTCTTCGGCGAATTCGCCTTGCTCGTAGTAGCCGCCGCGATCGCAACCTTCGTGCACCGTGGCACCGAATAGCCAGGTGGGACGCAGCGCGTCGTCCAGCGGAATCATGGGAGCGCGTCCGCCTGCCATATGGAGGAGATAAAGCAGCGTCTCCATGAAATTATCTGGTTGTACCGGACACCCGGGAACACAAACGATCGGGATATTTGCCGTCGACTTCCATTGCCATCCCAAATAATCGGGGAGGCCCATGCAGCCGGTTGGATTGCCCTCCATGGCGTGGATTCCGCCGTAGGTCGCGCAGGTTCCCGCTGCGATCACGGCCCAGGCGCGGGGCGCAAGCCGATCGATCCATTCACAGGTAGTGATCGGTTGACCAGTTTTCTGGTCGGTGCCCATCGACGCCCAATAACCTTCGTGCTTGTTGTGCTCGTTGGGAATCGAGCCCTCGACGACCAGAATGAAGGGAGCGAGATTGCCCTCGGCGGCAAGATGGAAGGCCTTCAGGAAATCGTCTCCGTTCTCGATGGCGAGAAAAGGATTATGCAAACGGACCTTGGGAATCCAGGGCATTGCTCCGAGGACGATGTCTTCGATGCTGGGCTGAGTTGCTGCGGTCATGGCGATGGTATCGCCATCACAACCGAGGCCAGCCGTGATCCAGAGAATGTGGATTTCTGGAATAGAGTGCGGAGCGGTCGAACTGGCTTCTCGGATCTTTGTGGTGTCAGCCACTCGATTGCTCCGGAATTAGAAATGAGGAAGCGATTCGGCGACTGTGGCGCGGACCAGCTTTCTCAGCGCGTATTTTACATAATTCGCAGCATGGCGACGCAGAATTAGAAATGAAGTGCAATTATCACAGCGCAGCCAAACGGCGCTGCACCAGCAGGAAGTATAGGGACAGAAGAACGAGCAGAAATCCGTTCACCCCAAGAACAATCGGCGCGGTGAAGACGGGAACCAGCCATCCGGATAACAGATTGCCCATCGGCATTCCTCCGCGAAAGGCAACGTTGTAAACGCTCATCACGCGCCCTCGCATTTCATTGGTTGTAATCAATTGCACCAGAGAATTCACGGTGGCGAACACCGCCATCATGGAAGCGCCGACAAAAACCAGGAGGGTGCCGCTGAGCGGCACTGATTTGGAGAAGGCGAATCCGGAAATTGCCGCGCCCAGGCAGATTAACGCCAGCAAGGCAACCAATCCCTTGCGCTTAAAGTTGCCCGCGCTGGCAATCATCAGCGAACCGAAGATTGAGCCGAGGCCCATGAGGGCCAGGAGATTTCCGTAAGTTTCCGGACCGCGACGGAAAATATCTTTCACAAATACAGGGATATAGGTGCGCATGGGCATGGCTAGAGCGGTCATGCAGAAAGCCAGCAGGATCAGCGCTTCCATAGAGCTCTGCTTCCGGGCGAATTTAATTCCCTGCTTCAGGCTGAAGAACATGGACTCGCTGGTCCTGACCGGCAGAAAGCGGGCAGTGATGAGTGAAAGCGAGACGATAGGGGCGAGGAAAGAAAGCGCATTCAAGCCGAAGCACCATTTTTCGCCCAGCTTGGCCAGTGCTTGGCCCGCGAGCGCCGGCCCAACCATGACGGCCACGTTGAACTGAATCGAATTCAGCGCGATGGCATTCGGCATGTCGTCTAACTCGACCAGGGTTGGAATCAGCGCCTGATAGGCAGGCCCGCCAAACGACTGCGCCAGGCCGGAAATAAATGAGAGGCAGAGGATGTGCCAGACGTGGACCACGCCGGTGGCTACCAGAATTGTTAGTATTCCGGCTGTGGCCATCTGAACGTACTGCGAGCCAAGCAAAATTTTTCGGCGCTCTACGCGATCAGCTACTACGCCGCCGATCAGGGAGAACATAAAGATCGGAATCCCGCCGAGAAATTGATCAAGAGCCAGCAAGAATGCCGAATGGCTGAGGCGGTAGATGAGCCAGCCCTGCGCGACGATCTGCATCCAGGTTCCAATGCTGGAGGTGCAGGCGCCAATCCACATCAAGCGAAAATCGCGATATTGAAATGCTTTAAAGACCCGACGGATCACTCAGGCGTCCTCATTCGCTTCCGCAAAAGCCTAACATGCGGCTTCCGCGATTCGCGAAGACCGGTATTTGGCAATGAGGAGCACATCGTGAGACGTTATAGATGATTGAACGTCAACCTGGGCTCCAACTGTGGCCAGTTTGTTTTTGTAATGTTTCCTGAATAAATCGTTCGCTATGAACCTCGATTCGGACCTGCAAGTGAAATACGACGCGATTCTGGTTGTTTCGTTCGGCGGCCCGGAATCTCGCGAAGACGTAATTCCCTTCCTTGAAACCGTGTTGCGCGGAAAGAACATTCCCCGCGAACGGCTCTTGACGGTGGCGGAGCACTACTACCATTTCGGGGGCAAGAGCCCGATTAACCAGCAGACTCGCGATCTGATCGCGGCGCTGAAAGCTGAACTGGAGCGACACGGGCCTCGGCTGCCCATTTATTTGGGGAATCGAAACTGGCATCCGCTGCTGCCGGACACGCTGCGGCAGATGAAGCAGGATGGGATTCGCCGCGCTCTCGGCTTCGTCACTTCGGCCTACAGCTCCTATTCAGGATGCCGGCAGTATCGCGAAGATATTGCACGAGCGCAGAGCGAAGTTGGGCCGGGGGCGCCGCCAGTGGATAAACTGAGAGTATTTTTCAATCATCCTGGATTCATCGAAGCCACCGTGGAGCGCGTTCGAGAGGCGCTGCAGGCTATTCCGGCGGATGTGCGGCAGAATGTGCAGATCATTTACACCGCGCACAGTATTCCGATGTCCATGGCGAATACCAGCGATTATGTGGCGCAGCTGGAGGAAGTTCGGAAACTGGTTTCGGCAGCGCTGTGGCAGACAAACCATGTTCTGGTCTATCAGAGCCGCAGCGGCGCTCCGGGACAGCCCTGGCTGGAGCCGGACATTCTGGATTACCTGCGCCGGGTAAAAGCGGAAAATCTGGCGTCCGCTGTAGTGCTGGCTCCAATCAGTTTTCTTTCCGATCACATGGAAGTGTTGTATGACCTGGATATCGAAGCGCAGCAGCTTTGCGAGTCATTGGGGCTGCCGATGAGCCGTGCCAAAACGGTGGGGGTGCATCCGAAGTTTATTGGGATGATTCGAGAACTGATTCTGGAGCGGATGAATCCGGGATTGGAGAGGCGCGCGCTGGGAACGATGGGGCCGCGCGTGGATATTTGTGAGGAGAATTGCTGTCCGGCGCCGCAGCGGCACGGACGGGGCTGACTGCAGGGTGTGATCAGTGGCAGAGGTTAGATTCGTACCTCTGGCGCTAAAGCGCGCGAGCTTTCAACCGCTTAACGGCACGACTAAAGTCGTGCCCTTCCCGAACCGATTCACGCACGGATGAAGTCGTGTTTGCCCAACCCATTCACTCGCGGACGAAGTCGTGCCTTCCCGAACCGATTTAGGCGGGGATGAAGTCGTGCCCTGAGAGGACCGATTCACGCGCGGATGAAATCCTGCCTTACAGCCAGGTGAGATTGCTTCTAGATTGACGCGGTAGCTTTCTGCGGATCGTAATCCGTTGCTTTTGGACGACCCTCGATTAAGTGCATGGTGTAAAGAATCGTTTGAATCACGCGTTCATCCCCGATGGCCGTGTTGATCATTACGTGATAGAGGGAACGAGTGGGCCACGCGGCGTCGAAATAATGTTTGACGTAGGCGATGCGTTCGCGATCCACGGTATCGACCAGAGCTTCGGCTTCCGATTGCTTAGCCCCATCCCGAACCAGGCGCCGCAGTTTTTCCGCCCGAGGCGCATAGAGAAACACATGAAAAGCGTCCGGGTGTTCGCGTAAGAAAAACGGCGCTCCGCGACCGACAACGATGGAGTTCCCTTCCTGAGCAATTTTGGCCGTGATTTCTGCCATCATGGCCATCATGCGATCGGTGTCGAAGGTTTGACCGCTGAGCTGGGAACTGCGTTCGTAGCTGCCGCGCCAGAAGGTTTTAGCCATGCGGTAGAAGCGGCTGTCCATGCGCTCATCGCAGCGCATGACGGCGGAGGGATCGACATCCGCAAGGCGGGCGATCTCCTCGGTGAGCCGCCGGTCCCACAGACTCCATCCCAATTGATTCGCCAGTTGCGCGGCTATCGAACCGGCACCACTGCCGTACTCCCGCTCAATGGTGATGAGGCGAAACATGGAACCCTCCTCTAGTGTACCGCCATCGCGCCCGGCCGGCCTTTTTTCATCAGGAAGACCATGGGAATCATGGCCAGGATAGCCCATCCCAGCAGGCGGAAGTCATCGATGTAGGCCAGCATGGTGGCTTGTCGCTGCACCGTATTTTCGATCAAAGCATAGGCCTGCTGGGCGGCATAGGCTGCGCTCGCGCCATGGGCCTGCATGGCCTGGGTTGCGCCCTTCAGCGCCGACTGGAACGCAGGGTTGCTGGCGCTGAGATGACCGGACAAATCATTCATATGAACCTGGGTGCGGCGGTCAAGCATGGTAGTAACCAAAGAAATTCCCACGCTTCCGCCGATATTACGCGCCAGGTTCATCAACCCGGAAGCGGCATTATTTTTATCCCGCGGTAGATAGGCATAGGCCGCCGTATTAATGGGAACGAACAGAAAGGCCATGCCAGCTGCCTGGAGCACGCGAGCCATGGCGGCGGTGCGGAAATCAATCTGCAGGTCGAAGCTGGTCATGTGAAACAAGGAAACGGAAAGCATGACGAGGCCGAAGACCAACAGCCAGCGCGGACTGTAACGCGAAAGCAAGAATCCTACCAGCGGCAGCAAGAGCATGATGGTAAAGCCGCCAGGCATCAAAGCCAAACCCGACTTTTCCGCGGTATATCCGAGCAGGGTTTGCATGAAAAGCGGCAGAAGCAGCGTGCTGCCGAGCAAAGCAAATCCCAGCATGAACATCAGGAGATTGGAGATGCCAAATGTGCGATCGCGGAAAAGATGCAAATCGATGATGGGATCTTTGTGTTTCCACTCCCAGTAGATCACGAAGATCAATGACGCCGTGGCGATTATGGTAAGTGCCAAAATAAAGTGCGATGCGAACCAATCATCGCGCTGCCCCTTGTCCAGTACGACTTGCAAGGTTCCCAGGCCCAGGGCCACAAAGCTCAGTCCAACATAGTCGATGGTCGTTTCCTTAAGCTTGCGGCGTTTGAAATAAGGTGGGTCCTGAATGAGCCGTGTGGTAAGCAGAATGGAGATAATACCGACCGGAATGTTAATGAAAAAAATCCAGCGCCAGGTAAAGTTGTCGGTAATCCAGCCGCCGAGAGTGGGACCAATCGCGGGTGCTGTGACCACGGCAACGCCGTAGACTGCGAAAGCCATGCCCCGCTTGGCCGGCGGAAAAGTGTCGGCGAGGATGGCTTGCTCGCTGGGCTGCAACCCGCCGCCTCCGGCACCCTGCAGCACGCGGCAAATGATCAGCGTTGCCAGATTCGGGGCCAAGCCACACAGGAAGGAGCTGATGGTGAACAAGGCCACGCAGCTCATGTAGAAATTCTTGCGGCCCATGATCGACGACAGCCATCCGCTCAAGGGAAGCACGATGGCGTTGGAAACAAGGTAGGAGGTCAGAACCCATGTGCTCTCATCCTGCCCGGCAGAGAGTCCGCCCGCGATGTGAGGCAACGCGACGTTGGCGATCGAAGTGTCGAGCACCTCCATGAAAGTCGCGAGCGTTACGGTGATCGCAATGATCCACGGATTTACTGCAGGACGCCAAATGTCAGCGTTTTCAAGGGGCGGTGCGGCAGCACTCATTGCCGGATCCACACCTTCGGTTCCACCGACATACCGGGGCGTAGCAACTGATCTTTGTTTTCGCCGGGATCGAGCACGATCTTAACCGGGATGCGCTGCACCACCTTCACATAATTGCCGGTCGCATTCTCCGGGGGCAACAAGCTGAAGCGAGCGCCGCTGGCGCCAGCGATGCTATTCACCTTGCCGTTGTATTTTCTACCGTAGGCATCCACTTCAATGGTGACAGGTTGGCCAACCTTCATATAGCGGAGCTGAGTCTCTTTAAAATTGGCGGTAATCCAGACATCGTTGAGCGGGATCACCTTCATCAACTCCTGGCCGGGAGCCACGTTCTCACCGACGTCAACGGTGCGATCGCTGACGATACCTGCGACTGGAGAAGTAATCTTTGTGTATTGCAGGTTCAGTTGTGCCTGATCGAGAGCGGCTTTCTTTTGCAGCACTTGCGCCTCGGCCGATGCGGCGCGGGAGCGACTGATCTGCATTTGCCGCGGTGCGGTCTGGGCGTAGCTATAATTGGCCTCCGCCTGCACCAATTTTCCTTGCGCTTGCGTTACCTGCGATTGAGCGGCATCGGCCAAGGCGCGGGCCGAGTCAACGGCAGCGGCGCTGGCTCTGGCGGAGGCTACTGCCTGATCGTACTGCTGCTGGGAAATCTCCTGCTTGTCGATCAGCTGGCGGTAACGTCCCAAATCATTTTGCGCTTTCACATCGTTCGCTTCGGCTTGGGCGAGTTGCGCCTTGGCTGATGCAAACTGCTGCCTGGCGGCGGTGATTCCAGCCCGCGCACTGGATACGTCCGCTTCAGTGGCAGAAACCTGGCTGGTTGTGTTCACTGAAGTGATTGGAACGTTGACGCCGGCGGCAGCGGCAGCGGCCTGAGCATCCTCGAACTCGGCGCGCGCGCGCGCATAGGCAACCTGATAATCGGCTGGATCCAGTTCCACCAAGACGGTTCCAGGTTGCACATACTGATAATCCTGGACGGCCAACTTGGTGACGTGTCCTGTAATACGGGCGCTGATGGAATTGATGTAGCCATCAACCTGAGCATCATCCGTATCTTCATAACTCGTCACGTAGCGGTAGACGAAGAATCCGACCACCAGAAGAACAACGATGCCAATGATGATGGCGATGCGGAAGCCGGGGCTGGCAGTGCGGGCAGGGCGGCGGAAGTCACGTTCCGTGGAGGGCAGCGGCTTGTTGCGCGATTCACCTTGATCCGGCTGAGTCTCTGGCGGGTTTTGCGTGGGGCTTTGCGTCGTCGGTTCCATAGTCGTCGGTTCCATAGTCGTCGGTTCCATAGATATCGATAGATGTCGATTAGTGCTGGCCTTTCAAGTACCTTTCCACTCCTTGTTCAGCATCGCCGATGGCGCGAGCCAGTTCCACCTTGGCCAGATTGTGAGCGTACAGGCTCTCGATATAACTTTCGTGGGCGGCGG
Source organism: uncultured Acidobacteriaceae bacterium (assembly GCA_963724815.1). GTDB lineage: Bacteria > Acidobacteriota > Terriglobia > Terriglobales > Acidobacteriaceae > Sulfotelmatobacter. The sequence goes on from CAVRWS010000016.1 coordinate 161,522, forward strand.
CGACAGCTTCCTGCGCCTGAACTACTTCCAGATTATCGGTAACACCCGCGGTGAAGCGATCGCGCGACTGGGTCAGCGTTTGCTCCGCCAGATCGACGGAACTGCGGGCGACCTCGACTTGATCCGCAGCGGAGTTCAAATCGAGCAGTGCGCTGCGAACTTCATAGTCGATGCGGCCGCGCAGATCACCGAGCTGCGAACGAGCCTGCTTCAATTGCGAGTCAGCTTCCAGCAGATCGCTGTGGACTTTTCCTCCAGCGAAGATGGGGATATTGACTCCTCCGTTCACCTGCCAGGTTCCGTTGGATTGGGCCGGGGTAACGCCGATGTCGCCATAGTTGGCGTCGAGGCCCACAGTCGGATAGCGGCCCGCTGCCGCGGCACGGTGTGCCAGCTCCGCGGCCCGTACCTGCGCCTGTGCGGCCTGATAATCGGACCGCGAGCTATAAGCCCGCTGCAAATACACATCGATTGGCAAAGGAGTCAAAGCCTGGTATGGAGCTTTCTCAGTTAAGGCAAACTCCTGGCCTGACGGCAAGCCAATGATGCGAGCCAGCGACAGCTTTTGCTTGGCGAAATCGTTGCGCGCCGCGATCAGTTGCTGCTGCCGCGTTTGCAATTCAACCTGAGAGCGCAAAGCATCGATGGCCGGAGTCAGTCCAGCTTTCTGTTGATCGGCGGCCTTGTGATACAACGCCTCGGCATTGCTGACCTGAGCATCAGCGGTTTCGATGCGTGCGGCACTGGCGATGGCCAGTAAATAAGCGTTTCCCACGGCCAGAACGACGAGTTCTCTTGCATCTTTGTAGCTGTACTTCGCGGACTTCAAGCGCTCCGACGCAGCGCGTTCCTGCTCAATATCCCTGAAATTGAAGATGGATTGACTGACGCTTGCGCGGGCATCGAAATAGTTGAAGGGACCGATTACGCGCGGAAGGGGAAAAGGGAAAAGATTGCCTTTAAAGCCCAAGGCAGTCAGGCTTTGGGTTTGCACATCTTCTTGCAATCGAGCTTCCAGGTCTGGTAGCAGGTTGCTGAGTTCCTTCCATCTTTCTCCCCTCGCCGTAATGGCTTGGTCGCCGGAGAGAAGAAGGCCCAGATTATTTCGTAATCCGCGGTCGATGGCATCCTGAAAACTGAGTTGCAAGACTTCCGCGCTCGCTATGCCCTCGGGCTGGCTGCCCGTAAAAGGACTCTGCGATCCCGGCAACGAGATAGAAGGGGATGGCACAGAAGTTTGACCCATCAGGCCAGGCACGAAAAATAGTGGAACCAGCATCCACGCCAAAAATCTGCGATTTGAGTGAAGTGCGCGACGATCCATTTCCAGATCTGAAAAGAGTCCCATTATAGAGTTTTCGAGACGCCCCTAATCATTGCATGCGCTACAACATAACGCCTTGGTATTGATTCGCTTATGGTTCCACGGGATGCAAAAGCTGAAGTCAGAAACAGTCTAATATAGTGCACCCTTCTGCCCGTCACGCTTGGATGCGACGAGAGTTCTTGAGGTAAAGCAAATCAACATTAAATTCGCGCCCGGCTGGAACCCGCTACTTTCGGCACTTGGACCTGCTGCCAATCCGCAATAGAGTTTAAGAGGTATTGCCATGCGCCGCATTCCCATTTGGTTCGTTGCAACCGTAGTGTGTGCCGCGATGGCAACGAGTATTGCAGCGCAAACCCGCGGCACGCTGAACCGGAAAATAATCACCAAAGTTGCGCCAGTTTATCCGGAACTGGCAAGGCACATGAATATTGGCGGGACAGTCAAAATCGAAGTGGTGATTCGTCCCAAGGGCATTGTTAAGTCTATTAAGATCGTGGGAGGGAATCCGATCTTGATTGACTCCGCCAAAGCGGCAGTTCTCAAGTGGAAGTTTGCGCCTTCGCCAGAAGAAACCACCGAAGTGGTTGAAGTTTTGTTTGAATCCCGGTAGATGGGTCTTGGATGACTTAGGTAATCTTGTCCAGCGATGACGCGTGGTTCAACCTGAACACGCAGGTGGCTCGTCAACGCGCCGGTTTTCCAGAACGGCTGACTCGTCAACCTCGTTCCCCAACGAAGATATCAACCAAGCTTTATGAGTAATTCAAAATCGAGCACGGCGGCAACGGACTGGACTGGCTTACTGGCCGATCCCGACCTGGCCTGTAACCTGGGAAAGCTGCTACAGATTTACCGCGACGCGCCGCCTGAGAAGCGAGAGCAGGCCTTGCTCGCCGCCATGCGCGAAATCAAACAGGCTTCGCGGGAGTCGGCCGCTTCAGCGCAAGGAACCGTAGTGAGCCAGCAGACATTACCGGCGGCGGCATCGGCCGTACCGCCGTTTGAACCTGACGTTTTCAGCACAAACTGGGCGCAGGATCGTCGGCGCCATCCCAGAATCAGATGCTTTGTAGCTGTGGAACTGAGAGTCGATGGATCAGGCGCTCCCATCTGGGGGAACCTTTCCAACACTGGCATGGGCGGCTGCCAGGTGGAAACCGCGGCTCAAGTCAGCGGAGGCTCCAAGGTGGAAATTGGGCTTTGGGTGGCCAGCGGCAAGATCTGGGTGAAAGGCCTAGCCTTGAATGGCGTGGTCACTCGCAGCGCTCCAGCTGCGGGAGTGCGCATCCGCTTCGGAGGGATGGATGCCGTCGAAAAGGAAAATCTCCGCCAGTTTCTTAAATATGTTCAGGAAACTGCGCGCGCTTCGACCAGTGAAAGCAGCTATCTGCAGTTGCTGAAATAGCTTAATTCTCTTCCGCATGGACCTCTGCTTTAGTCCTCGTTCTCCCCGTTTTTCACAAACCAGCCGACATTGTTCCCAAGGAAATTGATACACTCAGTGCGTATCTGAAACCCTTTGCTGTCCTCAGAACTCTAATAATATTAACCAGCGTAATAAGCAATAGGAACAGACTGGCATAGGTTGTCCCTGAGAGGAGTTCGCATCGCATGGTAGCCAGTGAACAGGCGGTGGTGACCGGGAAACAACTGGATACGCTCTCCATTAACACGATCCGCACTTTGGCGATCGACGCGGTACAGCAGGCTAACAGCGGGCATCCGGGCGCCCCCATGGGTTTAGCGCCGGTTGCTTATTGCCTGTGGCAGGAATTTCTGCGCTACGATCCAGCCGATCCTACATGGTTAAACCGCGACCGCTTTGTTCTGTCGAACGGGCATGCGTCCATGCTGCTCTACGCCCTGCTTTATCTGGCGGGTGTGCGCGAAGTTGACGAGAACAATCAAGTCCTCAAAGAACTCGCGGTTCCGATGGAAGAGATCAAGCGCTTCCGGCAACTTGGGAGCAGGACGCCAGGGCATCCTGAATCGCACGTCACCTCCGGCATTGAGACAACCACCGGACCGCTCGGCCAGGGTGTGGGAAACAGTGTGGGAATGGCAATCGCCAGCAAATGGCTGGCGGCGAATTACAACCGGCCCGACTTCGACATTTTTGATTTCAATGTGTACGCCATGTGCTCCGATGGCGACCTTATGGAAGGCATAGGCGGTGAAGCCGCATCTTTGGCGGGTCATCTGAAGCTGTCGAATCTTTGTTGGATTTACGATCACAATCACATCACTCTGGATGGCCCAGCGAGTTGGTCGTTCAGCGAAGATGTGGCGACGCGATTCATCGGATACGAATGGAATGTGACCCGTGTCACTGATGCCAATGATTTGGAGATGCTGGCGCGGGCCTTTGAGGTTTTCCTGGATACGAAAGATCGTCCGACGCTAATCATCGTGGACAGTCATATTGGCTATGGATCGCCGCACAAGCAAGACACGAATGCAGCTCATGGAGAGCCGCTGGGCGAAGAAGAAGTTCGGCTGACAAAGAAATTTTATGGCTGGCCGGAGGATGCCAAATTCCTGGTGCCGGAAGGCGTGCGCGAACACTTTCAGGATGGCATTGGAAAGCGCGGGCGTGATCTGCGGGCTCAGTGGACCAAACTTTTTGCGGGATACAAAGAGAAATATCCTGAGCTGGCCGATCAACTACATCGTATACAGCGACGCGAACTTCCCGAGGGCTGGGACAAAAACCTGCCGACGTTTCCGGCTGATCCGAAGGGAATCGCAACCCGCGAGAGTTCGGGAAAAGTTCTGAATGTGCTCGCGCAAAATATTCCCTGGCTGATCGGCGGCTCGGCCGACTTAGCAACTTCGAACAAGACCAATTTGAAGTTTGAAGGTGCCGGCGATTTTGAGGCGGACAACTACGCGGGGCGCAATCTGCATTTCGGCGTGCGCGAGCATGCCATGGCCGCGAGTGTGAACGGTTTGGTCGTCTCCGGAATCCGCGCGTTTGGTGCAACTTTCTTCAACTTCAGCGACTACATGAGGGCGAGCATCCGGCTGGCCGCACTCATGGAAATTCCTTCGATTTTCATTTTCACGCACGACTCGATTGGAGTGGGAGAAGATGGTCCTACTCATCAACCGATCGAGCAACTGGCCTCGCTGCGAGCCATGCCGAATTTGATTGTGCTTCGTCCGGGAGATGCGAATGAGGTAACCGAAGCCTGGAAGATCATCGCGCAGTTACAACACCAACCGGTTGCTCTGGTGCTGACACGGCAAAATCTGCCAACTCTGGACCGCACGAAGTATGCCGCGGCGTCGGGGACCGCAAAAGGAGGTTACATCCTGGCCGATGCGCCCGGCGGCAAACCAGATGTGATTCTCATCGGAACGGGCAGCGAGGTTTCTTTGTGCATCGAGGCCTATGAAAAACTTAAGACCGAGGGCATTCAGGCACGAGTGGTGAGCATGCCTGCTTGGAAAATTTTCGATCGTCAAGACTCGGCTTACAAAGAGAGCGTTCTGCCGGCCTCAGTCACCGCGCGAGTTTCGGTGGAGATGGCGGCAACTTTTGGCTGGGAGCATTATGTTGGGTTGAAGGGACAAATGATCGGGATGCATCGCTTCGGTGCTTCGGCGCCGTTGAAGGATTTGCTGAAGTTTTTTGGTTTCACCACAGATGCAGTGGTTGCTGCGGCGCACAAAGCAATCGCGGAAAAATAGCCGCGATTTTTCCGCTTTAACCGCAGTGATTCTGAGAATTTTTATCGAATAACGGACGTCCGCCGTCAGTTCAAGGAGAAATTATTATGCAGTCCACTGAAGTTCTGGAGAGCGCGAAAGTTTCGAATCCCCTCAAAGCCTTGCTCGATTACGGGCAGTCCATGTGGCTCGACTACATACGGCGCGACTTGATCACAAGCGGAAAATTGAAAACCATGATTGATGTAGATGGATTGCGGGGCATGACTTCGAATCCGTCGATCTTTGAGAAGGCGATTGCAGATAGCCACCTGTACGATGACATGTTGAAATCGCTGGCCTCGCAGCCTGATCTGAATGCGACCTCTCGGTATGAGCAGATCGCAATCCGCGACATTCAGGACGCAGCCGACATTCTCAAGCCGGTCCACGAAAGCTCAAAGTTCCGCGATGGATACGTCAGCCTGGAAGTTTCTCCGTTGCTCGCTCTGAAGACGCAGGAGACGATCGCCGAAGGCCGGCGCTTGTGGAAGGCGGTGAATCGCGAGAACGTGATGATCAAGGTGCCGGGCACGGCGGAAGGTCTGCCCGCAATTCGCCAGCTGATTAGCGAAGGCATCAACATCAATGTGACTTTGTTGTTCGCGCAGGAAGTGTACGAGAAGGTGGCGGAGGCTTATATTGCCGGGCTCGAGGATCTGGCGAAGCGGGGCGGCAATCTGAAGAAGATGGCAGGCGTTGCCAGCTTTTTCATCAGCCGTATCGACACCCTTGTAGACTCGCTGATCGAAGAGAAATTGAAAACCACCAAGGATGCGCAACAGCAGGCACTGCTGAAAAGCTTGCTCGGAAAAGTTGCGATTGCCAATGGAAAGCTGACGTATCAGCGTTACGAAAAGATCTTCAGCGGTGCGCGGTGGGAGGCACTGGCGGCCAAGGGGGCGCAGACCCAGCGCGTGCTGTGGGCCAGCACCAGCACGAAGAATCCTGCTTATCGTGATGTCATGTACGTTGAAGAATTGATCGGGCCGGATACCGTGGATACGATGCCTCCGGCAACAGTAGACGCCTTCCGCGATCACGGTCGACTGCGCAACAGCCTTACCGAGGACGTGCCCGCCGCTCAGAAGGTGATGAATGATCTGGAAAAGGCTGGCATCTCGATCAAAGAGGTGACCACGAAATTAACCACGGACGGAGTGAAATTGTTTGCCGATGCTTTCCACAAGCTGCTGGATGCAGTGGAAAAAAGCGTTCAGCAAAAAGGAAAGACGGCTTGAGCCGGCTGAAATCTTCGCTCCCAGAATCTCTTGCCGCTTCGGTAAAAACAGCCACCGGGGAAATGGCAGTCGAACGGATTGACGACACCGGACGCTGCCGTGGCGAAAACGCACGCATGGTTTCAGAGTACCGGCAGGGCACCGGTATCATTTCTTTTTTCATTCTGGCGTTCAGGAGCTAAACAATGCAGCTAGGTATGGTCGGTCTGGGTCGCATGGGGTCGAACATGACTCGACGCCTGATGCGCTCCGGACACAGGCTTGTCGTTTCGGATCTGAGCGCGGACGCGGTTAAAAAACTTGCAGGCGAGGGTGCGAGCGGATCGTCTTCGCTGGAAGACCTGGTGGCAAAGCTGACTCCGCCGCGAGCGGTGTGGGTGATGGTGCCGTCAGGCGCTCCCACCGAACAGACCGTGCAGACACTCGCGCAGCACATGCAAACCGGCGACGCCATCATCGATGGTGGCAATTCTTATTTCAAGGATGACGTGCGCCGGGCTGGCGAACTGAAAGGAAAGGGCATTCACTACGTTGATGTCGGAACCAGCGGTGGAGTGTGGGGCCTGGAGCGCGGTTATTGCATGATGATTGGTGGACCGAACGAAGCTGTGAAGCGGCTCGATCCTATCTTCAAAACGCTGGCGCCCGGGAAAGGCGATATCCCGCGCACACCGGGCCGGGAAAAACTTGGCGGAACAGCGGAAGAAGGTTACGTTCACTGCGGTCCTTCGGGTTCGGGGCATTTTGTGAAAATGGTGCACAACGGAATCGAATATGGACTGATGCAGGCTTACGCCGAGGGCTTCGACATCTTCAAGAACGCCACCAGCAAGGAATTGCCGGAAAATATTCGATACGATCTGAATCTGCCCGACATCGCTGAGGTTTGGCGCAGGGGCAGTGTCGTCAGTTCGTGGCTGCTGGATCTGACTGCGATGGCTTTAGCGGAGAGTCCGACCCTCGCCGAATACGAAGGCTACGTGCAGGATTCCGGCGAAGGACGGTGGACGATCCAGGCGGCCGTTGAAGAGGCGGTGCCGGCGGATGTGTTGACGGCAGCGTTATATGTTCGCTTCCGATCGCGGCAGCAACATACCTTCGCTGAGAAAATGCTTTCTGCCATGCGGCAGAAATTCGGTGGGCATGTGGAAGGCGGCGAAGGCGTGGGCGGAGCCGCGACGAATACCAAGAAAACGGCATAATGCCGCAAGCACAAGTTTGAGGATCTTATGACGGCTCAATTGGCGGAAAAACCTACGGCGGCCGCGCCGCGCGTTGGCAAACTGGGCGATCCTTGTGTGATGGTGATCTTCGGCGCAGCCGGTGATCTCACGGCACGCATGTTGATTCCTGCTCTTTACAACCTCGCCCGCGCGGATTTGTTATCGAAGGAGTTCGCGGTGCTGGGCGTGGCCCGGGCGCAGATGTCGGATGAGGATTTTCGTAAGCGGATACTCGAAGATGTGAAAGAGTATTGCGGCGACTGCGTGGAAGACTCCCTTTGGGATACTTTCTCGCGCCGCTTCTATTACTTTGCCGGAGACTTCAAAGACGACAAGCTTTATCCAACGATCAAAGAGCATCTAGCGAAGATCGACCGCGATCACTCTACGCATCAGAACTTTTTCTATTACCTGGCGACGGCTCCAAACTACTTCGGCCCGATCGTGGAGAAGCTGGCGGCCAATGGACTGTTGGACCAAAACGATGGCCACTGGCGCCGAGTCATTATCGAAAAGCCGTTCGGTCACGATCTGGAATCGGCGAAGGTCCTGAATCAGCAGATCCTCAAAGTCGCTAACGAAAAACAGATCTACCGGATCGACCATTACCTGGGCAAAGAAACCGTTCAAAATATTATGGCGTTCCGTTTCGCCAACGGAATCTTCGAGCCGGTATGGAACCGCCGCTATATCGATCATGTGCAGATTTCCGTGGCCGAAACCGTAGGCGTGGAGGGCCGCGGCAGCTATTTCGACCACGCCGGCTCGCTGCGCGACATGGTCCCCAACCACATCATGCAGCTGATCAGCCTGACGACGATGGAGCCGCCGATTTCATTCGACGCGAATGCGGTGCGCGATGAGCAGGCAAAAATATTGCACGCGATTCAGCCCATGAGCGATGAGGAAGTTCTGACCCGGGCGGTGCGCGGCCAGTATGGCGAAGGAATGGTCGATGGAAAACGGGTTCCAGCCTACCGCAACGAAGATGATGTCCCTCCCGATTCCCGGACCGAGACTTACGTCGCGATGAAACTGCTCATCGACAACTGGCGATGGGCGGACGTTCCTTTCTATCTTCGCACTGGAAAAAGAATGCCGGCTCGCAATACTCATATCGTCATCCAGTTCCGGCGCGCTCCGTTCGTATTGTTCCGTGACACTTCCGTGGAACATCTCATGCCCAACCAGTTGGTGTTGCACATCCAACCGGAAGAAGGAATTTCCCTGCAATTCGCCGCGAAAGTACCGGGCCCGGTGATGCGCCTGGGAACGGTGGACATGAATTTTGAATATCAGCAATACTTTGGAAAGCAGCCCAGTACGGGTTATGAACGCCTGCTGCACGATTGCATGATCGGTGACCAGACGCTATTTCAGCGTGCCGACATGGTGGAGGCAGGCTGGACCGTGGTAAATCCGGTGCTGGATCTTTGGAAGGCGCTGCCGCCGCGCAACTTTCCAAATTACGCGGCAGGCACCTGGGGACCGAAAGAAGGGGACGAATTGTTGGAGCGCGACGGCCGGCGCTGGAGGAACTTCGAGAAATGATCCTGGCCGGCGATATCGGAGGAACCAACGCTCGTCTGGCCTATTTTCAAACCCAGAATGGCAATCTGCGCCTGATCTCCGAGCATGTATATCCCAGCTCTGAGTACAACGAATTGGGAGAGATCGTCTCCAAATTTCTTAAGGAGACGGGCGCCCGACCTGAGGCCGCATGCTTTGGGATCGCCGGACCAGTGCACAATGGCCGAGTCGAGACCTCTAATCTGCCTTGGGTGATCGAGCAGTCCCGCCTGGCGCAACAGATCCAACTTCAAGCCACTCTCCTGATCAATGATCTCGAGGCCAGTGCGTGGGGCATCGGCGCGCTGAACCCGCAAGACCTCACTGCTTTGAATCAGGTGAGTCTGGCCACCGGGAATCAAGCAGTGATCGCGCCGGGAACTGGTTTGGGTGAAGCCGGACTCTTCTGGGATGGAACGCAGCATCAGGTTTTTGCCTGCGAAGGCGGGCACGCAGACTTCGCACCGCAGGGCGATTTGCAGATCGACCTCTTGCGTTTCCTGGCGGTTCGCTATGGCCATGTAAGTTACGAGCGCGTTCTCTCCGGGCCCGGGCTGGTGAATGTTTATGAATTTCTGCGCAGCAAAGATAGCAGCAGGGAACCTACCGGCTTCGCCGCGCAAGTTGCCGGGGGAAGTGCAGCGGCCGCCATTTCCCATGCCGCACTAGCGGGGACCAATCCTTTAGCTGTGGCTGCGCTCGATCTCTGGATATCGGTTTATGGGGCCGAAGCCGGAAACCTGGCACTGAAGACGATGGCGACAGGAGGGATTTTTCTCGGCGGCGGAATCTCACCCAAGATTCTTCCCAAACTCATGGGGCCGGGTTTTATGAAGGCGTTTCTGGAAAAGGGCAGGCTGCGCCCGCTTCTGGAAGGCATTCCGGTGCAGGTTATCACCAATGACAAGGCTGGCTTGCTAGGCGCGGCCCGATGCGCGGCAACGAAATCCAATGCGGTTCTGGCTGGCGCGTCGTGAGTGCATCCGTCGAGGTTCGCAGGCTAACCACCCCGCAGGATCTTTTTCAAGCTGCCGCGGAGGAAGTGATCCGGGCAGCTACCGATGCCATTGGGCAACGCGGCCGCTTCACGATTGCCCTTTCCGGCGGTTCGACTCCGAAAAGTCTTTACCATCTGATTGCCGCCAATGCTAGCGCCAGTCTCCCGTGGGAGAAAATATTTTTCTTCTGGAGCGACGAGCGCCATGTTCCTCCCACTGACGCAGAAAGCAATTACCGCATGGCGCAGGAAACCCTTCTGTCGAAGGTGCCGGTGCCGGCAGGGAATATTTTTCGCGTCCCTACCGAGAATCCAGACGCTTCCGCGGTGGCCGCAGCCTATGACGAGACCTTGCGAAAGTTTTTCGCCGTGGAGCCGGGAGAATTTCCCCGCTTTGAGCTGATCCTGCTGGGCATGGGGCCGGATGGGCACTGTGCATCACTGTTTCCCGAGACGGCCGCGCTACGGGAGAAATCGCGCCTGGTGGTGGCGAATTGGGTGGAGAAATTCAAGACCTACCGCATCACATTTACCCTGCCGCTGCTGAACGCCGCGCGGGAGGCAATGTTCCTGGTCAGCGGAACTGATAAGGCGCCGGTTTTGCGTGAGGTTCTGGAAGGAAAAGCCCCGGGTGAGAAATTTCCCTCGAAACTGGTGAAGCCGACAGATGGCACGCTGATCTGGTTCGTCGATCGAGCCGCAGCCAGTGAATTGTCTACGCCTGCCTGAGAAACCCTTGCGGATTGCAGTCTGCTATCCGCGCCAGCCGCTGATTTCCTTCAGACCTTTGCCCCGAGCGTGTTCAAAGAGCCGGACGCGATGGCGGGAGTGTTCGAACTCGTGGATATCAGCCCACACTTCGGCTCTCCAACTCCTGTCGTGAGTTGCGGAAGCCCCGCAAGTGGCGCAACGAGTGTGCAGGCTGATCATCGAAGAGGTACCGGCGCTCGCGCCGGGCAATTCCAGGAAGATGCAGCGAACTTCCTGGATTTCTTCGTTCTCATCGAGCAGGTGCTCATAACGCAATAAATAACTGAAGCCCAGCTTTTGGGCCTCGACTTCGGCCTCATCCCGGGTATGAAAAGGCCCGTATTCGGCCCGCAGTTGCTCGGTAGAATCGCAAGCCATCCAGAAAATCTCTTTGTATGCCATGCCATCGCGCCTGGAATCGAAAACCCCGCCAATGTTCTTTCGCTTCGCTTAGGGTCGAGGCTACCCATGCAATTTAGAGGCCGACCACAGAAGTCGGCGATCCATCTATTTCAACAGGTTACGAGGTTGTCCTTCTGCGCCTGGGCGAGTAGAAGAAACCTTTTGCAGAAAACAGCCTGCGTGCTGGAAGAGATATCGCTGGTGACGGATACCAGACCGAAAATAAACGCTGGCTCATCGCGGTGCTTCCTAAGAGTACATTCAGCGTCCGGGCTGCAAAGCCGTGAAATTCTGGGCCTAACCCGCTGCGGCCCGACCCGCCGAGAAGCTTGGACGATCCTCCGCCAGCCAGTCCTTTCCGCCATGGCTTGCGACGTACATCGCTAGCTCCAGCCGGCTCCAAACCCCGAGCTTGTCGAAGGTGCTTCGCAGATGATTCTTAATCACCTGCTCGGTGGTGCCCAGTAGTTTGCCTATCTCACGGTTGGTGAGCCCTTGCCAGACCAGGTCGGCGACTTGAATTTCCTTTGTCGTCAGACGCTCTCGGGGCATCATTGGATCACCTCTCGATTTTCGAAAGCTGCAATCGCCAGCTTCACCCGCTTGCGTCCGTCGCGGATTCCCGCGCGAAGAAAGAGGGTTCGCAGATGCTGTTTTACGGTGCGTGGACTAATGCTCAACTGGCCGGCGATTTCCTTATTGCTGCATCCCTGGACCAGCAAGTTGAGTACCTGCTGGTCTCTCGGCGTGACCTTGATTCCATTGAGATCCATCATGAAGTTCCTTCCCTGATTCGTTCGATCTGACCATGCTGCCATTCTCGCTATTGCACCTGTTTCGCCAAAGTTTCGCTTGCCCTTGGCCTCGGAGCTAGGTCCAACGGCTACTTACACTTAGGGATAAAGACCTCAGCTTACGAAAGAGAATTTGGAACACCGCACTCGTCTCTGCTATTCCAGATTGGGAAAAGACGCCGGGCCATGCGGCTGAAACTGGACTGTTTCCAGTCGCATTGACGATAGTAGCCACTTCCAAATGAGAGAGAGCATCGATGCGGAATACGATGTAACATATTTATTGTCAAGCACTTACGAGGTTACTGCGAACGATGGTTTAACGCGAAAGCCACTCGTGCAGAACGTAGCTTGGCTTTGCCAGAGACGACGTAATCTTTCCCAAGATGGGCCATGCTCTGCTTCACCGCTTCAATCCAGAGCGCATTACTGGGTAATGCCGAGGTTTTGCACAGCCCTTCTCTGCCCTCTTCCGCCAGTCATGCGAGCACGGAAACACTCCGCCATTCCGCCGCATGTTGTAAGCTGCCATTGAGCCCAGACGCCATTCTGAAGGGTCTACTCCAGAACACTCAAAAAGATTTATGCAAAATGCACGAATTCATCATGGCGCGACGAGCGGGGAAATCGTTGAAAAGCGCCGCTTGCCTCTTTTCTGTGCCGCATTTGTCGCGCTATGAGCAGACGGCGGAACTCCATCCTCAGCTTCGTTTTCTTATTCGCCGTTGCTCCTGCCTTCGCCCAAGGGGGACCTCCCTACTACACCAACGATCCGGGTACACCGGGCAATCTGAATTGGGAAATCAATCTCGGCTACATGCCCTTCCTTTACAGCGACCAGTCGGTCACCCACACCCCGGACGTTGATATCAATTTCGGTATTGGCGATCGCATCCAGCTCACATACGAGAATGCCTGGCTGCGCGTTCAAAGCCCTTCCTCCCCGGCCAAATATGGGATGGGCCAGTCCAATCCCGGGGTAAAGTGGCGCTTCTACGACAAAGGGGAGTCGGGGCTTAACATTTCTGCCTTCCCGCAACTCTTTCTGAATAACCCCAACGATGCGGTCCGCCGGGGCATCACTGCGGCGAGCGAATCTTTCCTGCTCCCCATCGAATTCTCGAGAAAGCTCGGCCCGGTCGATGTGAATTACGAAATGGGCTACCAGTTCGTGCGCAAAGGGCAGAATGGAGGATTTCTCGGACTGGTGGTGGGACGGGACGTCACCAGAAAACTGGAACTGGACGTGGAGTTCTACTATCAGCACACGTTTCATCCTTCCGTGAATCAGCCCACGATCGACTTTGGCGCCCGCTATAAGCTCCATCGTCCGATTATCCTTCTGCTCATGGCAGGACGCAGTCCGGAAGCCTTGCGCAGCGACCAATCGTATTTCCTTGGTTATTTTGGTATGCAGTTCCTGCTCCCCCCCAAATCCTACAAGGCGGATCTCCCGGAGAGCACAGAGGGAAATTGATAGTGGTTCGTTTGGGCGAAGGTAATTTCGGACGTCGTTGTTGGTCGCAACGGAACTGACGCGTTTAACCCGGCAAAGTTTGGTAGCGGGATTCCCTTTCGCATGAATTGCACTAGAATCAATTTATATTTTTCCGGGGCTGCGGGCGTTCCGCCAAAAAAACGACCAGTGAGTGAAGAAAAGAAAAAACCCGGTCTCGACGAGCGGACTTTTGGAAAACTTCTGGAAGCTGCCTACTTGCTGCAAGAGCACAATCGGCAAGCGCGCCAGATGGAGAACGGCGTCTACCCGGGCAAGGAACAGACGTTGCAACCGGAGAAGGAAACCGAAACAACGCTAACGCTAAAGAGCTGGAATTCCGCGGAGCAGAGTTCACGGATTATTCCAGACTATGCCGTAACTCTGACCGAGATCGTGGAAACGCAGCGTCAGATCCAGATTCGGCACCTCGATGCGGACCAGGCTATGGCGCTGGTTTGCGAAAGCGCGGTTCGATTTGCCGCGGGCAGTGGCGCGGCCGTGGCAACGCTGGAGGGAAAAACCATTCGCTATCGCGCCTGCGTGGGGACTCCGGCGCCAGCTTTAGGAGCCGAAGTTCCCCTCGAGAGGGCGCTTTGCGCCAGTTGTGTGCATACGGGTGAGGTTTTGCGACTGCCGAACCTGAACGGCGCCTGTGCCGTCGATTCTGTGCTGTGCCGCGAGCGCGGGATTCAATCGCTGATCGCGGTTCCGATCTATCACGATGGCAACACCGCAGGCGCGCTGGAACTTTACTTCGACCGGTTGAATGGATTTGCCGAGCAGGACGTTCATACCTGTCAACTCATGGCAGGACTCGTGACCGAAGCGCTTGGCCGGGATGCCGGGCAGGCGCTCAGAAAATCCATGGCGGCGGAACGCTCTTCCATGCTGGCCGCGATTGAAAAAATCAGGCCCAATCTGGCCGCTTTAGCGAGTGGTCAACCGGGTGGCCGAGCGATTGAAACAGAGCGAGATCAGAGTGCGACGACCGCCACTAAGAAAACCGATGCAGCTCCGGCCGGCGCGACGGAGAGCGTCGCGTGCTGGAAGTGCGGCAATCTGCTCATCGATGAAGAGCAATTTTGCGGCAAGTGCGGAGCACCACGCGTGGGGGAGAGTGATTCTTCCTCACTACAGAGCAAACTGGCGTCAGCTCTGCACATGCAGCAAGCCAGTCAGGACCTTCCCTTTTCGCCTCTGCCCGAACGCGTCTTCGACTTTACCGAGCCTAGTGTAGACAGGCGCGCAAAGGTAGATCCGACTGAAAGTGCCGGGTTTGCCCAGGCGTTTTCTCCCCCGCTGCAGCAAGAGCCTGTGCTGGGAGAAGAGCCGGTACTAGAAGACGAGCCGCCGCTGGAAGAAAACGAGACGCTGGCGGCACCATCCGTCGCTGTCGACGAAGCTGAAGAGAGCCACCCAGCACTGTCATCCGAAGAATTGGAGAGCTCGCCGCACGATCTCGAAAATATTTCCCGCACTCTTCCCCCGGCAGCTCAAGCGGACGCCCCCTGGAGTTCGGCTGCGAAGGCCCGTAGTTTTCTTGAGGCCCTGAGCCAGACACGCTCCCCTGGCGCCTTCGCGCGCTTCTGGCGCGCACGGCGCGGGGATTTTTATCTCGCCGTCGCGGTAATTCTGGTTTTGGTTGCGATTCGATGGGGAATGTTGCCGAACCGTTCCGTGCGCGCCACCGACGGAGTGCCCTCAGCGACTGGGAATGCCATGCGGCATAAACCGCCGGCGGACGATCTTTCCCTGTTCGACAAACTGCTAATCAATCTTGGATTGGCCGAAGCCCCCGAAGCTCCGGAATACAAGTATCTCGGGAATCCCAACACGCAGGTTTGGATCGATACCCACACCGCCCTCTATTATTGCCCCGGCTCTGAACTGTATGGAAAAACGCCGAAAGGCAGATTCACCAGCCAGCACGAAGCTCAGTTGGACCAGTTCGAACCCGCGTCCCGCAGAGCATGCGATTGAAGCGAATTGCTGGCTTCCGGCAAGGAATTGACAACCTTGTTCGCCGGGAGTGCAATCATATCTATCGCCTTCTTGTGGAGAATAACGGTGGCCCAACCCACAAACGACACGAAAGCCGGAGCTGGCATCTTGCCAGACACGGAATTGAATCCGCTGGTCAATCCGCTCCTGGCGGCGCATATGGGACGGTGGGCAGAGGTCTATTTCACCAGCCCGCCGGAAAAGCGCGCTCAGGCGGTGTCCGACTTGGTTCGCGAGCTTTCAAGTGATTCTTCTTCGCCGGTTTCCACCCCGGCGGTTGGCAGCGAAGCCGCGTGGCCGAAGGTTCGGGCTGAAGCCGCCGATGTTTCGTCCCCGGATTTAGCAGTTGTCTCGGAGCCGCCAGCGGTTCAGTGCGAATCCTGCGGACACCCGAACACAACCCCGCAAAGATTCTGCGGCATGTGCGGCGCGCCCCTTACATCTTCGCCGGCGTCGCTGCAACCATTCGAGGAACCGGAACCGATCGCGCCGAGTCGTTGGAATGAGTCCGATGCGGTGCGCGGCGATGTGAGGGAGCGGCTGGTTGAACTTCCTCTTGCGTCTGCGCATTTCTCCACAGATTATCGAGCGCCTTTGAATCCGCCCTGGCCACCTCCGGAAAACACTCCGGCGGAATTCACCATGCTCTCCGAGTACCAGTCGGAGCCTGCTCGCCATCCTTACAGAATTTATGTGGGATTGTTAGTGGCGGTCGTGCTGGGCCTGCTGGTTTATGTGACTTGGCGAAACAACTCGGCTTTTTGGAGCAGCGGAAACGCGCCCGCCGCACTTCCACAACCTGTGCCGGAGGCGAAATCATTAGCGCCCGCGGCTGCTGAGCCACCGGCGACAAGCGCGGGACCCAACAGCACCACCAGCAAGCCGTCTCAGACGGCTCCGATCCGCGCCGCCGCGCCGGGTCAAGATCGAACTGGAGTCTCTCCGGAGAATGATCGGAGCTTGAAGAACGAAAATCCGCAGCTGGTGGCCAAGACTCGGCCCACTTCTCACGCTACTCCCGCAACCCAAAGTCCGGCCGCAGCGAATCCGGCTACAGGCTTGGCCGGACAGAATGGCTCCGAAGAATTGGCAGCGGCGGAGAAGTACTTGAACGCCGGGCCAGGTGCGGCTCGGGATAGTCGACAAGCCGCGATGTTGTTGTGGAAGTCTGTCGCCAAGCAGAACTTGACCGCAACTTTACTCTTATCCGACTTATACCTTCGGGGAGACGGAGTATCTAAAAGTTGCGATCAAGCTCGCTTGTTGTTGGACGCCGCCGCTCGAAAGGGCGCAGGCGCTGCTGCTGAACGATTGCGTAACCTGCAGGCATTCGGTTGCCGCTAGCGCGAGCAACCGACCCCAGTTCTCAGGCGATTGCCGACGGGAATCCAGCCCCTGGCCTGCGCGATTCATACCACAAGGCCAGCTCTACCCGGTTCCAAAGCCCGAGCTTGTCATAAATAACACGCAGATAATTCTTCACTACGTGTTCGGTTGTGCCAATGGCATCGGCTACGTCGCGATTCTTCAAACCCTGGGCGACTAGTTCGATGACACGGTGCTCTCGCTCGCTCGGGATGCGGTTTCCGTAGCGTTCGTATGGGAACATGACTGCCTCCGATATAAGAGTGTTGCGAGTTTGACTCGCTTGATTCCGTCGGTGATTCCGAAGCGGAGAAAAAGCCGGTTAAAGTGAGCCTTTACAGTTCTACGAGCCATTTTGAGCTGTTTGGCGATCTCGGCGTTATCGCAGCCTTGCAACAACAGTTCGACGATTTGCTTTTCGCGCGGTCCTAGGCGAACGGACTGCTCGCTCATCACTTTTCCTGCCCCCTGGTCTAAATGGTTCCATCAACTCTGCACAGCTTGATTGTTTGCATAGTTCCTAGCATCTACCATGCCACTTTGACGGCTGGAGGGATGTGATTAATGACCAATCATTCCCACAGGCGCGGGTTTCCCGCGAACCCAGGACGCGAAATGCCAGGCGGAAGCCGATCAATACGCTGACATGATTTCGTCGAATGGTCGAAATTGCCCGTGAACAGCGGCCTAAACGCGCCTCAGGCTGCATTCTGCGAGGCCCGAGAAGCAAGCAGTAGCTCAACAGCGGATCAGGCTGCCCGGGCACCGATTTGCGGAGGTTTAAATCTTTTCTGTTTGGATGTGGAGATTTTCCTCAGCCTGTACCCACATCTAAGGTGAATACCCTAGGAGTAAACTACAGTGTACTACTGATACACCCTGAAGATTTTACATCTTCCGATGGAAAGACCACCTTAGGGACCGCGGCTGCACGTGAGCCACCAAATTTACAATACTGCGATAATTTCGAGGAATTTTCCTGCAATTTCCGCGCGAATGTTCAATTGGTTGAAACTTGGACAAAAGCCGGACTGCGTATTTTGCAGTTCGCTCAATCTTTTTCGACTACACTAACGCTTCAAAGCAATGAAACTTTCCGTCATCATGCCGGTGTATAACGAACGTGCCACGCTGCGGCAGGTGGTGGAGAGAGTGCTTTCAGTGGCGCTGGATATCGAACTGATTTGCGTGGACGATGGGTCGAGCGACGGCTCGCGGGAGATACTTTCAGAATTGCAGTTGGAGCATCCCCAGGTTCGAGTACTGCTGCAGCCCAGGAATATGGGCAAAGGCGCAGCCCTGCATCGCGGCATTCAGGAAGCCACGGGCCATTTCGTCATCATCCAGGATGCCGATCTGGAGTACGATCCCGCGGAATACACGGTCTTGCTGGAACCGTTGCTGGAAGACCGTGCTGACGTGGTTTACGGCTCACGATTTCTTTCCGCCCGACCGCATCGCGTACTTTACTTCTGGCACTCGGTGGGCAACTGGATTCTAACCCTGCTCTCCAACGCGCTGACCAACATTAATCTCAGCGATATGGAAACCTGTTACAAAGCCTTTCGCCGCGAAGTGATCCAGTCGATCCCTTTGGAGGAAAAACGCTTTGGTTTCGAACCCGAGATCACGGTGAAGATTGCGAAACGGAAACTGCGCATTTATGAAGTCGGCATCAGCTACTGGGGCCGTACCTATGAAGAAGGCAAGAAGATTCAGTGGAAGGATGGCGTGCGCGCACTCTGGTGCCTGGTGAAATACTGCATCACCGAACCTGCGATTCGACGTGACCCTTGCGTGCAGACGAATCGGCCCTCGCTTCCCGCATCGACTGTGCAAAACCAAAAATAGACTGCTGCCCTCTGAGGAGATCCATCCCTGGAAAGATAATCAGTTTTTCTTTGTGACGCGCGGTGTCGTGGAATTGGGAGTGCGAGCGTTGGGCGTATCAGACTGCCTTCCACCGGTCGGCTTCTGATATTTGTAATCGATCGGAGCGCTAGTGCCTGCTGAAGTTTTAGCCGTTTTTGTTGAGGCAGCACTTTTCGGAGCACTTGGGCTGACACTTTTCGGGTTATTGCTGAGGACAAGTTTTTGCCGCTCCAGGCGGCTGAGTTCGGCATTCGTATTCGTAGTACGAGCCGGCGGCATCGCGACCGAGGGCTTGTGCTGGGCTGGCGTGGCGGATTTCTCGGTCAGAGGCTTGGTTACAGTCTTAAGCGGGTCAGGCGCCGGCGCCGAAGACAAGTGGGACTGAGAACTCTGTGCCGTGGCCAGACAGGTCCAGGCGGTTGCGACGGCAAACCAGCAGGCAACCTTGTACTTCATCATGGAGAATCTCCCGCCCGCCACTCTCGAACCAGCGGCTCTCTAATTAGAACACGTTTTTCCTTTGCGGGCGTAGCCAGAAGGTAACCCTGAGCGGTTACGCGTTCAGAATGTTTGCGGCTTGAGTGCTCCCGCTATGATGGATAAGGGTTATGCGGCGAACGCGGAAACCTGAACACTGCATTGAGCCACACCATGAACATCACGAATGCAGGCTTTCGTGTGCCGCAGGTCGAGCTCGCGGAAGATGAAGTACAACTCTGGCGAGTTGATCTGGAGGCCATTCGTAGCCAGGAATCCCGTTGGCAGGAGCTGCTTTCGTCCGACGAGCGAAACCGAGCCGCGCGATTTCACTTTGCCGCCGACCGCCAGCGCTTTGTTGCATCGCGCGCATGGTTGCGTACGATTCTGGCAGCATTTTTGGCTACAGAGCCCTCTGAATTGAACTTTTCCTATTCAAAAAACGACAAGCCTTCCCTCGGTGCCGCCCGTGCCGGCAGCGACATCACTTTTAATGTTTCGCACTCGGGTGGAATAGCGCTCTACGCTTTTGCCCGCCTTCGTGAGATCGGAGTGGACGTGGAGCAGATCCGCCGCGATTTCGACGTCGAATCCATTGCCCATCGATTTTTTTCCGCCTCCGAGCAGAAGTACCTTGCCGGCTTGCCTGAATCCGAAAAAGTGGAAGCCTTTTTCCGGTGCTGGACCCGCAAAGAGGCTTATATCAAGGCAACCGGCGAAGGCTTGTCGCTCCCTCTCAGCCAGTTCGATGTGTCCCTCGCGGCTTTGGAAACGAATGCGCTACTCGCCACTCGGCCGGATAGCGCGGAGGCGGAACAGTGGATGATTCGAGAGGTATCGGGCGGCGCTGGCTACAGCGCCGCTCTGTGCGTCCGCGGGCGGGATTGGAGATTGACTCACTGGCATTAGGCACCGCGGTCTGCTGTGTGCCGTGGAACTACGCTGGCTAATGTTGCAATTCTTTTCACATCCAACACGACCGTTCGACTTGCATTATGGCTTGCTCGTGCGAAATCGTTCCCTGTCATTTCTTTCCATGGCTCCGGCAAGGCGGCTAAGGTCCTCCAATTGCTGCATTGTCTGGTTATTCGCGAGGACCAATCCGTTTTTCCAGAGCCGCTTGGAAGTGATATTCTGTTGCATAAGTCCCAGGGGGCTTTTCCTTCCCCTCAGCATCTGCAGTCGATTTTGCTCCAGTACGGTGACACCGGATTGAATCCAATCAAATACGATAAAGATAATAGACATTAAGCAGATATAAACAAACCAGGAGGCAGAGCACTTGACCGCTTCAACCAGCCATCTCATTCCGCCGCACGGCGGAGAACTGATTAACCTTATTGCGGCGCCGCAAGGAATTGCAGATTTGAAGGCCCACTCCAAAGAATGGCCTTCGTGGGATCTGACGGCCCGCCAGCTCTGCGACCTGGAACTGCTGATTACGGGAGGATTTTCTCCGCTGCAGGGTTTCATGACGCGCGCCGACTACGAGAGCGTATGCCAGAACATGCGGCTGGCCAGCGGCGTAATTTGGCCGATGCCGATTACATTGGATGTTACCGAGGAATTCGCTAAGAAACTCACGGCGGGCAGCAGCAAAATCGCGCTGCGCGATCCCGAGGGCGTCATGCTTGCCGTGTTGCATGTTGAAGACGTGTGGCAACCGGATCGCAAAGAAGAGGCCAAGTCAGTTTTCGCGAGCACCAGTGCGGCTCATCCCGGCGCTGATTATGCTATCAACAAGTCCAATCCCTGGTATGTGGGAGGAAAAATCGAAGGAACTCAAATTCCCTCCCACTACGATTTTCGCAGCCTGCGTTTGACTCCAGCCGAACTGCGAGCGGAATTTGGCCGCGAGGGTTGGCGCCGCGTAGTTGCCTTCCAGACGCGTAATCCCATGCATCGGGCGCACGTGGAACTCGCCTTTCGCGCCGCTAAACAAGTCGAGGCCAACCTGCTGATCCATCCTGTCGTCGGTATGACCAAGCCCGGCGATGTGGATTACTACACGCGTGTGCGTTGCTATCAATTGCTGCTCTCGAAGTTTCCGCAATCAACCGCGAAGCTTTCCTTGCTGCCGCTCGCCATGCGAATGGGCGGACCGCGCGAAGCCATCTGGCATGCCATCATCCGCAAGAATCACGGCTGTTCCCACTTTATCGTGGGCCGCGATCACGCTGGACCGGGCAAAGACACCGACGGCAAGCCGTTCTACGGGCCGTATGAGGCACAGGAGGTCTTCAAGAAACACGAAGCTGACATCGGCGTGACCATGGTTCCCTTCAACATGATGGTTTATCTCGAGGACCAGGATAAGTATGTTCCTGATGACGAGGTGAAGAAAGGAGATCGCGTACTCAACATTTCCGGGACGGAACTTCGGCAGCGCCTGAACGAAGGCCGCGAGATTCCCGCGTGGTTCACGTACCCCGAAGTGGTGGCGGAACTGCGCAAAAGTTTCCCGCCCCGTCACAAGCAAGGCGTCACTATTTTCTTCACCGGGCTGTCCGGCTCAGGAAAGTCGACGATCGCAAATGTATTGCTGACGAAGTTCCTGGAAACCGGCGGACGTCCGGTCACCCTTCTTGACGGGGACCTGGTACGCAAGCATCTTTCTTCCGAACTCGGATTCTCGAAAGAACATCGCGACATTAACATCCGCCGCATCGGCTATGTGGCTTCGGAGATCACCAAGAACGGCGGCATCGCGATCTGTGCGCCCATCGCTCCGTACGACGCCACGCGAAAACATGTCCGGCAGATGATTGAGCCTTACGGGGGCTTCATTCTGGTGCATATTGCCACTTCCGTGGAAGTCTGCGAGCAGCGTGACCGCAAAGGCTTGTATGCCAAGGCGCGCGCCGGCATTCTCAAGGAGTTCACGGGAATTTCGGATCCTTACGAAGCTCCGACGGACGCAGACGTCGTCATCAACACAGGCGAGTTGTCCGCCGAAGAGGCGGCGCAGGAAATTATTCTGCACCTGGAACGGGAAGGCTTTATTGGAACAACGGCGGAGTCGGCCTAAACGCTTTCCGGTCGATGCCAGCATTCGACTG
The DNA here is from genome assembly GCA_963724815.1 of uncultured Acidobacteriaceae bacterium. GTDB lineage: Bacteria > Acidobacteriota > Terriglobia > Terriglobales > Acidobacteriaceae > Sulfotelmatobacter. The sequence continues at coordinate 183,811 of CAVRWS010000016.1, forward strand.
AGAGGCTGAGGCCGGTACTGTCATGGATCTGCTGATCAAGAGCTTGATCGGTTTTGGAGTTGGCACCCTCATCGGAATGACGGGAGTTGGGGGCGGCGTCTTGCTGCTCCCGATTCTTATTTTTGGTTTGGGTGTGCCTCCTCTCCGCGCCGTGGGCTCGGATGCGCTCTTCAACTTCGTCACAAAAATTGGCGCCAGCATTGTTCACCTACGCAAGGGTACGGTGCGCCGCAAGGTGGTTTTAGCCCTGGCCGCCGGCAGCGCCCCGGGGTCTTTTTTGGGCGTCAGTTTCCTGGTTCATTTGCGTAACGTTTATGGCAACGGCGTAAATCACTTCATCACTGTTGCAGTCGGAGTTCTACTGATTTGCATTCCCACTTTTCTGTTCTTTCAGAAAAAAATCGAGGACCACGTGGCGGTGCGTCCGCCGACGATGAAGTCGTTCGTCTGGATGTCCGTGATTGGTTTAGTAGCTGGATTTCTGGTGGGGATCACGTCCGTTGGCTCGGGCAGCATCGTCATGATGATGCTTTTGTTGTTTTACAGTTTTCAGCCGAAGGTCATGGTAGGCACGGACATTGTTCACGCCCTCATCCTCACTGGCGTAACCAGTCTTTTGCATTTTCGTATGCACAATGTTGATGTGCGACTGGTGGGGGCGCTCTTGGTCGGTTCGGTACCTGGAGGTTTGGTCGGTTCTTACTTAAGTACGCGGGTACCGGTGCCCTGGCTAAGAAGAATCCTGTGCGCCGTGTTGCTGGCAACGGGCGCACGCATGCTGATGGCTTGATAAAAAGATTATGCACTCAACTTCTTACGCTTCCATACTGCAACGCATACACGCGGCGCTTGAGGCCTCGCGCGCAGTCTTCGCCCGCTTCACTCCGGGAGCGATTGAGACGGAATATAAAGCTGGACACGATCCGGTAACCGAGGCCGACCGTGCCCTCGACGCCGTTCTGCGTAAGCAACTGCTCCGCGACGGAGAAGGCTGGCTTTCCGAAGAAAGTGTGGACGATCCCATCCGCCTGCAACGATCTCGGGTTTGGGTGGTCGATCCTCTCGATGGCACCCGTGAATTCGTGAAGGGTATTCCGGAATTCTGCGTTTCGATAGGCTTCGTGGAGAATGGCCGCCCGGTGGCTGGAGGAATCTACAACCCGGCAACCGATGAAACTTTTCTGGGATCGATCAATTCCGGCGTTGTTTATAACGGAAAGCCTGCACTACCCAGCCAGCGCAAAAGTCTGGAAGGCGCTCTGGTTCTTGCCAGCCGCAGCGAAGTGAAACGCGGCGAGTGGAAACCATTTGAGAATGCTGCTTTTACAATTCGTCCGATGGGATCGGTAGCTTATAAGCTGGCTCTCGTCTCGGCGGGACTGGCCGATATAACTTTTACGCTGACTCCCAAGAACGAATGGGACGTTGTGGCGGGGGCGGCCCTGGTCCGAAGTGCAGGTGGCTTTGTCAGTACTTTGGAAAAAACCGATCTCACGGCAAACCGCCTGGACCCGCTGCTGTCAGGCCTGTTGGCGAGCGGGCCATTTCTGAAAAATGAGTTGCTTGCTCTTGTGGAACCACACCTGCGTGCGAATGCGCGAGTGGATACTGGCAGTTACTAAGTATGTTTTGAGGCTGGTGATTGTAACTTAGCCGAAACCATGGCGAAGTAAAATGGGTGAGCGTTTGGTGCTGTTGCCATAAAGTTCAAAGCGACGGATCAAGGCGGACTGTTTTGACCAAGGGAAAAGCACTTTCAATCGCCCAGGAACGGCTCTGGGTACTGGAACGGCTGCACCCTGACAATCCTGCTAACAATATCTCGTACGGTTTGCGTCTCAGGGAACCGCTCGACGTCGACAAGCTCAAACGTGCGTGGAGCGAAGTTGTTCAGCAACACGAGATTCTTAGGACCAGTTTCCATGTCACGGATGGCATTCCCCAAGCTGTTTCCCTGGCATCCTGCTCTGCTCAACTCACCACGCGCGACTTGGAGGACCTTTCTCCTCACGAACAGGAACAGAGCCTGAACCAGTTGGCGCGCGATGAAGCGCGCCGGCCGTTTGATCTCTCTCGAGCTCCGCTGCTGCGAGCTTTTCTTTATCACTTGTCGGGCACGCAACATGTGTTGCTCGTGGTTGCGCATCGGATCGTGTGCGATAAAGCTTCGCTCGAAATTCTTCTGCGGGAAACAGCGTCGCGCTACGAGGCTTATAAGATTTCTAAGGCTTGGACTGCTGCGCCCGCGCTGCAGTACAGCGAATTGTTTTCCCACCAGGGCAAATTTCCCGAGGAACAAATTGCGTACTGGAAAAAGCAACTCGAAGGAGTTCCTGCCAGCCTCGATCTACCCATCGACCGCGCTCGCCCAGCGGAGCAGACCTTTTCTGGCGCATCTCATACTTTTTCGATTGCGAAATCGGAAGTGGAGCGGCTACGGAATCTGGGTGAGAGTCGTGGAGCATCCCTCTTCGTAACCCTGCTCTCAGTTTTCAATATTCTTCTGTCGCGCTACGGCAGGCAAGAGGATGTGATCGTGGGCACTCCACTCTCCGGAAGGAATGTGACCGAATTCGAAAAAGTGATTGGCCCGCTGGAGAATCTGCTCGTGCTTCGGACAGATTTATCCGGTAATCCGAGCTTCGTCGATTTACTGGATCGCGTCAGCAGAACCGCTGCTGCAGCATCTGCTCATCAGGATGTTCCTTTTGAAGTTTTGCTGGACGAGCTCCCGCTGGACCTGGACTTGAGCCGCAGCCCGCTGTTCCAGGTTGCGCTTCAACTTCACCAGATCCATCCGCGTACGCAGTGGTCGGCCGAAGTCAGTGCGATTCCATTTGAGATAGAAAGCGGAATCGAGAGATTCGATTTGTCTCTTGATCTTAGCGAGCTATCTGAGGCAATCGAGGCAAAGCTCAGTTACAACACCGATCTTTTTGAGGAAGCCACTATTGTGCGAATGGCTGAGCACTTCAGCACGCTGGTAGCAGGCGTGGCAGCCGACCCCACCCGGCGAATTTTCGATTTGCAGCTGTTAGGCGAGTCGGAACGAAACAAGATTCTGATTGACTTCAACGCAACAGCCAGAGACTACCCGGGCAACCGGTGTATGCACGATTTTTTCGAGCAGCAAGTGGAGTGCACGCCGGAAGCGACTGCACTGATTTGCCAGCATGAGCGTTTGAGTTACGCTGAACTGAACTCCCACGCAAATCAACTGGCTCACTACTTGCGTGAACAGGGAGTAGGACCGGAAGTGCTGGTGGGGATTTGTTTTGCGCGATCGATCGAAATGCTGGTGGGGATTCTGGGAATCCTGAAGGCCGGCGGAGCTTATGTGCCGCTCGACCCGGCGTATCCGCAAGAGCGGCTCGCCGCCATTGTGGAGGATGCCAAAGCGCCCATCCTGCTTACGATGCGGAGCCTGACCAGCGTTCTGCCCGCGCATGGCGCGCGTTTGATTTGCCTGGATGCAGACTGGGAGCAGATTGCAGAACGGTCCACGGAAAATCCCGGCCGCAATGTTGCTCCGAGCAATCTGGGTTATGTTCTGTTTACCTCCGGCTCTACCGGCCGGCCGAAGGGAGTGGCGCTTGAACATCGGAGCGCCGCAACTTTTATTCAGTGGGCGCAAGAAGTTTTTCTGCCGCGGGAAGTCGCCGGAACACTTTTCTCAACATCGATCTGCTTCGATCTATCGATCTTTGAGATCTTCGTGCCGCTCAGTATGGGAGGCAATGTCATCATCGCGGAGAACGCATTGGCTTTGCCCAAGCTGGCGGCGGGGCGAGAAGTAACTCTGATTAACACGGTGCCGTCGGCGATTGCTGAACTGGTTCGCCTGGAAGGTGTCCCAGCTTCGGTGCAGGTAGTCAACCTGGCGGGAGAAGCGCTGCCTACCAGCCTGGCTCAGCGCATCTACGACAAGACTGCAGTCAGCAAGGTTTACAACCTGTACGGTCCAACCGAGGACACCACCTACTCCACATATACTCTGGTGCCGCGAGGAGCCGAAGTAACGATCGGGCGGCCGCTTCCTAATACTCAAGCTTACATCCTCGACGAGGGCCGTCAGCCGCTGCCGATTGGAGTACCGGGCGAGTTGTATTTGGGGGGCGATGGCCTGGCGAGAGGATATTTTGGTCGAGACGATCTTACGAAGGAACGTTTTGTACCGAATCCGTTTGCGAAGCAAGCTGGCGCGCGTATGTACCGCACCGGCGACCTGGCTCGTTTCTTAGCCGATGGGAATATCCAATACATGGGACGAATCGATAATCAGGTCAAACTGCGCGGCTTTCGCATTGAGCTGGGAGAGATTGAAGCGGTCCTCACGAAAGATCCCAAGGTGCAATCTGCCGTGGTGATTGTGCGGGAAGATAATCCCGGCGATAAACGGCTGGTGGCGTACGTCGTTCCCTCCGGGGCGTCGATTCCAGGCGCTGAGCTGAAAGATCTAGTCCGAAAACGGTTGCCTGAATATATGGTGCCGAGCGCCTTTGTAGAGATGAAGGCGCTGCCGTTGAGTCCGAATGGAAAGATCAACCGGCGCTTACTTCCCGCTCCCGACTGGGCTGCGGCGGAGAGCGGAGATGTGATTGAACCAAGGAATGAACTGGAGGCTACGCTGGTAAAGGTGTGGCAGAGTGTGCTCCACGTTCCAAATATTGGTATTCGGGATAACTTTTTCGATCTCGGTGGACATTCCCTGATGGCGGCTCGCGTGCTATCGGAAGTGGAAAAAATAATCGGCAAGGAGCTTCCGCTTTCCGCTCTGTTTCGCGGAGCCACCGTGGAGTCGCTGGCGCAACTCATTACCCAGATGCAGGACACAAGCGATCCGGTGCTAATGGAGATTCAGCGCGGCGAGAGCAGCAGCATACCTTTTTTTGCCATCGTTCCGCCCGGCGAAGAATCGCTGGGATATGCCATGCTGGCGCGGCACATGGGCTCCGAACAAACGGTGTACAAGGTTCAAGGCCATACACCTGTTCTTGACGGTAAGCGCCCTTATTCCCGGCAAGAAATGCAGGCGATGACCGACGAGTATATTGCCGCAATTCGAAGCGCACAGCCTCACGGACCGTATTGCCTGGGCGGTCTGTGTGAAGGAACCCACATCGGAGAACAGATTGTATTGGCTCTGGAAGCGCAAGGCGAAGAGGTTGGCCTGTTCGCCATTTTCGATACCTGGGTGCTGGAACACAGCCAGAGGCGCTGGCTGTGGCGGATCCATTATTACGGCGACCGTCTGCGGCAGATGAAAAAGTCGACTTTGCGGGCGCAATTTGCGTTTTATCAACGCGTCGCGCGGAACAAAGTGGAGCACGTGCTGGGCAAGAGCGCGCCGCGAAGAGATTGGTCACAAGTCTACTGGCCTGAAGATTTCACTCCTGCGCAATTCCGGGCTCCGGTGATTTTATTTAAGCGTCCGAAGCAGCAGTTTTACTATGTGAAGGATCCGCAAATGGGCTGGGGCGCCAGAACGCGGAGTGGAGTCGAAATCTGGGAGATCGATTTTCATCATCTGGAAATTCTGCGCGAGCCCCACGTCGGCAAATTTGGGGAAATTTTAAGGGACGCGATGAGCCGGGTTAGCCAGCGCAATCTCAAATCACAGGCAAGGATCGAAGACCATCCAGCTTCGCGGTTCACCGTCCACATGCAGCAGGGCTCATGAAGTTCGACAAACGCCAAATTCTGCGCAACGTCGGGTCCAGCTGGTTTGCCCTGGGCGTGAATGTTGTTTCCGGAATCTTTCTCTCGCCCTACATTCTCCACCGCCTGGGTGATACCGCATTTGGACTCTGGATTCTGATCTTTTCCATCACCGGATATTACGGCCTGTTCGACCTGGGAATTCGATCATCCATTGTTCGCTATGTCGCCAAGTATTCCGCCACCAACGAAGAGGAAGAGCTGAACCGGTTAGTGAATACGGCGATGTTCAGCTACACCGGCATCGGAGTAGTGGCCATGGCCATCACCCTGATTGCCGCGTATTACGTCAATTCTATCTTCCGGATTCCGGCGGATTTCGTTTCTACGGCGCGATGGCTGTTGCTGATGGCGGGCACAGCCGTTTCTCTGGGTTTTCCTCTTGGCGTTTTCGGCGGCATTCTAGAGGGATTACAGCGCTTCTACCTGCTGAATTTCACCACCATGAGTTCGACCCTGATCCGCGTGCTGCTGATTGTTATCGCTCTGCAGCATGGACGCGGATTGCTCACTGTGGCTTTGATTACAGTCAGCATGCCATTGTTCAGCGGGCTGATTAATGCCGTAGCCGTATTCCGCCATTTGAAACTGAGGCTCGGTCTTCACCATGTAAGCCGGTCCAGCTTGCGCCGCATCGCGAGTTACAGCGGGACGACCTTCATGATTATCGTGGCTGGACGCTTGCGCTTTAAGACAGACGCAATGGTCATTGGCACCATGGTATCGGCGGCAGCGGTGACTTATTTCACCATCGGCTCGCGCCTGGTGGATTATGCCTCGGAAGTGGTGAGCAGCCTGGCCCAGATCTTCGTACCCATGTCGAGCCAGTCGCAAGCGAAAGGTGATCTTGACGCGCTGCGAAAAATCTTCGTGGTCGGCAACCGAGCCTGCTCCTTTATCATTTTCCCGATCACGGCGATTCTTACGGTCCTAGGAAAATCCGTCATCGAGGCATGGGTTGGGCCGAAGTATGTCAGCGCCAGCTATCCGGTGCTGCTCGTGCTGTTATATCCGACCACATTGATGCTGGCGCAGTCTGCTTCGGGACGCACACTTTGGGGGATGGCAAAGCATCGCACCTGGGCGTGGGTGGTGCTAGCAGAAGGCATTGCGAACCTGATCCTTAGCATCGTTCTAGTGCGTCCCTACGGAATCATGGGAGACGCTATCGGCACCGCCATTCCTCTCACTTGTTCCATGATTCTGTTTCTGCCCCATCATCTCTGCCACCTGCTAGGGATCAAACTCAGGACTTATCTCTATCGCGCATTTGTCCTGCCGCTAGTGTTATGCATGCCTATGGTGGTGGTTCTTCTACTCATGCAACGCTGGTATGTTCCGCATCGCCTGGTTCCGCTTCTGGTACAACTGGTGATAGCTAGCCTGGTATACGGACTCGGCCTCGCATGGGCGTTCTGGACGAATCGGGCGTGGGATGTAGGAGTTTTGGGGGCGAACAAAGAGGACGAAATATCGCTCGCTCTGGTCGAGACATATCAGGAGGAAGCGTAGAAGTGGACTTACGACGGGATTAAGGTGAAGCAACCGAACAAAATCTTGACTCACTTGAAAACGGTAGCGGCATGCGCACTCGGCCGAGTTCCGGCGGGACGATCCCTTACCGTATTTCCTGATGACATTTTTCTTGTGAGCTACTTCCGGTCGGGCAGCACGTGGTCTCGTTTTCTGTTCGGAAATTTCCTCCAGGACGAACCTGTCACTTTCACCAACATGGACCGGCTGGTACCGATGATCTACGATTCGCCTGATCGCCGGCTGAGAAGCTTGCCCCGCGTCCTGAAAAGTCATGAGTGTTTTGATCCGCGATATCCGCGCGTCATCTATATCGTTCGCGATCCGCGAGATGTGGCCGTCTCGTTTTATTTCTACAATCTTAAGGTGCGGGTTATTCCCGATGGCTACTCGATGGATGAATTCGTCAACCGCTTTGTAGCCGCCAACGTAGTTCCCTATGCTGACCGGGTCGGATGCTGGCAGGACCATGTACTCAGTTGGCTGCGCCTGCGGGAGGGCAAGCCCGGATTCTCCCTGATTCGCTACGAAGACCTGCTGGCCGATCCCGTGAAGGAACTCAGGAACCTGGCGCCAATGCTGGGGATCGATCCCAGTCCAGAGCGCATCGAGCGTGCGGTGCATTTGAGTTCGGCCAGTCACATGCAGTCTCTGGAGAAGGAACAATCGAAGCAGTGGGGAACCACAAAGGATACGCGCCAGGATATTGCTTTCGTGCGCGAGGCCAAGTCTGGTGGCTGGCGGAATAAACTCTCGTCAGGCGCGGTCAGGACCATCGAGCAGGCCTGGGGAGCAACCATGAAAGAATTGGGCTACGATCTGGTAATGGATACAGATGCTGACCGCGAACTGGTAAAAGGCTGAGCCGCAAGACGCGAGCGCTGTACGATCGGAATCTGAAATGCGGTTGAGGTTAGCGCGAACTTGAGTAAGCATGGGTTGCGACGATGAAACAATCGAATGAGAAGAGAGTTCGCCGGGTTGTGGGAGCGGCTCTTAAAGTCTTGACCGGCAAGCAACTGGCGGGACGTAATCTTACCGTTTTTGATGACGATGTCTTCATCGTCTCCTACCCTCGATCGGGAAACACCTGGACTCGATTTCTGATCGGAAATCTTTTGCGTCTCGACGAACCCGCCACATTTGCGAACATTGAATCGCGCGTCGCCGAGATTTACTTCAATCCCGACCACGAACTTCGGAAGCTGCCGCGGCCTCGGCTGCTTAAAAGTCATGAACCTTTTCAGCCGCGGTATCCGCGAGTGATTTACATTGTGCGGGATCCCCGGGACGTTGCGGTTTCTTTCTATCATCACAATGTAAAAGCGCGGAATATTCCTGACGGCTATCCCATGGACGATTTCATTCCAAGATTCATGGCTGCGGAATTCGACCCCTGGTCTGGTTCCTGGGCAGATAACGTAATGAGTTGGATCGCGATGCGGCAGGGCAGGGACAGTTTTCTTTTAGTCCGCTACGAAGATATGAAAGAGAACACGCAACGCGAACTTTATACCCTGGCACGATTTCTGCAGGAGGCGGGAGTTCGAAACATTGACGCCTCGCCCGAGCATCTGGCCAAGGCCGAGGAACTGAGTTCTCCAGAGCGCATGCGAGCTCTGGAAAAGGCTTACGCGCGGAAGTATGCGCAGCTTAAGCAGACTCGCTTGGACAAACCCTTTATCCGCAGCGCCAAGGCCGGAGGCTGGAAATCCGATCTCTCGGAGAAAGCTGTGGCGCTCATTGAGGATAGTTGGGGCTCGGTGATGCAGAACCTGGGGTACACGTTGTCACGCAGCCCTCAGGCAGAGCAGGTGAGCGCGCCCGCGAAATTCTGATCCTAAGCCGCATTGCTGCTTTTAGCTTGAACACCGATCAGCCGGCAAAACTATGAGTTTGGAATTCGCCGCCAGCCTGCCTTCTGAACAGACCGCCGTTATCGCGTTTTTAAGGGTGACCTTTCAGGCTGATCATGAACTACTTTCCTTTCGTCCCGATGTTTTTCAATGGAAATATTTTTTCGATCACCCGGACTGGCATCGCGACCGCAGCTACGTCTTAAAAAATGAAGATGGCATCGTAGCCCACGGCGGCGTCTGGCCTCTGCGCCTTAAAAAGCCGGGAGTGGATGTGGATGCTATTCATCTCATTGACTGGGCGGCAAGCCGTACCACAGCCGGCTCTGGGCTGTTGCTACTCAAGAAGGTGGCGGCCATCACGGATGTTCTTTTAACGATCGGCGGCTCTTCGGATACAAGATCGATCCTGACGAAAATTGGGTACCGGCAAGTTGGCGAACTAAAGCTCCACGCTCGCGTCGTACGCCCATGGTTGCAGTATCGCAACACTCGGCACTTCAATTGGAAGGCTCCAGTTCGACTACTCAGAAATGCCAGTTGGAGTCTTGCATCCTTGCCCCGCCCGCCGAAGGATTGGGAGGTGACTCGAATCTCTCAGTTTGACTCTTCCCTTGAACCTATTTTGAACGGGACTGCGGCGGATGTTTTCACATCGCAGCGGACGATTGCGGGGTTGAATCGCATGTTGAGTTGTCCGGCAGCGGTATTTTCTGCATTCGTCCTCCATCGCTCGAAGCGTCCTTGCGGCTATTTCTTACTGGCTCAAGTCGGAAAACAAACGCGCGTCGTCGACCTTCGCATTGACCGTAACGATCCCGCAACGTGGATGGCCGCTTGCTCGCTTGCAACACGCACCGCGGCTAAACTCTCAGAGACCGCCGAAATTGTGGCGGGATTTTCTCTCCACGCTGTGAATGAAGCGTTCGCCCACGCAGGGTTTCGGTCGCGTGGCAGCCTTCCGGTTTATTGTTTTGACCCGAAGAAGGTGCTGGGGGCCGAGCCTATCCTCGACTTAAGCATGCTTGATGGCGATCTTTGCTTTAGCACTGACGCCCAGAATCCTTTCTGGACGTAAGCCAATTCTCCGCAATCAGTGTTTGGGTTGTGAGCACTTTTTTTGTGTACGACTCGGATTGAAAATTGATTAAACTGCTCGTCCGGCGAAGGCGCTTTCCAGGTTCCAGCGCAGGCCTTCCACGGTTTTCGTGGGACGAAGACGCTTCAAACAAAATGGATTGTCCCCGGCGTGCGTCAGGCCGTTATCCGTAGTGACCGCTGTCTCGTAGCCCGCAAGCTGAGTTTGTTCTGCAGTCTGTGCGCTCCAATGCGGAGAAAGCGCCGGACAGGGATAGGAAAAATGCCGGATCGGCGTTTCAAGATTGAGTTCAAGCCGCCGTTTCGATTCCTCAAGTTCCCGAATAGCCTCTTCGGCTTTGAGGTAAGCCATGTTGGGATGCGTCATGGTGTGCGAGCCAACAATGTGTCCATGCCGCTGCAGCGTGCGCATTTGCTCATAAGTCAGCATCGGAGAGTTCTGCTGGCACGGTATCTTGGCCTCGAGTTCCCGCTCGACGCCCACAACAAAATTCTCCTGCACAGCGCCGCTGAGCTGACAACACGCGTCACAGCTGCTCAAGAAGGCCGCTTCCCTTTCCGCCGGTAGACTCAGCGGCCAGTTCTTGCCCTGGGAATCGCCCCATGCGGGAAGCTTGGTGTTGCGGAAAGCAAAACGCAGGCGGCTCGGCCACGGCAGTGTTTTACTTTCCACGCAATCGACTGTCACGTAGAACGTCGCAGGCACTCCGGCCCGGTTTAATACCGGCATGGCAACATCGTAGTTATCCGCGTAGCCATCATCAAAAGTAACGACGACCGATCGCCTCGGCAGGTTGCTGCCGTTGCGAATGTGTTTAATCGCTTCGTCCAGGCTGATCGGATGGAACTCGCGTCCCAACAATTCCATCTGCGCGCGGAAGATCAAGTCAGAGTGAGCGATTTCTCCATATGTATCCACCCACTGAGAAGGATCCGGGAGAACGGAGTGATACATGAGAATTGCCGCGCTCGGACCACGCATGCCTGCCGCCAGGCGTAGCAGCCCGCTGCTGACAAGTGTCTTTTTCGCGAAGTCTTTCATTTCAAAATTGGGATAAGAAAATCTTCTAGTCAGCCTATCGCGACTACCCCGCCGGTACGATGTACCGCTGCGTTGCCGCCTTATTCACGGCAATCAGAGACCCCACGCCGCTGACCCAACTCTCGAAATTCAGTTGACTATGGTTGCTGTTATCCACAAGTCTGGGCAGAAAGTACGGGGCATCATTCCAGTCTACAAGTCCGGCATCGCAGGTCGTTGCGGAAACGACATCTTCCTTCTGCAGCCATTCAGCAAACTTCTTGCGGTAGACTCCGCTGGGATAACAGAAATGCCTTGCTTCGCGTCCAGTCAATGCTTGAATTCTCTCCCGGTTTTCAGTAATTTCGCGCCTGAAGAGCGTCTCATCCTCGGGCGTGCGGTGCCGATGGGTATGCAGTTGAATGTCGACTCCGTTCGAGGCCACCTCCGCCAGTTCCCGAGCGTTCATAATTTGCAGTATGCGTTTGGAACAAAGCTCGGCATAGTCGATTCCGAGAATTGCGGCCAACCGTCGCGCGATTTCATTCTTTTGCAATCCGCTCAAATTGTCGCGCGCGGAGAGGTCCATCAGGCTGCGCACCACCCGGTGGCGCCCGAGTTCGGTGCGCAAATCCATGGGCTCGGCGAGTCCAACCTCACTCGGCGCAACCAGTTGCTCCCCACGCCTTTTCCATAACATGTAGGAGCAGATCAGGTTGAAAACCGGCATCTCGTGATCCGTGTAATAAGTGGTTTGATAAACGGTCACAGGAAAGCCGTAGTCTTTCAGCAGCGGGTATGCCTGCTTGTAAAAATCATAGGTGCCGTCGTCGACTGTGATTGCGACGCTGCGTGGCGGCAGATCGCGGGAACGCAACCGCGTTAAAGCCTCGCCCAGCGGCAGCACACAACAACGCATGGCTCGCAGAGCTTCCAGCCGCTGCCTCAACACTTCAGGAGACATGTAGAGTGCCGGTCTCCATAGATGCTCATCTTCCAGCGAAGTCCCGTGATAACAGAGAATCAGCAGCCGGTTCTGGCGCCACTTGCTGTTCGCCACCCGTTCGAAAACTCCCGCACTTCGCAGCAAACTAAGTGTGCCGCTTTTTATCTTTCTTACCATCGTTTTCGTCGTTCTTAAGCAAGAGGCTCAGCTTAAGCAATCTGAAGAAATCATTTATTGACGCTTGCAGATTTGATTTGAGAGGCAGTGACGTCAGGGACTGGTTCGCCATCTAGAAATATCCTCTGCCACAGCTCTAAATTCAGCAAGCGCCAGATGCGGTTCCCATGGTCGCGATGACCGGCCGTGTGCTCACGAAACAACCGTTCGACGGCTTCAGCCCGGAAGAGTCCGCGTTCCAAACTCCGCGGCTCCATCAACAACTCCCGAAGTTGATCGAGCGAGGGACCAGCAAGCCAATAAGCCCAGGGCGTGGGGAATCCCATCTTTTGTCGATTCACAATTGAGTCCGGCAAAAGATCCTGCACTGCCGATTTCAGAACGCGCTTTCCCGCCATTCCCCGTGTCGAGTACTTCGCAGGAATGCTGGCAGTGAACTCGACCAGAGCGTGATCGAGAAAAGGCACGCGGCTTTCGACCGACGCAGCCATACTCATCTGGTCCTGCTTCATCAGCAGTTCGACCAGATAAGTCTTGATATCGGTATAGAGCAGCCGGTGCAGCAGGTCGCCCGAAGAATGATCCCAGTACTTCATCGATCCGGCATAGGCGTCGCCCGCGATTTGTTTCGCGTGGGGAGTCAGCAAATCACCCTGTTCCGCGGCGGAAAATGCGGAATAGAAATTATCGAAGTAGAAAGACGGCCACGAAGCACCGTCGCGCATCAGGAATGTGTGTGCTAGTTTTCTTTTCGCAACCGCACCGAGCGGAGCCAAGGCGATTCCGTTGCGCAATCCGCGTCTTAACAGGTTCGGCGTCAGCGTCCTGTAAATCCCGTCCATGCGCGAATTCAGCAGAGTCCAGGGATAGCGAGTGTATCCGCCCAACGTTTCATCGCTGCCTTCGCCGGTGAGCACGACGGTCACTCGCTCCCGGGCCAGCCGCGCCACAAAATAAAGCGCGACGCTGGACGGCCAAACAATTGGTTCATCTTCATGCCAGATCAATCGAGGGAGGGTCTGAAAAAACTCATCGCGGCTGAGATCGACTTCATGATGTTTCGACTTCAAGTGTTCGGCGATCGTCCGAGCATAAGGGAGTTCGCTATAGGCCTCTTCGCCGTAACCCACGGAAAAAGTCTCGATCGGCTCTTTGCGGATTTTTGTGGTGAGCGCAGCAATCGCGCTCGAATCCAACCCGCCGCTCAGGAAAACGCCCAGCGGAACATCGCTCATTAAATGGCTGGAGACACACGCTTCGAGTTGTTCCCTGTAACTGCGGACGTAGTACTCCTCCGGACGGCTTCCGTCGTCAACTTTGACGTCCAGATCCCAATAAGGCGAAATCTCCAATTGGCCTTGCTCGTCGATCGTAAGAAAATGGCCGGGCATCAATTTGCGAATTCCGGCATACATCGTTTCTTCGCCCGCGAGGTAACCGAATGCAAGATATTCGGCCAGGACGCCGTGATTCAACTGCGGCTTCACTCCAGGATAGGCAAGAATGGTTTTGATCTCGGAACCGAACAGCAACGTGCTGCCATCGAAGCGATAGTAGAGAGGCTTGATCCCCAGCCGGTCTCGCGCAATAAATAACCTTCTCTTGCGGCGATCCCAGATCGCGAAAGCAAACATTCCCCGTAAATGTTCAACGCACTTGCTTCCATACTCTTCGTACAAATGAACGATCGTTTCCGTATCGCTTTTAGTGCGATAACGGTGGCCACGAGATTCGAGATCTTTTCGCAGATCCTGGTGGTTATAAATTTCACCGTTGAAGACAATCCAAACGTTTCCGCCTTCATTGCTCAGGGGCTGATGACCGGTTTGAATGTCGATGATGCTGAGGCGGCGCATCGCCAGCCCGACGTTCTCTTCGACAAAGAAGCCATCATCGTCCGGCCCGCGATGGACGATTTGCCGGTTCATTCCGGCGAGCAGGTCACGATTCACCCGCCGGGTTCGCTCGGAATGAAAGATGCCGCAGATTCCACACATGACTACACGCCCATCCTCTTGGGATCATTCCCCGGTACATTCAAGTTCGCTATTACCTGATCAAGCGGCATCTGCAGCGTGACCTGTTCCGGATCCGATGAGAAAACTTCAGCCTTCGCCGCAAAACTCAATACCTCAGCATAGCTTACCCGCTTGCTGCAGGTGAGCACGCGCCGGCCTCCTGCTTCCGCGAAAGAACCGCCGCACAGAATCAGAGCAGACTCCTCCCTTTCGCGATCAAACCACCAATAGAGAAAACTGGCATCGCTGGCCCATGCTCCCAGAACCCAGGGGCGCGGCTCGAAAGAAAAAAAGAAATAGTGTTCTTCTCGCGCATCAAAGCAGCGATAACCGCAAACTACTTCGCCTCTGGAATTATTGATTCTGCTTAACTGAGGCAAGGGAGCGCGAGAACTCAGGTTGGTAATCAGAAGCGTAACAAAATCAGCAGGCAGCTCGACCTTCGTCCCGAAGCTGACCACGCTGGCCCGCTCCTTGTGTCCATAGGCCGGAGACCAGTAGTCACGGCGCACACTTTGCGACCAAGCGTGTCCATCGGCTGTCAACAATGCAATGCTATCCCGATCGTCTGCAAATACACAGTCTTTGGAGGCCACTGGAGAAAGAGTGGGACCAATGTGCCAGGCAATTTCAAGTTGATGGATTCCGCTGCCGTCCGCGACATCGCGCACCAACCAAAACTTTTCCTTCCGATGAAAAACCCATCTGCGGTGAATCACCGGAGATGGCAGTCGGGAATATCCACTGTGACTGCCTTGAAACAGATCAAATTGTTGACCGTTGATCCACTGTTCTACTTTGACGTGCGGAGGATTCTTCCAGGAGAATGGTCCAGTGCATTCCGCCTGATCGAGTCCATCGACCTGCATCGTGTTGTGAGCAGCCGTGCCGCGCCAGCGGGCGCGCTCGTTCCTATCGCCAACATATTCAAAAGTGCCTGGATCGATCAGAAGATTTCGTCCGTCGCGAACCAGGCAAACGCTTAACGCATCCGCGTGACCGTGGCCCCCACTCCCTGCGCCCAGCGGCCCGGCATCGATGAGCAACTGCTGTCCTGACTTTTCATCGGCCATCAGGTAGAAACCGCTCTCTGCAAGAGCTGTCGAACTGACAGATGGTTCTGAAGTCGGCAGCAAATCAAACGCCGCCAGGCCTTTGACACCCAGAAGCCATAGCGTTTCTTCACGCACATTCCCCGCGGCAAATTTAAAATCTCCGCGCTGGTAGAGCACCGCGCCGGCGGCGAGTGGATCGAGCATGTGCTCGGCCTGATTACGCGAGGGATCGAATATTCTTCCCCCGTCGTCGTCTCCAATGCTCGGTGCAATCCCGGTTCGCCCCAGCAGCAACAATGAATTCAACATGCGCTTCAAAGTCGCATCGAACGCCGGGGAAATCTCAACCCCGTTGAGATCCGGCCAAAATCCGCGCATGCAAAAAGATGTCTAACGCGTAGACGTGATAGTAAGTGGATTGCTCAAAATAGAATCCGTCGTTCCTGACTTGCTTTGTGGCCTCAGCTTGCAGTATTTCCCATCCGCGCCGCTGCCACCGCGCGGCGTTCCTCATGCCGGGGAAGAGAGTTCCCAGGAAGAACAATGCCAACGCTTCCCCCAGCAAATGCGTATTGGGAGAAAAATACGTGGATAGGTAGGTTTCGATATGGCGTCCATTCAAGCTCAACGCATGCTGCCATTGACGGCGCAGGTCGGTCGTGAAAATGGGACAATCCTGCAGCAGAAAGAAAGTCCAAATCCAAGACAAGCTGCGGTAGCCGACCTCCAGACTGCTTGCCCAGTTTATTCCGATGGGATACGGATTCTCTCGATGCCAGTGCGTCCACTGCGCGAAAATCTCGTGCGCAAATTTTTCGTTGCCCGTGAGCCAATGGGCTTTGGCCAGCGTGACGAAGTGCTGATGGCGGTTCAATTCCCAGGTGATCTTCGAATCTCCAACTTCCTCGAAGTCGAGATATTTCACCTTGAACCAAGGTTTGCGCGGAGCTTGCTTGCCGTGCACAACGTCGGAATGCCAATCGATCTCCGCGCCATAGTCGAGATCTTTGTAACCCAAGAGATCGAAGCTGGTGGGCTGCAAATCTTTTCCGCCCGCGAGAACGATATTATTCGCTTGTGACGGTAAAACCTGTTTCAGCTCAGCGCATAACACCGGAACTTCTGCCGGGAGCGAAGAAAAATCGCCCGAGGGTCTCAGGCTGCGCAAGAGATGCGTCGCTCTCGGAATCCGCACTATTTCGAAATCGCAGCAAATCCGTGCGCGCGGTTAAATACTGTCGCGAGCGGTCAAAAAGCTCGCGCCGATCCATGGACGTAAGACGATCGAGACGGCTTCTCCATTTGGAATGGTTTGCCATCCCTAGCGGCTTCCTCGGCTATGGAGTAGAAGTTCGCTGTAAAGTTCGTCTACTTCTCGCACCAGCCTCTCGAAGCTGAAATTCCGTACTGTGGATTCATATCCGCCTTGCGCTATCCGCTGCGCCAATTTTGGATCACGCAACAGCTTTAATAATGCGGATGAAAGCGCTGACGAATCTTCAGGCGGCACCAGCAGCCCAGTTACGCCGTCGTTGATCAGTTCGGCAATTCCTCCCACGTGGCTCGCGATAACAGGCAGTCCTGCTGCCATGTATTCGAGCACAGCATTCGGCAGACCTTCCGCCCGGGAAGGAAGCACGGCGATATCGCAGCAGCCGAGAATCTTCGGAATATCGGCACGGCGGCCGAGGAATAGAAAGCTCTGCTCAAGACCCAGGCTCGCGACTTGCTGCTGGAATCTCGACCGCCGTTCTCCGTCGCCGACAAGAACGAATCGAGTAGATGGAAACTCTTGAACCACCCCCGGCGCCGCCGCAATCAGCCAGGGATGCCCCTTCACATCCGTGTGCATGTTGCCGACCAGCACGATGAGCTTGCCGTCGCCAGCCCCGGGAAACATCTGATCGCGATCGCTCCCACTTTTCTGAAATCTCTGAATGTCGACACCGTTATGAATCACTCGCAACTTTTTCCGGCGCAAATCCATCCTCCGCAATCAGCGCGTCGCGGATTGGCGTAGCATTGGCCAGCACTGCGCCACCTAAATTCTGAATGCGTCGCAGCCACGTTCGGCGCTTGCCCTGGTACCAGTCAAAGTGCGCGAGGTCGCGCCGGCTGGAAACGATCGCCGGTACGC
Source organism: uncultured Acidobacteriaceae bacterium (assembly GCA_963724815.1). Lineage (GTDB taxonomy): Bacteria > Acidobacteriota > Terriglobia > Terriglobales > Acidobacteriaceae > Sulfotelmatobacter. The sequence goes on from CAVRWS010000016.1 coordinate 201,370, forward strand.
CCGCTAGCCGTGGCCGCCGGAACTCCGAGCAGATTCGACCACAAATCGTGGGTGTGTACGATGTCGAACTTCTCACTCTTCAGAAACCAGCTTAACCGCAGCAACTGATAAAGCCCTGCTGGACTATCCATACCGCCCTTGGGATAGAACTCTCGCACCACAACATTGCTTCCCTGCAGCCGTTCCAGCAATGGACCTCGAGCCCGGAGACAGCCCAAGGTTACGTCGTATCCGGCTGCAGGAATCCGCAACGCCAATTCCACCGCCTGGGTTTCGGTTCCGCCGATGTTGAGCGAATCCACCAGATAAAAAACATTGCGTCGTGGATGCATCGACTGATCACTCCGCCCCGCGTCGGCGATGGCCAGCACATCGGCCGACGTTTTTTGGTTTTCAGTCACGCTCACTGAGAATGATCCTATCGAAAGCGAAGAATTCGGACTAAGTTACCGACGTTTATCCCTCTGAGCCGGTGCAAACTCCACCCCCGTGCTTAAATACTATCTGTGGTTTGCATTGCTGGGTATGAAATGGGTGGTGCACGCACCGAGAGTGTGTGTGATTGTAACGCCCAATCGTGGAAATGTCTCACGGTTGCATGAAAGAGGATAAAGTTTTCCGCATGAATCCATCGATTAGCGTTTTCGGTTTAGGCTATGTGGGTACGGTCACAGCGGCCTGCCTGTCACACAAGGGACACAACGTAATCGGCGTCGACTTGAGCCCGGGTAAAGTCGAGGCCATGCAATCCGGCCGCAGTCCTATTGTTGAACCGAATGTGAGCGACCTCATTTCGCAGAGCCATGCCGCGAAGCATTTGCATGCGACCTCCGACTCCGAACATGCAGTAATGAACAGCGATATTTCTTTTCTCTGTGTGGGAACCCCGAGTTTACGGAATGGCAAACTCGATCTTGGTCACATCGAACCGGTTTGCCGCGAAATTGGACAAGTTCTGAAAAGGAAGGACGGGTTTCACCTGGTGGTGCTGCGCAGCACCGTTCTACCCGGAACCGCCGAAACCATTGTTGTTCCAGCCCTGGAAAAATCCAGCGGCAAAAAACTTGGCGAAGATTTTGGGGTCTGCGTCAATCCCGAGTTCATGCGAGAAGGCACCGCTGTCGCCGATTTTCTGGAGCCCGCGATGACCGTGATCGGCGCAGCAGACTCGAAACATAGCGGCATTTTGCGGGAGGTCTACCGGTGGGTTCCGGGACGAATCTTCGAAACGTCTTTCCGATCCGCCGAGATGGTGAAGTATGTTTGCAACGCATGGCACGCGGTAAAAGTTTCTTTTGCCAATGAGATTGGCACGCTGGCGAAGGAACTGGGTGTTGACGCGGAAGCCGTCACGGAAATCTTCACCGCTGACACCAAGCTCAACATTTCTGCTACTTATCTAAAACCCGGCTTCGCCTTCGGAGGTTCATGTCTGCCCAAGGACGTACGCGCATTGAGCTATCGAGCTAAGGAATTGGACCTTAATCTGCCGCTGTTTCAATCCATTCTTGCAAGCAATGAGGAGCACCTGGATCGCGCGGTTGAGATGGTGCTCACAACTGGCAAAAAGAAGGTTGCTGTTCTTGGACTGAGCTTCAAAGCCGCCACAGATGATTTGCGCGAGAGCCCTCAGGTACAACTGGTCAAACGTCTTCTCGGCGAGGGCCGCCAGATTCGCATCTGGGATGACAATGTCTCGCTGGGACACTTGATCGGATCGAACCGGCAGTATATTGAAGAAGTGATTCCCCATATTGGCTCGTTGCTTTCGACCAGCATGAAAGAGGTTGTCGGCGATGCCGAGGTGGTCGTAATCGCAACCCGCGGGCTGAATAAAGACGAGTTGCGCCGGTGCCTCGGGCCCGGCCATACCGTGATCGACCTGGTAAACCTGGAGCGAAAATCGCGGCCAGTATCATCCGGCCCCTATGAAGGGATTTGCTGGTAACCGCGGCTGCCATGAAGATCCTGTGGGTTAAAGCTGGGGGCCTGGTTCCACCCGATACTGGTGGGAAGATCCGCAGCTACAATATTCTTCGGCAGCTGGCGCGCCAGCATTCTGTCACTTTTTTTTCTTTCTATGCCGCACACGATCCCGACGTTCATGCTGAGCTAAAGAACGTGTTTGAACGCGTGGTCGCGATTCCGCTGAAAATTCCTGCACCAAAAAGTTTTGCCGAGATGCGCGAATATGGGGTTCGTCTTTTCTCGACAGAACCCTATGGCATTACAAAATATTGCCGTCCAGAAGTGCGCCGTGCGTTGCACGCGTTGCTTGATCAGAACAAGTATGACGTGATTCTCTGTGATTTTATGGCTGCGGCAGGCGTGATCCCATGGGACTCTTCAACCCCCAAGGTCTTATTCACTCACAACGTGGAAGCTTCAATTTGGCGGCGCCACTATGAAGTCGCCAGCAACGCAGTCTGGAAGGCGATTTCATGGCTGGAATGGCGGAAGATGGAAGCTGCCGAACGACGATACCTGCGCCTAGCCGACCGTGTGCTCACCGTATCGGAGACAGACCGTGACGCTTTCGCGTCGTTTCTAAATATAGACAAGCTGACCGTCATCCCTACCGGCGTCGACGTGGAATACTTCCAGCCCGTGGCCGAAGAGGAGGCCGCGAATTCCCTGGTCTTTACCGGCTCGATGGACTGGCTGCCAAATGAAGACGCGATTTTTTATTTCGTTGATTCTATTTTGCCTCTGATTAAAATGCGATGCCCTGAGGTCTCGCTGAAAGTAGTCGGCCGCAGCCCGTCTCGCAAACTTCAAGCGTTGGCCGAGACGGAGAGAAGCATTCGCCTCACCGGCTGGGTCAACGACATTCGGCCATTCGTGGCACGAGGTGCTGTGTGCATCGTTCCTCTGCGAATCGGCGGTGGCACTCGCCTCAAAATCTTTGAAGCCATGGCGATGGGCAAGGCTGTTGTTTCAACGTCGGTGGGCGCCGAGGGTTTGGCAGTGCGCTCAGGAGAGAATATTCTTCTGGCGGATACACCCAGCGATTTCGCCGAGTCGGTGATTTCCCTACTTCGCGATCCTAACCGACGGCAGCGGTTGGGAACCGCCGCGAGGACGCTGGTTCAGGAAAACTACAGCTGGACCAAAGTAGCCGACGACTTTGCTCGCACGCTGCAAGAAGTAATGATTCCCTCGAACACAGCGTGATTCGAAAAAGCGAAAGACTCTACACTTTAGACCACTCCCTTTAGGGATGTACTTCCGCGCTCTTAGGGCCCTGTCCTGCAGTTATCTGTCGTCCTGCATTAACCCAATCTAAGGTTTGACAGTGGGCGCGCCAGCTTTCGCGGCGTCCAATTTCGATCCAAATTTTTCGCTTCGAGGTAAAGATGAAACTCCCCCTGGATCGTTTCAAGCTTATCCGAGCTTTTGAGTCAATCTGTGCCTATCAAAGCGCTATCCTCGCGGGAATCCTTTTCCTCCCTGTGCTGGCAACCGTAGGATGCACATCCGCGATAACACCCGCAGCAGCAGCGGCGTCCAACGCCGCCACCGATCAGCACGTTGACACCACTCCTCCATCCATCCAACTCACTCCGGGAAATTCAATGGTAAAGCCGGGCGCTAGCGTTCAGTTTTCCGCGCTGATGAGCGACACCACCGAAACGGCGGTAACCTGGTCGGCGAATGGAGGAGTCATTTCTAATACCGGGCTGTTCGTAGTGCCGAATGCCAAACCCGGTACGGTTTTTCAAATCGTAGCGACCAGCCGTTCGAACCCGTTCTCGCGCGGCATGGCGAGCGTGGCGATCGCTTCGTCATCCGCGCCCACGGGCAATCCCGGAAGTGGATCGACCCCGACATCCGGGCCGGACAATCGTTACTGCGAAACCGGAGACGTTCCTAACTTCGGAACCACCGATGGCCCTGCGACCGCGCCCATCGCCTGTTATGAGACGTCTGAGACATCGACGCCTTCGCCCGGAGTCGTTGTTAAAGTCTCCTCAGCCGCAAACCTGCAAACCGCGATTGATAATGCGAGTTGCGGAGATACGCTGGTGCTCCAGGCCGGGCAAACGTATCCCGGATTCACTTTGCGCGCCAAGAGTTGCGATGCGAACCACTACATCACCATTCGCAGCAGCGCCGCGGGTTCTGGTCTTCCGGCAGAAGGCGTTCGCGCCACCCCTTGTGACGCAGGGGTCGCGTCGCTCCCAGGTCGTCCCGCGTTGAACTGCGCCTCTACCAGCAACGTGATGGCCCGTGTGGCAGGGATAGCCAAAGCAGACAAAATCATTGGCACGGACGAGGGAACCAATTACTACCGGCTGGTGGGTCTGGAAATCGCCGATACTGAAGCCAATGGTGCCTCCGCGGGCTACTACAATCTCATCCTGCTCAGCAGCGCCGACCACATTATCTTCGATCGCTGCTGGATTCACGGATCTCCAACCGGTGAGGATGTTAAAGGCGTTGAGTTTACTGATAGCTCCTATATCGCCGTAATCGACTCTTACATCTCTGATATTCATTCCAAGGTTTCGGGTTGGGGAGCAGATTCCGCGGCGGTTGGTTCAATCACCGGCCCCGGGCCGGTAAAGATTGTCGACAACTTCTTGGAAGCTGCAGGCGAGAACGTTCTTTGGGGCGGCGGAACGTCGACCACCAACGTGTCGGACGTCGAAATGCGCCGAAACCATATTTTCAAGCCGTTCACCTGGTGGAAGCTGAGCCCCACATATTTCGGCACTCTCTTTGTCACCAAGAATCTGTTCGAAAGCAAAACTGGCGTTCGCCAGTTCGTCGAAGGCAATATCTTCGAGAACAACTGGGCGATGGCGCAAAAGGGCACCGCCATTCTCTTCACTCCCAAGAATCAATATGGAAAATGTCCGGAGTGTGCCGTTCACGACGTCATTTTCCGTTACAACATCCTTCGCCATTCGGTGGATGGAATTGGAATGGCGCCCGTCTATGCCACCACTTGTCCGGGTGAGGCGGGGGGCGGCACGGGCAACTGCATATATCTTTCGGGTGGCCTCTACAATCTCAGCATTCACGACAACGTCCTGGACGATATCAACGAATCGACTTACTCGCCGGACACCTGCTGCAGCGATGGGTTTCTATTCAACATCCAAACCGACCAGCCCACGAATTGGCCGCACGATATCTCGATCGCCCACAATACCGGATTTCCCGTGGGCTCAGGTATTGCGAATGTCACCATTGTGGCTAAGCCCCAGGTCTTTGCGAATTTCTCATTCGAAAATAATTTGATGACCACCGGCGACGGCGGATTTCACCAAGTGCTGCCGGGGAACAAAAAGCCGGGATGCGCAGCGCCGCTCGGGTCTGGGATGGTCGGCACGTTGAACGGCTGCATGGGAGACACTTGGACTGCGGCGGGCAACGTATTCGCGAACACCTCGACGAAGTCGCCGAAGCTACTACCTGGAAGTCCACTTCCTGCCCGCAATTTCGAAGCACCAAATTTCGATTCGTTGGGCCTTATGGATTTCAACAATGGAAATGGCGGAAACTACCAGTTATCCCCAACCAGCCCGTTCAAAAATGCTGGTACTGACGGGAAGGATCCGGGCGCTGACATGGATGGCTTGCAGGCTGCCACGGCCGGTGTGCTGTAATCGGGAAATCTCGAGCGGCGTTCCCCCTCAGGGACGCCGCTCTATTTCTTGCCGGCGAAAGCAGCTAGGAACTCTCGCCCTGTTTCTGTAGCTTCAACGTCACAATCGTGGCGAAGCGCTCCGCGCCGGGAAAGCTTTTTAGGATCCAGCGGTCAACTCTCGAAGCCGCAGGCGCCACTGGCGCAACAAACCTCCGCACCAGCGGCATAACCGGAAGCCGGAAGCAGCGTCGTTCCACAACTTCGAAGCGTTCGGTTACAGTGCGAAGCTCTTCGCGAGTCAGTGGATGTTCGAACTCCGAAATGTCCTCGTGAGCGGGCAACAGGCCTCTCAGGAAAGCATACGTCCGGGAAAAGCGGATCGGTTCCTGAACGATGACTACGCCTCCCTTAACGAGGATTCTGGCCATCTCTTCCACGACCCGCGGGATGTCAAGATGGTGAATCAGGGCGATGCAGAAGATGACATCCACCGATTCATCGGGCAGGCCCGTAGCGTAGGCGGAACCTACCTCCAACCTGGCTTCCAGGTTGGCGTCGTCTAAGCGCTTTCGGGCTAGCGCGATTAGGTCAGGCGAAATATCCATACCGATGACGCGTGCTCCGCGTTCCGCCAGGGGAACTACGTTTCCCCCGGTCCCACAACCAAAGTCGAGCACGGTCTTGCCTCGGACGTCGCCCAGCAGATGAAACGCGTATTCGAGGGCAAAGGGAGTATCACGAGGTGGATTACGGTAGCGATCAAGTTCAGCGCGGTCGACCCTTTTGAGAACGATCTTCCGAGCCTCCTCGGCGCTGCGTTCAATCTCAGCCTGGTCGCGCTCCGACAATCGACTATCCCGTCGAATCCATTCCTTTTGCCTCCGCAGTTCGCCCTTGGCTCGGTCGCTCGACGAACCGAAATTTAATATTGTCATCCCTTGCGCTTGCAGGGCAAACGGTGCAAAGGATTCGGTCGAAACAGCGTCACCGGCAGGCCGCCCCCTGAAGCCGATGCGAGCGCAACCGTACCTCGGATATACTATATGGGCCGTGGCATTCGGTTCTGCGGCGGATGCAGGCCGCATCTATGTCTAAGCATATAAATAACTTACCCTTGCTGGCAGTCCTGATTATGGGCAGCGTGCTGGCGGCTCCGGCAATCGCGCAAAGTCCAGGCAACTTCGACGGTCCAGCCGAATTGCCCCGGGTTTATGTAAAAAGCGCAGTCGCCGACACACCAGCTCCGGGAAAAGTGTGGCGGCTGAAAGAGGGCGATTCCATACAAAAAGCGTTGAGTCGTGCAGCTTGCGGTGACGTGATTGAACTGCAGCCGGCGGCTACGTTTGATGGCTCTTTCGAACTTCCTTCCAAGTCCTGCGATGACAATCATTGGATTATCCTTCGAACTGGCAGTCCGGACTCAAGCCTGCCCGCGGAAGGCACGCGCGTCACTCCCTGCTACGCCGGGATTGCTTCCCTTCCCGGTCGGCCCGCAGTGCAATGCAGCTCCACCCAGAACGTGATGGCTCGCATCGCCGGATCCCCACACCAGAACAGGATTGTGGGCAACGACCCTGGGGCCAATCATTACCGCTTCGTCGGCCTGGAAATCGCTGACACGGGAACGAATGGTCCGAGTGGCGGCTTCTGGAATTTGGTTTTGTTGAAAAATGCCGACCACATTATTTTCGACCGGTGCTGGATCCACGGTTCACCTACCGGCGAAGACGTTAAGGGAATCGTCTTCGAAGCCAGTTCTTACATTGCTATCGTCGACTCCTTCATTTCCGACATTCATTCCAAGACTTCGGCCAATGGAGCGGACTCCTCGGCCATCGGCTCGGTGACGGGCGTTGGCCCGGTAAAGATCGTGAACAACTTCCTCGAGGCGGCCGGCGAAAACGTGCTTTGGGGCGGGGGTCGCGCGGATACCACTCTCTCGGATATCGAATTCCGCCACAATTACGTCTCTAAGCCGCTGACCTGGTGGCACAAACATCCCAGCTTTTTTGGAACCCAGTTTTCGATAAAGAATCTGTACGAAACCAAGAACTCAATTCGCGAACTGATTGAAGGAAACATCTTCGAAAACAACTGGGCGCAATCGCAAAAGGGCACGGCCATCCTGCTCTATCCGAAGAACCAGTATGGACAATGTCCTTCCTGCGTGGTGCGCGACCTCACTTTTCGCTACAACATTATTCGTCACACCGTGAATGGCATAGGCATCGCCGCAACCGACGCCACCACCTGCCGCGGCGAGCCGGGCAACGGCACTGGGCACTGCAGTTTCCTTTCCGGTGAAATTGCCCGGGTGAATATTCACGACAATATTCTGGAAGACGTTAACACTCAGACCTACGCGCCCGGCGATTGCTGCGCGAATGGCTGGCTTTGGTCGATTGGGACCAACCAGGAAAAGAACTGGCCGCATGACTTAACGATCGAGCACAATACCGGATTCCCCACCGGAGCCGGCATTCTGGTAACTTACGACGGCCCGCAAGCGCAGATCGAAAAGCTTATCTTCCGTAATAACCTTGTGGGCTCCGGCAACCTGGGCGTCCATGCGTTTCCGCCGGGCGGCGGACGTCCCAGTTGCCTGGGACCCGGGGGGACGGTCGCGCTGCTCGAGCGCTGCTTCGACAATTCCTGGATTTTCACCAACAACGTGATTGTGCAAACCAACGACAAGCCAATGCTGCCGGGGGACCCTTATCCCAAGACTCCGCACTGCGGCGCTGCGCCAGCTTGTGAACAGTTTTTTGTCAATGACTGGAAAGCAGTTCACTTCGTCGATTATCGCAATGGAATTGGCGGAGACTATCACCTTTCAACGTCCAGTCGTTATCGAAAGGCAGGATCAGATGGTAAAGACATTGGAGCGGACATCGATGCCATTTCCGAGGCAACGAAGAACGTCGCGCCCTGAGTTTGTCCGAGAAATTGCAAGTTGCCCTATCGACAGTAATCTGTGACAAAAAGATCGCTCTGATATATTTAGGGCAAATTATGATTTGCGCAGATTGTTACATTCTCGCGGCCTAGGTTGTTCCCGAACATCATGAAGCAAATTCTCCGAAAAGGGCTGAAGGATATCATCGTCGACGAGGTCCCTGATCCCGTTCTCAGTCCGCATCATGTCCTGATTCGTCCTGTTTATTCCCTGATCAGCAGTGGGACGGAAACTGCCAGCATCCACAACGAAGGAGTTCTGAAAGCAGTCGCCGATAATCCCTCTCAACTGGGAAAAATCTGGAGCGTGCTAAAGTCCCAGGGTCCGATGAAGACCTTCGCTGAAGTAAATGCGAAATTTAGCGAGTACGCGGTGCTGGGTTATGCGGGTGCGGGTCTGGTGGCGGAGAAGCACCCTACGGTTACGGGAATCGAAGTGGGAAACCGGGTTGCCTACGGGGGCGAAGGAACGGGCCACGGAGAAACTGTTCGGGTTGGCCGCAACCTGGTTGCGCGCGTGCCGGAAGACGTTTTGTTCGATCATGCCTGTTTTACGACCCTGGGTAGCATCGCCATCAACGGAGTGCGCATCGCTAATATTTCACTCGGCGATAAAGTTGCCGTCATCGGCCTCGGCCTCGTCGGCCAGCTGATCGCCCAGTTGGCACGCCTGCAGGGTGGATTCATTATCGCCACCGATCTCAAGCCGGACCGTGTGGAACTCGCGCGGCGCCTGGGTGCGGATGCGGCGCTGGTGGGAAGTTCAGAATTGTCCGCGCAGATTCGCTCACTCACCAACGGCCAGGGGGTCGATTGCGTAATTATTGCCGCCGCCGCTAAATCGGATGCGCCGTGCCGGATCGCAGTTGACATCTGCCGCGACCGGGGCCGCATCGTGGATGTCGGCGCCGTCGAGCTGAATTTTCCCTGGTATGAAACTTATCTAAAAGAGATTCAAGTATTCATGGCGCGCGCCTACGGGCCCGGGAGCTACGATCCCGCCTACGAACTGCAGGGACAGGATTACCCATTGGCCTATGTTCGCTGGACAGAAAACCGCAACATGGAAGAGTTTCTCCGACTTCTATCGCAGGGCCGCATACAGATCGATCCGCTGATCACACACCGCTTCCCACTGGAAGACGCAGCCAAGGCGTATGAAACCATCATGGATGCTTCCACGAACAGCCTTGCAGTACTCGTGAAGTATCCGGCTGCGGATTTAGCTTCGCCCCTGACGGAGTTTCAACCGAAACGTCGCGTGGAAGTAAATGGGCATGCCGGCGCAACCTCAGCAATCGGCGTCGCTCTGGTTGGAGCGGGAAATTTGGCTCGCTGGGCTCACTTGCCGAACCTCAAAAAAACTCCCGGAGTGCGGCTGCGCGCCATCCACTCTTCCAGCGGGGCGCGGGGTAAGAGTTATGCCCGTCGATTCGGCGCGGATTACTGTGCCAGTGACTATGCCGAAATTCTGAAAGATCAGGAGATACAGGCGGTCGTAATCGTAAGCCGCAACCAGCAGCACGCTGCGCAGGCTCTCGCGGCGTTGCATGCCGGCAAACATGTCTTCGTCGAAAAGCCGATGGCACTCACGCAAGAGGAGTGCCGCGAACTATCTCAAGCGGTCGAAGAAACTGGAAAGCAACTTACTGTCGGATTCAACCGCCGCTACGCGCCGACTTATCTTGCGCTGAAGAAACAACTGGCCAAGCGAAGCGGTCCGGCAGTGCTGAATTGCCGGATTAATTCGCCGGGAATCTCCGGCTCCTATTGGATGGCCGACCCTGCCAGCGGTGGCGCCATTCTTGGTGAAGCGTGTCACTTCGTAGACTTGATGTATTGGCTACTCGATTCCGAACCGGTTGAAGTGTCGGCCTACTCGCTACCCACCGACAAGAAAGATCCCATCGGAGAGAATAATCTTGTCGCTGCGTTTCGCTTTGCCGATGGGTCGATCGCCAATTTAACTTATTCGACCGTTGGAAGCCAGACTTCGGCCGGTGAGCGAGTGGAAGTTTTCGCCAGTGGGGTCGGGGCTTCCGCCGAGGACTTCAAGCAATCCGTTCTGCGCACCGGAATAATCCGAAAGAGTTCAAGCTGGTTTGCCGAAAAAGGCTATGAAGCACAGATGAGAGCTTTTTTCGCTGCGCTGGAGCAAGGCAGATCGCCCGACATCACGGTGCGCGACGGCGTGCGCTCCACTCTTGGCTGTCTCTGCATGCTGGAGTCGGCGCGAGAGCGCGAGCCACGCGCCATTAATATCGACGATTTTCTCGCTGCGCCGCCCCGATGAGAGTGCTCCAGCTAGGTCCCTACCCGCCGCCGCATGGCGGAGTGCAGAGCAACCTGGTGGCAATCCGCACTTTCCTCCGGCGTCACAATGTTCCCTGCGCGGTGATCAACATTACGCGGCATCGAAAGCCTGATTCCGACGAGGTCTACTATCCCAAATCTGCCGCAGGCCTGATTCAACTTCTGCTGCGATTGAATTATGACGTCCTTCACCTTCATGTTGGAGGGATGCTCAGCCGAAGGCTCCTCAGTCTGGCCTTTGTCTGTACGCTCATGCGCAGATCGAAGGCGGTGATGACGTTTCATTCGGGAGGTTATCCCTCGTCTGACGAAGGCAAGACTACAACGCGAAATTCTCTTGCCGGTTTTGTTCTTCGCCGTTTCGATGGCCTGATCGGTGTGAATCCGGAGATCATCAGTTTTTTCCAACGCCTGGGTGTCGCCCCAGGTCGAACGCGATTAATCTATCCGCATTCCTTTCTGCCGGAAGAGAACTCGGCGGCGGCGCTACCAGAACCTCTTGCATCCTTTTTCAGCGAGCACAGTCCCGTTCTAATTTCAGTGGGCCTGCTGGAGCCGGAATACGATCTTGCTCTTCAGATCGAAGTCCTGGGACAAGTCCGCGAAAAGTTTCCTTCCGCTGGATTGTTATTAATTGGCTCGGGAAGCCTGGAGCAGGATCTCCACGGAAGAATCGGCGCGTTTGCTTACGCCGAGCACGTTCTCCTTTGTGGCGATGTCCCGCACGCCATCACCATGGCTGCGATTTCTCGGGCAGATCTGATGCTGCGCACCACCCTATTTGACGGGGATGCAGTCTCGGTCCGCGAGGCCCTCCATCTAGGCACACCGGTCATCGCAAGCGACAACGGCATGCGACCCGCCGGCGTCCACTTGATTCCCAAATCAAACGTGCCCGCCCTTTTGCGCGCGATCGAAGAAACGCTGGCGCAACCCACGCGCAGCCAAGCAGATCGCGGCATCGACGAAAGCAATGTGCAGGCAGTCTTCGATTTGTATCGGGAACTGACGGGCGAAAAGAGCGGTTAACAACGATCAGGAACTCAGCAAAATAAATCAGATCCACGACAGGTCGCGTGTGACCAGCAATTTTCCCAGCGGGGTCTTCGCCTTCAGATAAAGTTTGCTGTCGAAATATTTCCGGTAAGTGGCGCGCATCCGCTTGAGTCCGGCACGATTCAGCACTCTGCGATCGGTCGTGCCCAATTCGTATCCCAGTTCTTTCAGTGTCCCGCCCACCAGTTCTTCAAACGTGGCGAGGTTCTCGGGGGTATAACTGCTTTTCCATCGGCCGGCCGGATTGAATGTTTCCGGAGATCCCGCAGTGAACGACGTGTTCGGAGCGCTGACTGAACCAATTCCTACTTTCTGGATGCGGTCGTAATCGAGATCATGATCGATAAACGATCCCAGGCGCGCCAAAGTTTCCCGCGGGCTTCCGACAAGGTCTTCGAAACGCACTTCCGTATAATCCGCGCCCAGATCACGTCCATCTTTGCGGCCCTTGTTCACCATCCACTCCCAATAGATGCCCGCTACCATAACCGACGGCGTCTTATCCCAGGGCAAGCGGCGGATATAACCTTGCTTTTCCGTAGAGAGCGCTGAATCGCGCCCATCGCGAATAATATGAATAATCAAAGCGTTGGGAATTGTTTCTTTGATGCGATGCAAGTGCAGCAGGTGCTCTGGAGTCGTATCGGCCCAGCGCTCGACACCTTGCTTGCGGGCCATCTGCTCCATGATGATGCTGAGAAAATCGCCGCCATTCCTGCACTCCGCCATCACCCGCTCTTCGAGTGGAGCTTTTTCCAATTCCGATAGAGTGTAGAGACGAGTCTCGTACCAGGCGTCTAATAAACGGCGCTTGTTTCTGGCCACGCTGAGATCGCCGAACCTCGGCTCTAGCAGATTGATGACATTCGATTCGGTGCGATAGACTGCAAAATTCCCCGACGACAGCAGCATGTGATACAGCAAGGTTGTCCCCGACCGCCCGCACCCGAGCACGAACACCGGCGCTTTGCTGCGGGAACTAACCCCTGAGTTTGCCCTAATCGTTTTTTTTAAACTATGCATAGTAAAGAATATTCAGTACCGCGCTTCAGTTTGTCGCCGCTTCTGGCTCCGTAGACATCGCCGCCGCCTCCGTCTGCGAAGACTGCTTTTTTTCGCCCGCGAAAATATCCGGCGGCGCGTGCCTTGCGCCCCATTGGTCCGGCGATTCGATAAAGTTCCTGTGCCACAGTTCCAGCACCAGCATTCGCCACAGCAATCCCGAACGATTTCTGCGACCCCGCACATGCTCATCCACCAGCGATCGCACCGCCTCAGGCTTGAAATATCCACGCTGCAAGGTGCGGGGCTCGAGGAGGACGCGCAGAAACTGGTCCTTCACATCGTTCCTCATCCACTCCACCAGCGGCATTTGAAAGCCCTGCTTTTTGCGGTGCAGCAGCGCAGAGGGAATCCCAAGACGCTCTGCCAGCTTTTTCAGAATATGTTTGCGGGTCCCGCCGCGAAGCTTCCACTCCAGCGGCAAGGACGTTACCCATTCCACGAATTTGTGGTCGAGCATGGGCACGCGCACTTCCAGGGAAGTCGCCATGCTCATCCGATCTACTTTGGTCAAAATGTCGGAAACCAGATAGGTCTTGGTGTCGAGGTAAAGTAGACGGCTTAAAGGGTCATGGCCGGGAGCGTCATCGTAGAAGCGCTGCCACTGCAGCAAGGGATCAGGAAGGCGTGCCGCAGCCTGCAGAAACGAGTCGGTAAACAATCCCCGCTCCCGATGTAACGCCGGAAAGAACGACATCCCGTCGAGGTAACGATCGCGCGTATTCAGCGACGCATTCCATGCCAGATTTTTCCCATACATTCCGCCGGGAACAAGATCGTGCAGCGAGTTGCGGTAAACCCGCCCCAGCCATTCCGGCAGCCGGTCAAACTTCTGCCGCTCCAATGCTGTGAGATACCGATCGTATCCCGCGAACAATTCGTCTCCGCCATCTCCGGAAAGCGCTACCGTAACTTGCTGCCGTGCCATGCGACACACGTAGTAGGTCGGCAGCATGGAAGAGTCGCCGAATGGCTCTTCCATCATTTGCGAGAGATAGGTGAGGGTTTCTTCGAGATTTGGATCGAGCACCAGTTCGTGATGCTCCGTGCCAAAGCGCTCCGCCACGAGGCGCGCATATTCCGATTCGTTGAACTGCTCGGCCTGGAAGCCGATGGAAAATGTCTTCACCTTTCCTGAACTCACTCGATCCATCAGGGCCACGATGATTGAAGAATCCACGCCTCCGCTCAGCAGCGCTCCCAGCGGCACATCGCTGATCAAGCGAATGCGCACCGCCTCTTCCAATTGCCGCTCCAGCTCGTCGAGACATTCCTCTTCGTTCATCGCCGGGTGCGTGCCATACTCGGGCAAGTCCCAGTAGCGGCGAATCTTCACTTCTCCTTTGCAATATTCCATCAAGTGTCCGGCGGGCAGCTTATGAATTCGCCGGAAGGCACTGTGCGGATCAGGAATATATCCAAAGTAAAAATATTGCAGCAGGCCCTCGGGATTAATCTCCGCTAAATCCGGATGCACCGCCAACAGCGCTTTGATTTCCGATCCGAATAACAACCGGCCTTCGTGGCGGGCATAGTGCAGAGGCTTCTTGCCCATCCTGTCGCGCGCGAGTAGCAGAAGCTGCTTGCGCTCATCCCACAGGGCAATGGCAAACATTCCGCGCAGTTTTTGCACACAGTCCGAGCCCATTTCCTCATATAGATGAACGATGACTTCGGTGTCAGAGTGGGTATAAAAGCGGTGACCGCGGCCCTCGAGTTCCTGGCGAAGTTCAGGGAAGTTGTAGATTTCTCCGTTGAAGACGACCCACAAACTTTTGTCTTCGTTATGGATCGGCTGCCGTCCGCCGGAAAGGTCGATGATGCTCAGGCGCCGCATACCCAGTCCCGCTGGGCCACTGGCGTAAATACCCTCATCGTCCGGACCTCGGTGAACGATGGTTTGGCACATCCGCCGAACGTCAGCGGCATCGACAATGTCTCCGGCGTTGCCGATCATGCCAGCTATTCCGCACACGGATTCACCTCGAAGCCTGCCAGGGCGGAAGAGTCATCGATCAGCGGCAGGCTGATCGGCGCGGCGCTAAATTGATCGATTATTCTCACAAGTCCAGTTAGCGAGTCCAAGCCAGCGGCCGTTCACGCTTTGCCGCCCTTCCAAATTTGCCCTTCTTGCTGCTCTTATCCTCGATTGCATCCTTCGCAACCGGCGGAAGGCTGGCAATCTGATACACCGCGCAGATGTAACCCACCATGAAATAAGGGAACAGATTATATTCCGTGGATGCGAACATGGCCCCGGAAATATAAGCTGCCAGCGCCGCCCACAGCGCACTGGTCCATAAACGAATGTCTTCGCTGGATTGATAACCCGGCAACTTTCGCACCCGTTTAATTTTGCGCATCGAGAGTAAGAGCATCAGCACATAAAGAAACACGCCGGGCAGACCAGTCTCGGCTCCCAATTCGCTGTATGTGTTGTGCGCGACGCGCCAGGTCAGCGTATAGCTCCCGAAGTTGCCCGGCCCAATGCCGAACACAGGGTGCCTGACCATGAGGATCAGACTCTCCTTCAGCAATTCCTTACGAGCCTCCAGAGAATTCCGGTCACCCGATCCTTGGATGTTCCCCCGAAATATACTTTCGACACGAACCAGGTAGTGGGGTGTAACAAGGACCACTCCGACGCTCACAAATGCCGCAAGGGCTGCGCTCACGATTACGACCGTGCGCTTGCCCCTGATGCCAAACTCCCAAATGCAGATGATGACCGTGACCACCATGGCAAGGAGACCGCTGCGGGAGTAGGTGGCGACTACGCCATAGGCCATGAAAACCAAACTCACGCTCCAGAACAATTTGGCAGCGGTTTTCTTTGCGGCAAAGAAGAAGGCCACGCATAGAGGAAAATTGATGGCGATATTAATCGCAAGGTCGTTCGGATTTTCCAGAATGCCTTTCTGAATTCCCGTCAGCCGACCGAACTCTGTGTGGTGAACGAAGACCGATACCACGGTCACCAGTGCAACCGCGCTGGCTTGAATGACCAGCAGCTTACGAACCTCGTTCACCGAGGTCGCAACCATGTAAATCAGAATCGCGACAATGACGCCCTTCGAGAACTTGTTTACGACTGTGTCAAAAGCTCCGCCTCGCCATGCCGCAAATGGTATGCACAACAACATTTGAAACAGGAGAAGGAGAAGAACTTTGAGTTCGATCGTCAGCTTGTGGCGCCGGCTCGCAGGAACTCCGAAGATGAGAGCGAGCAAAGCGATCCCACCTGCAATCTTGTTGATGGGAACGGCATCGAGTCCGGGGATTAAATCTTCCGGGCGAAACCAATAGATCCAGGAAAACAACATCAGGGCGCTGTAGGCGAGAGTGCTTCTGGTTTTGCTATCGGCTGCGAGTGTTCGCAGCCGGTCCGCTCCCCAGCGGCGTGGCTTCGCCTCGGTTGCGACTTCGCCGTTGATGGGCGTTCGCGGTCTCATCGGCTCCATGCGGCCTTCCTTCCAGAAACGAAGTTCGCAAAAGCCACTACCGCTGCCGTGTTGAGCAATACGAAAGTTGCGGCGGCATCCGCGGCGCGCGCCAGCGGCCCCCGCTTCAACAGACGCGCCAGGGCGATGACGCCGAGTCCATAGAACGCCAACTGCAAAATCAAAGCTATGCGATACAAGGGAGCTTTCAGCCACAACGAAGAGAAGAACATTGCGCCCAGAGCGAACGGAGCCGCTAAGCGCAAAAGCTTATGACTCACGAATCTAAACAGCACCGGATTTTGGCCGCTCAACACCCAAGGCATCAACTGCACCAGTTGATAGTTGCCGCTTAAAGTGCGCACCTTGCGCGCGAATTCAAGCCCACCGCCCAGGTCTGGACTATCCCATGCTCTCGCGCGTGGCTCGAATACAACGCGCTTTCCCTGTTTCACCACCTGCAAGGGGATATATACGTCATCCAGAATCGTTCCTTCGGGCACTGCATTCAGCAAGTCTCGCCGCACCGCGTAGAGCGCGCCGGTTGCGCCTACTACCGATCCCGAGGCGGCCTCCAGTTCGCGAATCTGCTTTTCGATGCGCCAGTAGAGCCCCATGCCGCGCCCAGTCTCTCCCGAATCAAGGTCGCCCAGCATTAACTCCCCGCTGACGCAGCCCACATTCGGATCGGCGAAACTCTCCGCTAGAACCCGCAGCGCTCCAGGTTCAATCTTTTGACGTGCGTCGGTAAAGATCACGAGGTCTCCGTGGGCCAAATTGAAGGCATCATTCAACCCACTCGCTTTCCCGCGCGACAATTGGTTCATAACCACCTGAACTCGCGGATTGTCTACATGCTCACGCAGAATTTCTTCCGTGCGGTCGGTAGATCCATCGGAGACAATCACAATCTGACAACGCTCCGGCGGATAATCCAGAGTCAACAGATTCCGCAACTTATCTTCGAGAACCCGCTCCTCGTTGCGTACAACCATCACGATGGAAATGGGAAGTTCCTGACGCATGCGCATCACCGGCCAGGGGAACAGCAGGGCCTGCAGCCACAACCAGGCCGCGTAGCCCACGTAGGTGTATGCGATGAGAAAAGCTGAGACCCAGAAAACCCATGTCATTGCGCGCCCCGGCCCAGCAGCACAATTTTGATGGTCTGAAACATAATCAGCATGTCCAGGCCGATCGAGGCATTCTTGATATAGAACAAGTCGTATTGCAGTTTCTCGCGCGCATCGTCGAGCGTGTTTCCGTATTTATATTGCACCTGCGCCCAGCCTGTGATTCCCGGCCGAACCACATGCCGCACGCCGTAGTACGGAATCTCTTTACTCAACCACTCGACAAACTCAGGCCGCTCCGGCCGCGGCCCTACAAAGTGCATGTCACCCTTCAAGACACACCATAGCTGGGGGATTTCGTCCAGCCGCGAGGAGCGCAGGAATTTCCCAACCCGCGTGATTCGAGGATCGTCGTCCGCCGCCCAGGTAGCGCCGGTATCAGCTTCCGCATCCTGGCGCATGGTGCGGAATTTATAACAGTAGAAAATCTTTCCCCGCCGCCCTACCCGCTGCTGCCGATAAAGCGCAGGACCGGGCGATCCCAACTTGACTGCCAGCACAATGAACGGCAGCAGCGGCAGCGAAACGATCAGCGCAATCAAGGCCACGGAAAAATTCAGCAAGCGTCGCACCAGCCGGAAGAAACTGCTGAAGCGAAAACCTTCAGCAAAGATCAGCCAGCTCGGAAGCAACTGGTCCACCTCGATTTTCCCTGACATCTTCTCCAGCCAGGAAGTGGCTTCTTCAACTTTTAACCCTGCCAGCCGCAGGTCCAACAATTCTTCCACGGGCAAAGTACCGCGGCGGTCGGGCATGGCCACGATCACGCGATGGACTCGGGAACTACGAGTCATGGCTAATAAATGCGACGCTACGGAGTCTCGCGTCAACTCCCCTTCTACATCCCCGGTCCAGCCCACCACTTCAATCCCCATCGTCGAGCGCTCGCGCAGACCGCTGACCAGCCGCTCCGCGCGTTCCCCCGTGCCGAGCACGTATACCCGC
Source organism: uncultured Acidobacteriaceae bacterium (assembly GCA_963724815.1). GTDB lineage: Bacteria > Acidobacteriota > Terriglobia > Terriglobales > Acidobacteriaceae > Sulfotelmatobacter. The sequence continues at coordinate 219,870 of CAVRWS010000016.1, forward strand.
TCCCGCAGGAATGGCTGCTTCACCATCCATCCGTAGGCTCCACGCCAGCAAAAAAGGGTACAGGTGAGGATGATGATTCCGAACAGCGCCGAACCGTTTCCGGGCAGCAACGCGGGGAACAGGAAACCAACCGCGGAAAGCGCCAGAGCCACACATCCCAGGACAAGTAATATTCGAAGACTTTGATCCCAGCTCTTGCTTACGCTCGAGGAATCATAAAGATCCAACCAGTGCGAAAGCAGCAGCACCGCCCCGGTGACCACCAGAATCTTGATGTAGCCGCCTTCGACATTGAGCAGCAGCCAGCTATCCTGAGTGCGCAGCATGGTACCCAGAACGAACGAAACCCAAACGATAAGGGCTTCACCCGCCAGCAGAACCAGCGTACGCAGCGGATAGTAGACTTTGAACAGCCGGATCACGTTTTCCTATTTCCCCGGGGTCTTGGGCTCGGTCCCGTCTTTTTGATAGGCCTCGTAGTAGTAGCGCGTGTAGGGCATCGCATCGGCATCGGTGCCGTTCAGAACGACTCCAACCAGCGCATCCTCGGGAAACTCCAGCCGCGCGCGGCGCGCCATATCGGTGGGGGTGGTGTTGGAGCGCACAACCATCAGCACGCCGTCGCAAGCCTTGGCCAGCACGCTGGCATCGGAAACCGGCACGGCCGGCGGTGAGTCCACAACAATCCAGTCGAACAGGGCTTCCACCCGCTGCATAAACAGCTTTAGGCGCCCGTTCGCCACCAGTTCCGCCGGGTTAGAAATCTCCTGGCCGCTGGGAACGAAGAACAGGTTCTCCAAGGGCCCGCGCTGCATGATCGAAAATTCGTCGCATCTGCCTTGCAAATAGTCCGCCAGCCCGGGAGACGAAGTGGTGCCCAGCATCATGTGCAGCCGCGGACCGCGCAAGTCGCCATCGATCAGCAACACGCGGCGGCCGTGCTGGCGCACCAGGACCTGGGCCAGATTAGCGGCGGTGAAAGATTTGCCTTCTTTGGGCAACGCGCTGGTGATCAGAAGTTTCTTGAGCGCAGTCTTCTCCCGCGCATGGTAGAGCCGGGAGCGCAGCGTGCGAAATTCCTCCGTCCCACGGGCGTGGTCGTCACCATTGAAGAACAACATTGTTTTCTCGTCCGGACTCCAGGGCTGAGGAAGACACCGGCTCAATAAAGCGTCCAGACTAAAAGGACTGGCGAATGCCGGCATCGCGGAACTCGGCGGCAATCCGCCAACCGCGGGCAAACCCGCTGCCATTTCACCGCGCTGCTCTTCCGGCGAAGCTACGGCCGGACGCTCCGCCACCGTGGACGCATAGCTTCCTTGGGACGGTCCCCCCTGTGCCGCCCGTTCTTCTTCGGCTTTTTTTAGTGCCTCGTGAATTCTGCTCATAATTTCCTTTCCTTGGGGAGGTCCTTTTCTTCATCGCGCAAGCGGTCGGCTAAACTGGCTATCGAACGCAAAGTGTCCACCAGGTCAAGCTTTCTGTGGTCGACAGACGGCGGAGGCGTCGTCATTGCACCGGCGGCGCTGCCATCGCTCAAATCGAAGTCGCGCGCTACCGTATCCACCACTGCTGGACCAATTATTTTCTGCTGATCCACAAACGCACTCACCAGGCAGTGCTCGCAAAGCAGGTTGATTACCCGCGGAATTCCGCTGGCGTAGCGATGGATCGCAATCAGCGATTCTGGATCGAAAATCTGCTGGCCGCTGGAGCCCGCAATCCGCAAGCGCTGCTGAACGTAAGCTTTGGTCTCATCCAGCGTAAGCGGATGAGTCTTCGCCCGCAGAGTCAGTCTCTGGCGCAACTGCCGCAGTTGCGGCTGCTTCAACTTCTGCTCCAGTTCAGGCTGGCCCACCAATACGATCTGCAGCAGCTTCTCCGTGAACGTCTCCAGATTGGTGAGCATGCGGATTTCTTCCAGGACTTCATCGGTCAGGTTCTGCGCTTCATCCACGATAAGGACGGCAGTCTCACCCGCGCGATAACGATCCAGCAGCCAGTTGTAGAGCCGCAGCAGAACCTGACTCTTCGATTTCGAGTCGCAAGGGATGCCGAAATCCGCCATCATGTAATCGAGAAACTGGGTAGTGTTCAGGCGCGAGTTGAAAATAAATGCCGTAGCCACTTGCTGCAGCCGGAGCCACTCCAGCAACTTATTGATCAGGGTCGTCTTCCCCGTCCCTACTTCCCCCGTCAGCAGCACAAATCCCTTGCGGCTCTGGATGCCGTAGGTCAGACACGCCAGCGCCTCCTCGGTATGCCGCGTCAGAAACAGATAACGCGGATCGGGGTTGACGTTGAACGGATTTGCCCGCAGGCCGTAGAACTCTTTGTACATAATGTTTCGCTTACCCTCGTGCTCTTAAGCTGGTCAGAACTTGGCGGTCTCCTCGCTCTCCTGCGGATGCTTGTTGCGCTTCCAGAAATGGCTGCTGCCATTGCCGTTGGCGCGAACCTCGCCCACCCAGGGAACAGCCACCAGCATGGGAAGCTCAAGCGCGGATTCAGCGTCAGCCTGCGTGCGAATGGATTTATCTCGCAATTCCAGCCACAAGGCAAGACCAATCCCTAGCGCCAGGCCCGCGCCCAGACCGCCGCCGGCAAACAGCGGCCGGACGGGGAAGCTTGGCGAATCGGGGAAACTGGCCGGATTCAGCAGGTGCATCTGTTCACCTTCCTGCTGCTGCTCCATCTTAAGTGCCAGGTCGGACTTGCTCTGATCGGCTAACAGGTCCTGGTAGTTCTTCTGCGTGTTGTCATAATCACGGGCAAGTTCCTTGTACTGTTCTTCGATCGCCGGACTCAGCGCAACTCGCCCCTGGTAGACGGAGATTTCCTGTTGCAGCTTTTTCTGATCGCGCGTCGCCTGACTAATTAAATCCTCGTACTGATGCACCTGCAGGCGTAACTGGCGAATCTCTGGGGGCTCGGAAGCAGATTCCTTATCAGGCGTAGTTGTGTTTGCATCGCTCGAGGGATTATTGATTTCATCCAGTTTCTTTTTCACCTGGGCGATATCCGCCTTGGTCTTGATTACATCCGGATGGTCGGCGGTGTATCGGCCTTGTAAGTCGATGAGTTGCGACTGGAGCTGAGCAAGCTGCTGCTGCAAAGATTGCGGATTGCTGGCTGAACCCGAATTCTTCCATGCCGCCACCTGCTGGGCCAGCAGCGATTCCGTGTAGGCTTTATCCTGCTGCGCACGGCTCAGGGATTGAGTGTTCGCGTCGAGCTGCGAGTTCAATCCCATCAGGATTTTTAAATTATTGTCTTCGTCGCCGGGAAGTTGCCCCATGTATTGCTTCTTGAAGGCGGCCAGCTTGCTATCCAGGTCATCGAGGTTATGTTTGGTGTCTTCCACTTGCTTGCTGAGAAAATCGGTGGTGCCGCGCGCCACATCTTCACGCGACTTCAGATTCTCTTCCAGCAGAAGCGAGGTCAACTCATTGCAAATCTGCTGCGCTTCGCGCGCGTTGGAATCGGTGTAGTTCACATAGAAACCTGGAACCGGACTGCTCTGGCCCGGCTTTGGCTTGGTCGTCCCAATTTGCGCGAGATCAGTCACCACGGGTTCCACCGTCATGCTGAGTCGGATCTTATCGATAATGTCGTCTACGTTCTGACCCGGCTTGGCCAACCCTAAACGCTCCAGCATGGGCTGGAGACGGCTCTGGCTCAGCACCTGCTGCTGCAAGGTCGCGATGCGCTCGGTCAGATCGGCGGTGACTACCGGCTGGACGATGCCCTCCGGCACCTTCTGGCCTTCCACCAATACCAGCGACTGCGAGGTGTATTTGGAGGGGAAAGCATAGGAGACGAGAAATCCAGCCAGTGGCGCCAGGAGCGCCGGGATCAGAATCACTTTCATCCGGCGGCGCAACATCGCCAGATAATCGTCCATGGTGAGTTCGCGATTTTCCATATTACAGTTCCCGTTCCGCCGGCCTACTGCGGCCAGCTGCAAAAATTAGTCAAGCCGGATTGGCCGGGGAGTCCAATCCAGTCCAATCGATCCCACCTGCCGCTGCGACAGGTTGCTACACGCGGCCAAACCAGGGCCCGCTGTGGTAACCAGTGGGCAAGACGTATCGAACGTCATGTCGTTAAACTGGTAACTCACAAATCCTCGCAGGCTGCGTCCAAACTGCCGATGCAGTCCTATGCCGGCATACCAGTAAGTAAATTCATTGGCGTTCAGGGCTGATCCCGGAATTTGCAAGCGCGAATTCTTCGAGTAACCAACGTCGCTAAAAAGATCCCAGATGCGGCTCAATGGCCGGCGCATGTCGAGCAGCGCAATGTTGCTCAACGATCCGGCAAAAATCCCGGACCCGCTGGTGTCGTAACGCTGGAAGGTGAACGAGACCGAAGTTTTTGGGAATTTATAGCGCAGCGAAACCCTGCCCACAGCGCCAATATGGTTGGCGCTGGTATGTATGACGGCGATGGTTCCCCCGTCTGTGGTGCAATCGTTGAGCGGCACGCTCAGAGCGCCGAAGATACTCAGACAGATCGGCGGGTTGGCATCAATGTGGGTAAACTGCGGACCGGCGCCAATTGTAAAACTCAAGCGGCCGGAAATGCGGTGACCGTACATCAACTGGATCACATTCGAGTGAAACGCCGTGCCCACTGTGGAAAAGTCAAAAGCCTGGTAGCCATAGCTCACGGCGACCTGGTCCTTCGCGTTGAGGCTGTAATCGTACCCCGCCTGCGCGGTGGTTTCGCGGCTACCGATAAAGGAAATGTTGTTGTCCAAAGCGGTCGATGCAGCCAGATCGCCGTCGAAGTGGACGAGTCCATAGCCCGCGGCCAGCGTCAACGACGATTTGGGCGTGAGGGACTCGACAATGTCCGCTAATCCCAAATTCGTGATGCGTGGCACCTGTCCCAGAGAAACACCTTCCCCCCCAGCGAAGGCGTTATCGCTCTCTCCGGCGAACGCGTTGGCGCCCAGCAGGCCTGTACCCATGCTGCCCATGCCCAGGTTGTAGGCGCCACTTCCGCCGTAGGCGGCGAAGCCGAAGGCGCCTTCCGGCAGATAGCTGAAGGCATCTCGAATCGCCAGCTGGCCGCGCTTCCAGTTGATGCGGTTGTCGACGTCGAATTGCTGCAGTTGTTGCAATCCAATGCCGGCCACGTTGTAGTAAGACACTCCGCCGATGTAGTCCGCGGCTACGTCGTAGTTTCTCCACAGTTTTTGCAGAGTCAGACTTCCCAAGCCTCTGGTGACCAAACCGGTTGAGGACCCACCCACAGTATTCGCTGCGTTTGAATCAACCGACTCGCTGAAATGCAGGCCGGGTAAAAGGAAACTCTCAGGCGCCGCATGAGGTTCCAGTCCCGGCTGGTCGATCGCGGAAATGGGCGGATTCTCGCTCACTGGCGGCGCGGGATTCTCCTGCCCGAAGGCCGGCACCGGAGTCGGAACTGGAGTCTGATTCTCGTCGCTCTGCGCCCAGGCCACGCTGACCGAAAGCAGGCTCAACATCAGCGCTGTTAGAATTTGGCCTCTACTCATTTTCAATTCCTCTCGAACCTATTGCCTAGCTCACGGGACAACGATGGTGTCTCCTGGCTTTAGCGCGATATTCTGCTGCATACTGCGGCCCTTGATTGCGTTCTTGTAATTAAATGGCAATTTGGTCTGCTTCCCATCGATTACCCGCAACAGATAGATTGCCTTGAGGTTGGCAAACTGAGTGAAGCCGGCGCTGGACAGCGCCTGCAGCACAGTCATGCCAGGCAATAGCGGCATCGCCCCGGTATGGATTACCTCGCCCAGCACATAAATCCGCTGGCTGTTCATCGCCGTCACGACCACGGTAACCCGCGGATCCTCAATATATTTTTTAAGCTTTTCGCGGATCGAAGCTCCCAACTGCATCGGGGTCATGCCAGCCGCTTGAACATCGTCCAGCAAAGGCATCGAAATCTTGCCGTCGGGTCGCACCGGCAGATTCACACTCATATCGGGCTCTTTCCATACGGAAATTCGCAGCGTATCGTCCGCCCCGATCACATAGTCGGAGCGACCGCCAGGAGCGGATGCCTGTACCTCCGGAACAGCCGCTGGCACCTGCTTCGGAGCGTTGGTATCCTCTTGGGCCCACATGCCGATGGCTATGAAACTCAACATTGCCAGGCAGGCAAGCTTCATCACTTTCTTCATGCGCTCTCCTATGAGCAGGGAACATGCGTTAAGCATTTCAAAGCTCATTCGTTCAGGAGGCCCGGTACTCAGAGCATCCCATCTGTTTCAGTTTGTATAGTAAAGCCTTATAGCTGATCTGAAGATCCTGCGCGGCACGGCGGCGATTCCAGCGGGTACGGGTCAGCGCCCGCAGAATCAACTCCTTCTCCATCTCCCGGGACGCAGCCCGGGCCGCCTGTTTTAGCGAAACCCGCCCACCGTCGTTTTCAGCCTGCGGCCGCCGCAGCATGGCGCGCAACCCGCCCATGGCGACGTCTTCATCGCCGAGAGCGACGATAGCCCGGGCTGCATTTTCCAACTCCCGCACATTGCCGGGCCACGAATATTCCTGAAACAAGCGCTGCGTCTCTCCACTGAGCGCCAGCACCGTCCGCTGAAAATCACGGCCAAATTTTCCCAAAAAGTGCTCCATTAGAATGGGGATGTCTTCCCGGCGCTGGCGCAGTGGTGGAATGCGCAAACACACGCCGCTGATTCTGTAATACAAATCTTCACGAAGATTCCCCGCCTTCACTTCCGCTTCCAGGTCGCGGGCGCTGCCGCAGATGAGCCGGACCGGAGATTGCTCCCCATTTCCAGAACTTTTCTGGCTCAGTATCTGCAGCAACCGCGCCTGATCCCGCGCGCTTAATTCAGCAATCTCCGCCAGAAAAACTGTCCCACCGCCTTCGAAACCATCATGAAGGTCCGGATTTCCAAACTCTATTGCCTTTACGTTCAAGCAGGAAAAAAGGTGAAGATTTTTCCCTCTTCGTCGGGAGAGCTCGTGAATCCGACGCGCAGTCGCCTTCTTGCCGGCTCCGTTCTCGGCCAGCAGCAACACCGGGACTTCGCTCTGCGCAACCTCCCGCATCACAGCTTCTACGCTGCGCATACTCGGACTTACACCCTCCACGAACTCATCAACAGGGAGCCCAGGATCGATAATTGGCGCCGCGCTTGCGAGGAAACTTGGTTCCATCTTACGACCTACTCCCAAGGGACAACCAGAATCAACAGGTCACCCTTATCACCCGAGTACAGCAAAGCACGACAAATGCCATCCTTTTCGACAGGTACGGACTGGTGTTGGATAGACTTAGCACCCTCTTTTCAATAGCTTAGCGGACAAAGTCTGTTTCCAGAGAGGAGAAAAGCTTTCCCACAATACGCTACATGGTTCCGCACAAAAGGGAAAGTATTTACCCACTTGACAGTAACCTCTCCAGTGACTCACCCGCATACTCCAGGACAATGTTTCCCGGCTCCCTTCAAAATGTTGCAAAAGCATGAAAAGACAAGTAGCGTCGCTGGCTGTCACAATCGCGCTCATCCTTTCCAAAGCCCCCTCGGCCAAGGCTCGAACCCTCGATCATTCCTTGAAATTTTAGGGTAGACTGATGTTGGTTGGATCGCAAATCTCGCCTTATCTTCTTATCTTGTGCATCGCAGGATTCGCAGATTCTGGCGGGAGGAACGGAAGCAGCCTTGAATCAAGCCAGTCGCTGGCGCTTTGCGCTCGCTGCAAGCTTAATAGCTCTTACTGCGATTCTTCTGCAAGCGCGCAGCCGCACCGAGACCATCCCGCCACGCCAGCCGCTGTCCTCGTTTCCAGCGCAATTAGGGAATTGGAGCGGAAGAGACATTCCTCTGGATAAGGAAACTCTTGATGTTCTGGGTGCCGGCGAGTTCCTGGTACGCGCCTACCGCGCTCCCGGCAGCGACCTGCCCTACGTTGATCTGTTTCTCGCTTATTTTCCCAGCCAGCGTACCGGAGATACCATTCACTCTCCTAAACACTGTCTCCCCGGAGCGGGCTGGACTCCGGAGAGAAACGATCAGGTCACCATTTCTTTGCCCGGGCATTCGCCGTTCCCGGCAAATCGCTATGTGATTGCCAGAGCCGAAGCCCGCAAGCTGGTTCTTTATTGGTATTGGGCCCATGATCGTGGCGTCGCCAGCGAATATTGGGCCAAGTTTTATCTGGTGAAAGACGCAATCCAGATGAACCGCAGCGATGGCGCATTAGTCCGCATCACGACTGACATGCTTCCGGGCGAAACCCCAGACGCCGCCGAGCAGCGGCTTCGTCCCTTTACCGCGGATGTAATTCCCTTGCTCGACCAATACATTCCCCGCTGATTGCTCCTTATTCGATAAAAGAGCCGGTGCGACGAAGGGGGAGGGCCTTCGCTCGCCGCACCGGCTTTGCTTTCTATCCTAGGCCGAGACACTGACTCCATTGCTCGCCGAACTCCCACTCGTACTCGAAGTGGAAGTGGTGCTGGAAAGAGCGTTCAGAAAATTCAAGACAATTTGTTCGTTAGTATTGGCCCCCAGATTGAGCGTAACTTGCGGCGTATTGGTGCTCTGGCTGGTCGAAGCCTGGTTAGTCGAAACCTGATTACCCACACTGATGGAAACCTGCTCCCCACTGCTGGAGTTATTGATGCCGATGGTGATTTCCTCCGGGCTGGTGCTGCTGGTGTTCAGGTTGAGCACGATCTCCGGGCCGGTGGTGGTGGGCGTAGCGGCCGGCACCGCTGGAGCTGCACTGCTGCTGTTGTTGCTACTTAAGTTAATTACAATCTCCGGCGCCGGGGTGCTGGCTGCTGTAGCCGGGCTTGTTCCACCGCTGGTGCTGCTCAGATTCAGCACGACTTCCGGACCTGCGCTACCCGCGCTGGTGGCTGCGGCGCCGGCTGCCGAGCTGGATACTGGCTGGGCAGTCGGCCCCTTGGGAGTATTCCCGCGAAAGGTTAACTGGAGCGTATCAAAGGCCTGCTGCGCGCCAGCTAGATCTCCCGCTTGCAACGCTTTTCCAATCGCCGTGAAATCCTGCTCACGTTGGGACACTTTAAATGGATTCCCATTCGCGAACGGACCTTCCTGCCCAAGGGCGGTAATGTTGTTATAGGCAACCTGAGCATTGGCCAAGTTGCCCGAACTGAGTGCTTGTCCTAGCTGTTGCTCGTCGCTATTTCGGGTCTGGAAATACGACTGCAACTGCTGGTACAACGAACTGCTCGAAACGGCTGATGTCGACATGAAGATCTCCTCAGAATTTGGCTGATCTGGCCCGGACCGCGGTGAGGGTTCCTGCCATTCAAGGCCTATATCGGCGCGAAGGCTTTAAACTTCAATCGTGCTGTGGTTTTCCTGAACGAACGCCAGGCTGCATGTGGAGGTCAGCGCAAAAAACATCATTCACGGAGATTTCGAGCGCGGCGTTACCTTAATCCGAGGTTTTGTAATCGCAGGCAGAACGGCAAGGCTCGCAGTACATCAGCCCGTCCTGGCAAATACGGACGTCGAGCGTTGTCTGGCAGAGACAACAGAATTTGTCGCATTCGCAACTGTCTTCCGACATCTCGCATTGTGCGCAACGGTATTTGACGCGGCCGCTTCCACTGGACATAGCAGCAATGTAGCTCTAGAGCGGGCGTACAGGAAACGTGCCGTTAGTAACCCAAAGTCCATTTATAATCCTTGATTCAACGATCAGTCTTAACTCGCGAACTGGACCTTCAGTTTCGGCAATCTATTTCTCACTATTAAAGGACACACTTTTGCTCGATTTTCTAGGCGACCTGCGACGAACTCAGATGTGCGGCACCCTGCGCCCCTCCGACGCCGGGAAGAAAGCCGTCCTCATGGGATGGGTGAACCGCCGCCGTGACCACGGCAATCTACTTTTCATCGATCTGCGCGATCGCACTGGCATAGCGCAAATTGTTTTTAATGCCGAGCGCGACACCGCCATTCACGAAAAGGCTGGAGCCTTGCGGAATGAATACGTCATCGCCGTCACCGGCACGGTAAAGCTTCGCGACGCCAACACCATCAACAAAAATATGCCTACGGGCGAAGTTGAACTGGTGGCCGAAGAGTTGCGCATCCTCAACGAATCGAAGCTTCCGCCATTCCTGCCCTCGGATACGGCGCTCACCAATGAAGAAACACGCTTGAAATACCGCTACATCGATCTCCGCCGTGACGTGATGCAGTTCAATATCGAGACACGTCACAAGGTCGCAAAAGCCATTCGAGATTTTCTTTCGGATCAAGGTTTCTTCGAAATAGAAACTCCCTTCATGACCCGCTCCACGCCGGAAGGCGCGCGCGATTACCTCGTTCCCAGCCGTGTGCAGCCCGGAACTTTTTACGCACTGCCGCAATCGCCGCAGATGTTCAAACAAATATTAATGATCTCCGGCTTCGACAAATATTTTCAGATCGTGCGCTGCTTCCGTGACGAAGACCTGCGCGCCGACCGCCAGCCCGAGTTCACTCAGATCGATCTGGAAATGTCCTATCCTCAGCCCGAACGCGTGTGGGAGGTGGTCGAAGGATTTCTCACCGCCGCCTTCCGCGCCGCCGGATCAGATATCAAGACTCCATTCCCGCGCATGGATTACGACGAAGCCATCCGCCTTTACGGAATCGACAAGCCCGACTTGCGCCTGCCCGCCTTCACCGACGTCCGCGAATGCTTCACGCCGGAAAATTTGCAGGAGCTGGCCATCAATGCGAATCTTCCGCTGATCGCGATTCGTACTCCCAAAGTTGGCGAACTCTCGCGCAAAGAGCGCGACGACATCAAGCCCATGTTCCACTCCAAAGGTGGAGCAAAGATTTTCGAAGACTTCAAACGCATTAGTAATAAATTTCCTGAAGCCGCCGCTGCCATTGCAAAAAAGATTGGGATGGAAGACAACGATCTGATCGTTTTGGTCGCGGGCTCCGCGCAGTCCGGTCCACAAACCGCCATGCCTGCTCATCGCAAAGTCACGCCGCAAGAGCTGGCCATCTACGCATCTGCGGGATTGCTTCGTCTCGCCTTAGCGCAAAAATATGCCGACCGCCACGGCATCTTCAAGAAAACCGGCGACCCGGCAAATGATTTCCGCTTCCTCTGGGTCACAAATTTCCCCATGTTCGAATGGGACGAGAGCGAAAAGCAGTGGATGGCCGCGCATCATCCTTTTACTTCTCCGCACGAAGAGGACATGAAGTTACTCGAAGCCGGAGTCGAATCGGTAAAAGATCCGCAATCTCCGCTCAGCGCAGTCCGCGCCCTGGCGTATGACGTCGTCCTCAATGGAACGGAGCTGGGCTCGGGTTCGATCCGTATTCATCGCCAGGATATTCAAAGCAAAATCTTCCGCGCCCTCGGCATGACTGAAGAAGAAGCCCGCGCCCGCTTCGGATTCTTCCTCGAGGCCCTCGAATACGGCACCCCTCCGCACGGCGGCATCGCCCTCGGCCTCGACCGCATCGTCATGATCATCGCCGGAGCCGAAAGCCTCCGTGAAGTAATTCCCTTCCCCAAAACCGCCCGGGCCGTTGACCTTATGGTGGACGCGCCAACCCCGGTCAGCGATTCACAGCTGCGCGATTTGGGGATCGCGATAAGAACGAAGAGCTAGCCCGCGCCAGCGCCCTCGCCCAAGCATCTTTGGACGGCGAGCACTTCCGGACGGCGACACCTTGGTGAAGCGGCCTTCGGGCGGCGGCTTTTGGGTGGCGCAGCGCTTTCAGCGCTGCGATCCAGCTCCCCTAAGATGAGCGGCTTTAGCCGCCGAGGCACCTCAGGGGCTAAAGCCCAGAGCCATAGCAAGATCCTTACCACAGCGCTAGAAGCGCTGCGCCACCCAAAAGCAAAAATTTAGCTTCATGCTTCCCGACTGCGAACACCCTCGACATTCGAAGCCTGCATTCCCACTTCTGCACTCATCCCAAAAAGAACTACGCATCGTCACACTCTTCTTCGCCCCTCCCATGCTATATAGAACTGGGTTTCCCTAAATCCCCGCAGAGCTTCCGGCAAAGCGATGTGGGTCACACTCTCCGAGCCTCATCTCGTCAAAGGTGGGACTCATGCCACGCGCCTCACTCAGTCTCGTTGCAACCTGTTTCCTGCTGACTTCACTCGCCCCGGCTCAAGACGCCGCCACCGGCGCCATCCACGGCGCCGTGCTCGATCCCGCGGGAGCCCACATCGCCCAAGCTTCCGTGGTTGTCGTCAGTTCCGCCACCGGTATCCGTTACTCCGCGACATCTGACTCCGAAGGCCGCTTCTCGCTCGACCTGCTGCCACCCGGCGATTACACCGCCCGTGCTGTCGCGGATAAAATGTCGCCGCAAAAAACTCCGCTGCTTCATGTCGATGTCGGCGCCGCTACCGAGATCGAATTCCATCTCACCATCGCCGGCCCGCAGGAAAATGTCACCGTTTCCGGCTCACCCAAACTTGTCGACACCAATCCCAGCGCCGTTTCCACTCTTATCGACGAGCGTGCCATTGCCGATCTTCCGCTCAACGGCCGCCGCTTTTCCGACCTCATGCTCCTCTCGCCGGGCGTCACGCAAGATCCGCGCAGCCTTACCTCCGCTACCAATGGCGATCTCTCCTTCGGCGGCCTTCGCGGATTCCAGAACAGCTTCCTGGTCGATGGCGGAGATTTCAACAATGCCTTCTTCGCTCAGGCTCGCGGCCTCTACCGCACGCCGTATCAGTTTTCCAACGAAGTTGTGCAGGAGTTCCGAGTGTCCACAAACTCCTATGGCGCTGAACTCGGACGCGCCGGCGGCGCAGTCGTGAATGTCGTGACTAAGTCCGGCTCTAATCATTGGCACGGAACCGGCCTCTATTACATCCGCGACAGCGGGTTCGGCGCCGCCGATCCCATGATGACCTTCAAACCGCACAGCCGCCAACAGCAAGGTGGAGTTACCATCGGCGGCCCCATCAAGAAAAACAAAATCTTTTTCTTCGGCGGCTTCGACCAGCACTACTTCCACGTTCCCAACGTCGTTGAATTTCTCGACGGGACCATGCAAGTCGTTCCCCAAGCCGGCACTGGACCTTATTCACCCGGCGATTACGAAGCCAGCGACCAGGCTCTCGTGTTTGCCGCCGCTTCCAAACTCAGCTCCTACGCCGGATCTTTTCCGGCCGCGCAAATCGGAAACGCTGCCTATGCCAAACTCGATATCAATCTCACTCCGCGCAACCAGCTCGCCCTGCGCTATAACTCTTCCCGTTATTGGGGATCGAACAACGTCTTCCTTGATCCTGCCAGCCCCATCACCTACGATTCCAACTCTGACAACGGCGAAGAAACCGTCTCTACGGACACCGGCTCGGCCTCGCTCACCTCAGGGTTAACATCGCGACTCATCAGCCATCTCCGCGCCCAATTCTCCCGCGATCTCCGCCAGTCCTTCACCAACACCAACGACACCCTGATCAAAGTCACCGACATCATCGATGGCATCGGACGCTCCGACCAACTGCCCCGCGCTACCCGCGAACACCGCGCCCAGCTTGCCGAAACTCTCAGTCTCGACACCAGCCGTCATTCGTTTAAGTTTGGTGGAGACTCTCTCATCACATGGATCTATGATTTCTTTCCCAGCCAGCAAAGCGGCGAATATCTCTTCGATGAGATCAAAGTGAACCCCTTCACCTTTGCACCGGAAGAAGGCGGACTTCCGCTCACTCCGCTTCGTGCTTATGCCCACGCCGTCCCTCACTACTATCTGCAGAATTTCGGCCAAGCCGCTTCCAACCCTAACAGCAACGACTATGCCGCCTTCGCACAAGACACTATTCGCGTCACCGATCACCTCGCTGTAAACCTCGGCGTTCGCTGGGATCTGCAAACTTTCACCACCGCCGGACTCGAATCCAACCCGCTGTTTCCCCCAGCCGGTAAAGTCCCCTACAATCCGCGCAATTTCGGACCCCGTGCCGGACTCGCCTACTCGATTGGCAAGGATCATCCGCTCGTCGTCCGCGCCGGCTACGGAATTTTCTACGTGCGCATTCCGCAGATCTATAACTCAGCCATCGCCACCGAAAACGGCATCAACGATGCCCAGGTTTTTCTCAACAACAATACCTATGCCGACCGTCAGGTTTTTCCCACCTACCCCAACCCGCTCGTCACTTGCTCGCTCACCGCAACAAACTGCAACCTTCCGCAGGGATTCAGCGAAGGCGTCACCAACGATGTCTCTGCTTTCGCTCCGAGCTTTGTGACCCCGCGTGTCCAGCAAGCTAGTCTCACACTCGAACGTGAGGTGGCCGACCACACCACCGTTGCCGTCTCCTATCTTTACGTCCACGGCGAACATCTCATCCGCGCGCTCGACGTCAACCTGCCACAACCGGTCGCGCTTACTTATCCCATCTTCGATTCCACCGGTTCGATATTTCAGAACGGCTACTACACCGTCGATTCCTTCGCCACCTGGCAATACACCCAGTCGGCGACCTGCACATTTCCTCCATGCATCAATCCTCTCGGACGTCCCATCGCCCAGCTCGGCGAGATCGACGAATTCCAAAGCGCCGCCTCCAGCGTTTACAACGGCGCAACTCTCTCCATCAACCGCCGCATGTCTCGCGGAACGTACCTCCGTCTTTCTTACACTTACGCCCATGCCATCGACGACGGCCAAGATGCCCTGGTCGCGGGCGAACCCGCGACCGTACAAAATTCCTACCAACCCAATGCCGAGCGTGGCCCCAGCGTCACCGACCAGCGCAACCGCTTCGTTGCAGCCTTCTCCGCTGAGCCGCGCTTCTTCCATCGCGAACACCAACTGCTCGGCCACATTTTCAACGAGTGGAAAATATCCAGCATCATCACCGCCGGCAGCGGGCGCCCCGTCAATGCGACCGTCAGCGGCGATCCCAATCAGGACGGCAACGACCTCAACGATCGTCTACCCGGTTACAGCCGCAACGGATTCACCGGACCCGATTACTCCTCCACTGACCTGCGCCTGGTCCGCAAAATCCACGTGGGCCACGGATATCGTCTGGAATTCACGGCCGACTCTTTCAATCTCTTCAACCGCGACAACCAGCGTGTCACCATTACCTCCGACGGCCTTACCGCCGAAGCCACCACTTTCACGCCATACACAACGTACGTAAACGGAACGCCCTACCCCGCCTACTACCAGCAGCCACAAAATTTCATGAAGCCCAACGCCGCCTTCGCACCCCGGCAAATCCAACTCGGGTTGAAGTTCATTTTCTAGTGGGGAATCGTCGCAGTTGCACACTCGGGGATGTTGTGCAGTCGAACCCTCCTGGATCATCGGAGGCTTGATTTGGAGCGTACCGACTTAAGACTCGCAGCCGAATCTAAGACCTTTTATCCAGCCACTCTGCCAGCCGGCAGCCATCTTCTTCCAACACGAAGCTTCCCGCGCCAAAACATTCCCCAAAGATGCGATGCGATTCCACATCGCGGGCGGCCCGCGAAATCCATTGTTTGCCCACCTGATACTGCGAGGCTGTAAACCATTTTTGCGGCAGCACTTCGACCAACCGGCCTTGCAGATAGACGGCGAACAATGCAAACGCGGGATCGTCGTTCGAAAGAGCTTTATAACTTGTCGGTATGATCAACTCGTCGATCGCGGCCAACTCCCCGGGGACGTCAATTTTATGCGTGCCCGGACCAAGCGTAAGAGACAATTCGAAGTCAGCGATGGGTGGCGTTCGAGAGTAGATCCGATCCGAAGACGGCTTGAACCATCCCGCGATTTCTGCAAGGTCAAACGGCTCGGCCCGATCTGGATTGAAACCGGCGAAGCGAATGTTTCTCCCCTCCGGACACCAAATCCCCAAACAATCTGGAGAAACTACAAAAGGCCGGCAGTAGGTGTTGAGTGCCAGCCGCGGCTTATTCGGTTCGTGCTCCGGCGACAACGAAACCACGTAAGCCAAGGGACCTTCATCGCCGTGGTGCGTCCAGACAAACCGTTGCCCGGCGGCAGAATAAAGTTCGGGAAACGTTTTCCAATACCACGGGGCCGGGCCAACGGTACGTGAAAGTTGTTGCCGGATGCTGATCAAGTTTGCTATTGGCATGCGGTGAAATTGAGCCGCCCGGCCCGAGAGTCGTTTGCGGATTGGACAAGCGGCTAAATCGCAAAACTACCGACCTGCCGCAACGACTCAGTCAACCTGCGCCGGTACGTTTGCGCCCTTCACATTCGCACGAATGAACTTCACGATGTTATCCATCGCCGCACCGGGTTGAAAAATGGCACCCACGCCAAGCTGCTTGAGTGCGCCGATATCCTGATCAGGAATGATTCCGCCCACCAGAACTAGAACATCATTCATGTTGTTCTGCTTGAGCAGGTCCATGACGCGGGGGACGATCGCGTTGTGCGCTCCGGAGAGAATCGATAGTCCGATGACCTGCACATCCTCCTGCAGCGCCGCGCTTACAATCATCTCCGGTGTCTGGCGCAATCCCGTATAAATCACTTCCATGCCCGCGTCACGCAATGCGCGCGCAATCACTTTGGCACCGCGGTCATGACCGTCGAGGCCCGGCTTCGCCACCAGTACTCGGATCTTAAGATCTGCCATCGCATTCATTTAATCACAGTGGCGGGCTTCGAGCACAGAAGCGCGATTTTGGCTCAAAGCGTCTTTGTATCCAAACTGCGCCACAAATACCAACACGCCACACTGCGGTAAGGCTCCCAGCGCTTCGCGATCTTCTCCATTTGCTCAGGGGTGGGTAGCTTGATCTTGCGCTTCCGGGCCTTCTTTGCGACCATGGATTTCTTTCCGGCGGAGGAGGCATTCCTCGCTGTTTTCCCGCGCCGTGCGTCCAGATAGTGTTTATACATTGCCATGCGTACTCCGAAATCGCCCGAGCCGGCAGCACATTCTGTCGTTTCAGTGTAAACATCAGAAACATCTGGGCCGTCCAGACGCCGATGCCCTTCACTTGCGTGAGATGCTCAATCACTTGCTCATCCGAGAGCTTCGATAACCGCAAAAAATCGACTGAGTCCGGAGGTCGTCTTCGTCGCCAGATCTTTTAGATAGGCTGACTTTTGCTTCGACAGTCCAACGCCACGCATTTGCTCATCGCTGCAGCTTGAGGATTCCTTCCGGAGTTAGCGGTTCGCCCGCCAGGGCGGCAAACCGATTGAAAATCGCTTCTGCCGCCTTGCCGTTCAGTTGCTGATAAACAATGGCTTCGGCCAGGTTGTGAAATTCGGGCGGCCCAAACTGCATGCGGCACGGTCCAATGCGAGCGATGATCGCCCGCAAGACAGCATCGGATTTCTTAAGGTGGTTAATCGCTTTTCGCACGGAGTTGCTATCCCTGAACTCTGCATTATCTTTATCATAAAGAAAGGCTTGCAAGCGAATAAAAATCGAACCCAACGATGACTGAACTAGCGAATAAACGAAGGTAGGCAACTCCGGTGAGTTTCTAATCGGCATGCACATAGCTTCCGCATTACCCTTTACTCTTGCCGGCGGGAAGCTGGAATCCGATACGTTTTCGCGGCGGATCCTCGGGCGTCATCAATCCCTTGATCGCTTCGATCAAATCCTGAATCGTAGAATCGTGGCTATCCAACCGGTCTTCCAGTTCATCAATTTTTCCGGCAAGCTTACGATTATTAGCCAGCATCTCGCGTAGTCGAACGAACGCGCGCACTACAAATACGCTCATCTGCACGGCGCGTTCGGAGTTAAGCACGGTTGCCGCCATAATTGCGCCATGCTCGGTAAATGCATATGGAAGGTATCGTCTTCCACCGCGCGTCTCCTTTGAGGTCACAATTTGTGACCTCAAACCTTCGTATTCTTTGGCACCGAGTTGGAAGACGAAGTCGGCAGGAAAGCGTTTCTTATTGCGCTTGATTTGCTGATTAAGAACTTTTACCGGAACCCCATAAAGCTCGGCAATGTCAGCGTCGAGAATCACCCTCTGATGGCGAAGCAGCAAGATACGCGATTCCACAGCATAAGGTGAGGTTACCCGGCGTTTCGGCATCTTGAGCAGTGTCGCACTTATTCTTTTTTTCATTTGAGGTCACAAAACGTGACCTCAATCATATCTCGGCAGCGGCGCGTTATCGTGGTCGATGAGCAGCAAACTTTCAACAGGGGACGAAGTTTGTCCTTATTTGGGAGAGGCATCTCAGCTTCGTTCTAGGATTCGTCCTGCACAAGCCAGTCCATCGCCGCCTCCTGCGTATTGAATACCGGGAAGTCACGTTGCGAGAAATTCTTGAAGTGCTCGTAGAACACATGTGGCATGCTCTCGGTCCCAACCCATGCCGACTTCTTCACATACGGACGATCCAGCGCAAGAACCTCCTTCATCCGAGTGGCCACGGCTTTGTCGATCTGCGCTTCAGTGAAGTCGGCCAGAGTGAGCAACGACCCGGGAGCGTGGCGTGCGATATCGGCACGAACCAGATCGAGCAGCAATAGAATTTCTTTCGCCGCGCAGTGCGAGAAGTCGATGATGTAAATTACATGCCCCTTGTGTTTAACAATGCGCAGGCGCTCGTCAATCGCAGGTCCGCCCGTGCTCATGCGAGCAGCGACTCCACCACGCTATAAGCGGCATCCAGCGCGGCATCCAGGGCCGCCGCGTCTTTTCCTCCGGCCTCGGCCAGGTCGGGACGTCCGCCACCTTTCCCTCCCACTTTCTGTGCCACCGGTCCAATGACTTTCCCAGCCTGCACCCGGCTGGTGAGATCCTTCGTGACCCCCACGATCAACGACACGTTGCCATTCGAAGCCGATCCCAGTACCACCACACCCGATCCGATCCTGTCACGCAGTTGATCAACTAGCGTGCGTAGTTGCGTACGCTCAAGATTGTCCGCGCGATGCGCCAGAACTTTCACGCCCCTAACTTCCTTTACTTTTTCGCTGATGTTGGCTGTGCCGATCGAAGCCGAGGCCGATTTCATCCGCGCCTGGTCCAGTTCCCGCGCCAGCCGCTTGATCTCGGCATCTTTCTTGTCGAGCTCCAGCTTCAACGCGTCGGCGGGAGACGTGGCCTCGGAATGTGCAGCCATACTTGCCACATAATTTTCCAACGCGTGGTCCTTGCGAAAGTGCGCCAGCGATCCCTCGCCCGTGACCGCTTCCACTCGCCGCACGCCCGAGGACACGCTCCCTTCTTTCAGAATCTTGATCAGCCCAATCTCGCCGGTTGCGCCCGTGTGCGTGCCGCCGCAAAGCTCGGTCGAGAAATCGCCAATCCGCACCACACGCACCTTGTCGCCATATTTTTCTCCGAACAGCGCCATCGCGTGATAAGTGTTGATCGCCTCATCGATCGGCACATCGGTAATGGTCTCAACGATCTGGTTGCGCAAAACTTCTTTGTTGATGATGTCTTCAATGTCCTTCAACTCTTCGTCTTCCACCGCCGTGAAGTGCGAAAAATCAAAGCGCAAATGATTCGGCGCTACCAGCGACCCCGCCTGCTTCACATGCTTCCCCAAAACTTCGCGCAGCCCGGCGTGCAACAAATGCGTAGCCGTATGATTTCTCATCGTCGACCGGCGAACGTCGGCATTCACCACTGCATCCACTTTGTCGCCGACGCGGATCGCTTGCTTCACGACAACTTGATGCGCGCGTACTCCCTGAATCGGCGCATAGCATCCCGTCACCTCAGCGACGATGCTGTTGTGATCGTCCGAATAAAACCATCCCTTGTCGCCGATCTGGCCGCCGGAATCGGCATAAAACGGCGTGTGATCAAGAATGACTTCGCCGGATTCTCCAACTTTGAGTTCGCCTGCGCCCTGACCGTTATGAATGATCGCTAGCACTTCGCAGCCCTCGGAGCGAGTCTGGCGATAGCCTTCGAAAAGTGATTTAGGAAGCTGCTGGTAGGCGGGATTGGCGGTTTGCTTAGCCCCGCCCTTCCAGGAGGCGCGAGCACGGGATTTTTGCTCGTCCATTGCCCGATCGAACCCCGCCTGATCGAACTTTATGCCTTGATCGCGACACGCGTCGATCATGAAGTCGAGCGGCAAGCCAAACGTATCGTAGAGCTTGAACGCTTTTGCGCCGTTGTAGGTCGGCCCCGCTTTTAGCTCTTTCTCAATCAAATTCTTGTCGTGCTCCAGCTCCACCTTCACCATTTCCAACGCATCGTCGGGTACAGCTTTTGCTGGGTCTGCGACAATGGACCTGAAGCTGTCGTATGTTTCGCGAGTCTCGTTAAGATCGAGTTCCAGTTTTTGGAGACCCAGTGCCATGGTGTGCCCGAACCGCGTTTCTTCTGTGTAAACCGCTTTTGATACGCGCTTAGCTAATTCGCTCAACTCCGGATACGCGTCTTGCATAAGATCGCGAACCGCGAACACCATCTCATGCAGAAAAGGTTTCGTTTGTCCCAGCAGTCGTCCATGCGTGATCGCGCGGCGAATAATCTTCCGGAGCACATAGCCGCGTCCTTCGTTCGAAGGCAGCACTCCATCCGAAATCAGAAAAGTTGCCGCGCGCGAGTGGTCTGCAATCACTCTGAGGGAGGCGGCGGACTTGTGGCTGGGAGAGCTTGCCGTGCTCTGCTCGGCCTGGACAGCCGAGGCGGCTGTCCCTACATAGCCCGTGCTAACTCCCGTCAACTCCGCCGCCCTCTTAATCAACGGCGTAAACAAATCCGTCTCGTAATTCGAAATCACTCCCTGCAGCACCGCCGTCAACCGTTCCAGCCCCATCCCCGTATCAATCGACGGTTTGGGCAGCGGATTCAGCTTCCCGCTCGCGTCGCGGTCGAACTGCATGAACACCAGATTCCATATCTCAACATAACGTCCACAATCGCACGGAAACCGGCAGTCCACATGACCTTGCTCGGACGCCGTCGGTCCCATGTCGTAATGAATCTCACTGCACGGTCCGCAAGGCCCAGTCTCGCCCATCTGCCAGAAATTATCTTTCAGCCCCATCTCAAAGATTCGATCTTTGGGGACGCCCTGCGCCGCCCACAAGTCGTACGCCTCGACGTCGCGCTCCACGCCAGCTTCGCCCTTGAAGATGGTCGCATAGAGCTTGTTTTTATCGATCCCGAACCACTCTGGTGAGGTGATCAGCTGCCACGCGTAAGCAATCGCATCCTTCTTGAAATAATCGCCGAAAGAGAAATTTCCCAGCATCTCAAAGAACGTGTGATGCCGGTTGGTGAACCCCACATTTTCCAGATCGTTATGCTTACCGCCGGCGCGCACGCATTTCTGCGACGAAGTGGCACGGGAGTAATCGCGCTTCTCCAGCCCCAGAAAGACATCCTTGAACTGGTTCATGCCTGCGTTAGTGAACAGAAGCGTAGGGTCATTCGCCGGCACCAGCGACGACGAATGCACCTCCTTGTGTCCTTTCTGCACAAAAAAGTCGAGAAACTTGCGTCGAATTTCAGATCCTGTGGGCATCATTTGGAGCAGAAATAATTCTAGCATCGGGCGTGTCAGCACTGGCGGCGGGCAAACGTCCGCGTTAGCGCAGGCGGCAAGTGGATCTGTCGCCGCCCCGCTTCGCGTTCGCACAAAGTATGAAAAGAGGCCGCACTCCGGCTGGTGCGCAATCGCAATCGATGCAGCGCGCAACTGCCGGCGCACGAGAAGAGTTATTCCTTCTTCGTCGTGCCGTCCATTTTTTCGCCGACTTTCTTTACCTCGTGCCCGGTGTCCTCGGCGCCCTTCTTCACGGCACTGCCGGTTTTCTTGGCGGCTTTGTCGGTGTCCTTTGCCACATCTTTGGCCACTACTTTGGTTTCGTGGCCAGTTTTCTTGGCGGCTTTGTCCGTGTCTTTTGCCGCGTCTTTCGCCACCACCTTCGTTTCGTGGCCAGTCTTGTCGACGCCCTTATCGGTATCCTTTGCCGTGTCTTTTGCCACGACCTTGGTTTCGTGGCCGGTCTTCTTGACGCCTTTGTCGGTGTCTTTTGCGGCGTCCTTGGTTACTACCTTGGTTTCGTGGCCGGTTTTGGTGGCCGCTTTCTTGGTGTCTGTGCTGGTATCTTTGGCGGTTTTCTTTACGTCCGAACTGACATCCTGGGCCAACGCGAGCGGAACTGCGCTTAGGAGCACGACTGCGAGAATCGCCTTCCAACTAACTTTCATAATGCCTCCTGAGGAGCGGAGATTGGTAACGGCAGGAGTATGCAACATCGAGACGGCATTTGCCAAGCAGCGCAGCATCAGCAGCGCAAGATCACACGATTTCGCTTTCCAGCGCCGTCAAGGTCTCCTCATCCACATCCCAACTCTTCAGGATTTTGAAAATCGTTTTTGTTCCGAACCCGGCGCGCGACAGTTGCCGGAAGATCCGCGCCGTTGCTTTCTGATCCTTGGGCTTCACCATGCGCTTGCGACGCAGATATTCGCGCGCTTGTTTTTCTTCGCTCACCCCGTCGAAAGCCGCATCTACTGCCTTTTCGATTACCTCAGCGTGCACGCCCTTTATTTTCAGATCGGTGATCACACGTCTCCGCCCAAATTTTTGGTTGTCCCGGCGCAGCGAAGAAAAATAAGCCGCATATTGAGAATCGTTCAAGTATCCACGATCCTTGAGCCGCCGGATCACCAACTCAATCAGCGTCTGCCCATACTCCGATTCTGCATCTTCCACCCGCGCGCGAAATAAGCGCTTAAGTTCTGCGACCGTACGCATGCGCCGCGCCAGTGCGCCCACCGCGTATTCGTACAGCTCATCTTCGGAATACGCCCGCTTCCTCGGTCGTGAGAATGGCATGCGCTAACGATAAACGAATTGGGGACAGGAAAGTGAAGAGAATGGAACGGCAGCTTCCGTTTTCCGAAGCCACAAGTCGAAAAGCGGAAGCCGAATCTACCGTCCGCCGAAGCCGGCCGACTGCATCGACTGCCGCGAAATGTCTGCGGTGGATGCAATGCCTTGCATGCGCAGCTTAAAGTCGTCGGCGTTGGACGCATTCTCCAGGGCGGTTTCGTAGGCGACCAGTCCTGCCTGGAATAAATCCCACAATGACTGATCAAATGTCTGCATGCCGTATTGCGACGTGCCCGCCGCAATCGCGTCACGAATCGACCGCGTTTTTTCCGGAACGAGTACGCACTCACGGATGAAGGCGGTATTGATCATGACCTCAACCGCGGGCACGCGGCCGTCGGAATCACACCGCCGCACCAGTCGCTGACTCACAATCGCGCGCAGAACTGCCGCCAACTGCAGCCGAATCTGTTTCTGCTCAGGAGGCGGAAAAATCGAAATGATGCGGTTGACGGTTTCCACGGCGTCCAGTGTGTGCAGAGTCGAGAAAACCATGTGGCCGGTTTCCGCCGCGTGCAGCGCAGTCGAGATGGTTTCCAGATCTCGCATTTCGCCGACCAGAATCACGTCCGGATCTTGACGAAGAGATGCGCGCAAGGCCGCGCTGAATGAGGGCGTATCCACGCCGATTTCGCGCTGGTTTACGTAGCCTTTTTTGTCTCGATGCAGAAATTCGATGGGATCTTCGATCGTGATGATGTGTTCGGCGCGGCTGGAATTCACTCGATCTACCATAGCGGCCAGCGTCGTCGATTTACCAGAGCCAGTCACGCCTGTAACCAGCACCAACCCGCGCGGCATCTCGCAGATCTGCTCGACAACTTTCGGTAGAAATAATTCGTCCAACGCGCGAATCTTGGTGGGAATGACGCGCAGCACCAGCCCGACATTGCCGCGCTGCTGGAAGATGTTGACACGGAAGCGGCCCAGGCCGGCGACGCCATAGGCCATGTCGATTTCCGTGGTCTCTTTGAATTTTTGTTTCTGCCGCGCCGACATCATGCTGAACGCCATGGTCAGCATGTCTTCTGCGCTCACGCGCGGCTGGTCGGTCAATGGCACCAGTTCGCCATCAATGCGAAGGTGAGGATAGTTACCCACCTTCAAATGCAAATCGGAGGCCTTGCGTTCGGTTGCAATCCGCAGCAGATCATCAATGTTCATCGAAGGATATCCCGGGAGGCGCTTCGCCTCGCAAGCTTGCCTATGATGAACCGAATCGTCACCTTCCCCAAGATGACCTAGGTAATGAGTCTATTTTCTTAGGCGGGCACAGCCTTCAGTGCAGATTAAAAGAAGTTTGGAACATTTACATCCGGGCAATTGTGCTGGGGCCCGGGCTTGCATGCGCGCGCCCGGCCGCGGGAGGCTTACCTTCGCCCTGCCATTTTCGGGAGAGCTCCTCGAGCTGATGCAGCACCTTCTCGATATCCTTCATGCGATCGGTTATCCCGTACGTGACGGCGGGAGGGATGGTCGGCTGGTAATGGCGGAAGATAAATCGCGCGTCTTCCAGAGTGCGCAACCTCTCTGTCAGCACCCGTGAAGAGATACCCTCCACTTGCCGGCGGAGTACGCCGAAGCGCATGGGGCCGTGGTTGCTTAGCGCCCATAGAATGTGCATCGTCCAGGGCCGCGTGAGCAACTCCAGCAGGCCGCCAATGGCACAAGGGGACGCCAATTTTGCCGATTTCCGTGAATTGGCCATATTGTTACTAGGTTACTTTAAAGTGCCTACTATGTAAAGCAGTAAGAGTTATTTATTGTAACCAAGTTGAAGACGCCGACATCTCAATTAGCTGAAGCGCACCATTCGCTGGCGTAATGATGCGCGGTTAGCCCAAAGCCGGACGAATCCTGCTTGGATGAAAACGCATCTGAACGCTCATTAATTTACGGAGAAAGAAAATGTCAACCCCTCGCTCAACCCCGTCCACGCTCTCGCAGGTGTCTGCTCCTTCAGAAGCAATCGGACCGATTGTCTTCCTCGGCCGTTTGCTGTTCGCCCTCATCTTTCTGATGGCTGGGCCCAGGCACTTTCTAAGTGCTACCGCCGCCTTTGCCGCGTCGCAGGGAGTACCATTAGCTTCGGTTGCTGTGCCCATCTCGGGAGTTCTGGCAATCGCCGGTGGTCTCTCTATTCTGCTCGGTTACCGCGCCCGGTTTGGCGCCTGGCTGATCGTTCTTTTTCTGGTCTGTGTCACACCGATGATGCATAGCTTCTGGGCGGTTAAGGACCCCATGATGCATCAAATGCAAATCGTCATGTTCATGAAGAACTTGTCGATGCTGGGCGGCGCGCTGATCATTTCGCAGTTCGGTTCCGGAGCGTGGAGTCTGGATTCGCGTCGGAAGCAATAACCCCAATTTTAAGATTTGAATAATTCAAAAAGGAGAAAACTGTGTCCGATCCAACTATCAAAGTTTTGCCCAAGGGTCCATATCTGGTTGAAGGCAAGATTAACCTGCTCGATGCGAGTGGAAAGAAGATCGAAGCCGGAGAGAAAATGGCTCTCTGCCGTTGCGGCGCTTCCACGAACAAGCCATTCTGCGACGGAACCCATAGCAAGATTGGATTCGACGCGGCTGCCGCGGCGGTTCCCGGCAGTGCCGAGTAGACATAGCAGGCTCCCGATTCATGGCATTGACTTAGTCCACGAACTTAGTCTAGTCTTGGCTCGATGGAAGTGAATATCCACGAGGCGAAGACTCATCTTTCCCGACTGCTACAGCGCGTGGCGGCGGGGGAGGAAGTCACGATCGCGCGCGCCGGTGTGCCAGTTGCCCGCCTAGTCGGGGTAGAGCCGAAGGCCAAGCGTCCTCTGGGATTCGCTCGAGGCGAGGTCTGGGTAGCCGACGATTTCGATGCGCCTCTGCCCGACGAATTGCTGGCCGAATTTTACGGTGGCGAAATGCCTGAAATCCGTCCGCAGTCCCCTAACTCCAAAAAGAAGCGCAGCCGGGTTCGAAAGTGAAGTATCTGATTGATACAGTGATCTGGCTGTGGAGCATCGATTCTGTCGACAAAATGAACAACGCCTGCCGCCGAATCCTGGAGGATGGGCTTGAAGAGATCTACTTTTCGGCGGCGACAGCCTGGGAGTTAAGTATTAAGGCTCGCTTGGGGAAGCTGCGTCTTCCTGCATCTCCAGCGCAATGCATTCCGGCCTTTATGGCTAAGCAAGGCTTGCGTCCACTTCCTGTGACGCACCTTCATGCAGTCGCGGTTTATGATCTGCCGCCCCATCATCGGGATCCTTTTGATCGCCTGATCATCGCACAGGCAATGGTCGAAAACCTCACTGTGCTGACCTCAGATCGTGCATTTCAGAGATATGCTGTCGATGTGTTGTGGTGCGGAAAATGAAAGGGACGCGACGAATCGCGTCCCAAGAATTTAAAGCAGCAAGCCTTACACGCCGACGGGCTGCTTGCTTGCTACCGGCACCGGAGTCAGCCATCCGTGGCGATCGTCCTTCTCCCCGCGGACAATGGCATAAAATTCCTTCTGAATCGCCTTGGTGATCGGCCCGATCGTGCCCTTGCCAACCTTGATCTTGTCGACCGAGCGGATCGGAGTGACCTCGGCAGCCGTACCGGTGAAGAACACTTCATCGGCAATGTAAAGCATCTCGCGCGGAATCATCTGTTCGACGATAGGAATGTTGAGATCACGAGCAATCTGCAATACCGAATCGCGCGTGATGCCGGGCAGCACGGAATTGCCCAGCGGCGCCGTGACTAGTTTGTCGCGATGGACCAGAAACACGTTCTCGCCCGAACCTTCGCTCACATAGCCGTTTACATCGAGCGCAATGCCTTCCGCGTAGCCATTCACGATGGCTTCCATCTTGATGAGCTGCGAGTTCATGTAATTCGCGCCCGCCTTGGCCATTGCCGGCAGCGTGTTCGGAGCCAGCCGCGTCCAGGACGAAACGCACGCATCGCAACCTTCACTTTCGCCGCCCAGATATTTTCCCCACGGATAATTGATGATGTAAACCTCGGTTGGCGAGTTGAAGGGGTTCACTCCCGCTTCGCCGTAGCCGCGCAGCACGATAGGGCGCACGTAGCAGGGCCACACGCCATTGCTGCCGACGGTTTCGAGCATCGCCTTCACCAGTTGATCGCGGGTGTAATCGACCTCGATGCGGTAGACCTTGGCGGAATCGAGCAGGCGCTGGATGTGCTCGTTGGCGCGGAAAATCGCGGGCCGCGAATGCGGCGCGTAGCAGCGGATCCCTTCGAACACCGAGGAGCCGTAGTGGACCACGTGTGACATTACGTGAATCGTCGCTTCATCCCAGGGAATGAGCTTCCCATTGTGCCAGATATTTTCCGACTTCTCGATCGCCATGCGGAACTCCTTCAGCTACGATTTTCGTCGTCCATAACGAGGCTGAATTCCTCCCAAGGCACCGCAGGGGACCAGGCTCAACCCAACCAGCGTTACAGAATATTATAGCTGAGGGTGAGTTGCGGCGGACCGACGAAGGATCCTTCGCTTCGCCTGCAAAGCGGCTCCGCTCAGGGTAACGCCGCCAGAGGATGTTCGAACTGCTTCCAGAGTCGGGAAGAGAAAAGCGAGATCGGCACCTCTGGGCCATGCTGCATCCACAGCGGGGAGGAGTATACTTCGGGAAAGTTTCGAATTCCTCTCGGGGAAAAGTGCAATCATGGCGTTGAACGCGGTGGAACAGGTGACAGAACAGGCTCCGGCAGACAGTTTTCAGGTGCTGGAAGAGAAAATTTTCCGTACGATCGAGATGTACAAAGGCGCGCGGCAGGCTCAGGCTGCGGCGGAACGCGATGCCCAGCACGCCCGGCAGCAACTGGAAGAGCGCGAAGAACAGTTGGTTGCGCTGCGCCGCGAGACGGTGCAGTTGCGCAAAGAGCGCGAAGAGATTCGCGGTCGCGTGGAAAAGATGTTGCAACAGATCGATTCAATTGCCGAGGAGCGAGCAAGTTAGCATCGCGAGGACCACTGACTATGGCTACAGCGGCTAAGGATTCGACGCTGAAAGACGCGCAAAACGGCAGCGTGCGCGTGGAGATTTTTGATCAAGCCTACAATCTGCGTGGGTCTGATCCGGAATACATTCTAAAGCTCGCCGAGTATGTCGATTCCAAGATGCGGGCCGTCGCTGAGGCGACGAACACAATCGATACCGTGCGCCTGGCGGTGTTAGCCGCGCTGAATATCGCCGATGAATACCATTTGCTGAAGCGCAAGCAGGATTACGGGTCCACTGATTATCAGAAACGAGCTCATCTGCTGGCCAATGCGCTGGATGAAGTGCTGGGCGATAACCGCAAGGCAGGCTAACCTATCGCGCATTTCGATGGATCGCGTGCCACTGCTTTGCCGAAACTTGCACTGTCCAATCCAATCGACTTCCCTGATACCACCCTCCTGTTGGATAGCGCAGCGATCAGGATTGCAAGGCCGAATTAGGCTCCGCGATTACTTTGGTTGCAACTGTTCTGCCAACTATTTACACGTTCCCTATTGCTAATTCACGGGGAGTTCTCCTAGCATCCAGAGTGAAAGCCGGCCTGCGGGGTTGGTGATGGCGGTAACCGATTTTTGAACCAATGCTGAATGAACGGGGACTCGACTCGAACTAGGATCCGGTGTGCAACGCTCCGCCATGCGGAGATGCCTAAAGGGTCTCGGCGGGTTCCCAACGTCTACCTGACGGTTCATTCTCGGCCCGTCACACGGCACAGTGGGTCGGCTTGATTATTGTTGATTGATGATCGTTGATTGCTGATTGAAAAGCCTGGGCAGATCTTAATCGACAATGATCAATCAGGAATCAACAATATGCAGGCTGCATTCCCTTCACGATCATTCCTGCTAGACTGAATCTGGTACAAATTCCGTAGTTCTTGCATCCAACTTAACTGTGTATCCACAACTGGTTCATTTCGGACATTTTTTCCTTCCTACCTACGGCTTCCTCGTTTCTTTGGGAGTTTTGCTTGGCCTCTGGATCAGCGTGCGCAATTCCGAGGGCCTGGGCATTGACGGCGAGAACGCATGGAACCTGGGAATTCTGGTGGTCCTGTGCGGAATCATCGGGGCCAAGGTTCTTTACGTAATCAATGAGTGGAGTTATTACAAGGTGCATCCGGGCGAGATTTTCAGCGTCACCACGCTGCAGGCGGGCGGAGTTTTTTCGGGCGGTCTGATTGCCGCGTTTATTGCCGCCTGGTGGTACGTGCGCAGGCATAACATGCCTGCTCTGGGAACCTGCGACGCCTTTGCGCCGGGGCTTGCCTTGGGCCACGCCATCGGCCGCCTGGGATGCTTCGCCGCGGGATGCTGCTATGGCAAAGAGACGCACCACTTCTGGGGCGTAGTGTTTCGCAACCCGCTGGCGAATCAGATTACAGGCACTCCGCTGAACGTTCCGCTCGAACCTACGCAACTTTTCGAAGCGGCAGTCGAGCTAGCGAACTTCTTCTTCCTGATGTGGTTGCTGAAACGCAGAAAATTCGACGGCCAGGTTTTTGGCGCGTTTCTCTTCATCTATGGCGTGGCACGCTTCTTCTTGGAATTCCTGCGCGACGATCCCGGCCGCGGCTCAGTTTTTGGTGGGGCAATGTCCGGCACGCAACTGATCGCAATCGGTCTGGTGATCGGCGGCGGACTGATCTGGTGGCTGCGTCCGGGAATGAAGAAAGACATCTCCACCCTGCCGGCTGCGGCTACGCGATAGCCAATTAGCTTTCGCATTGCTTTGCGCAACTCTCTGGCTCTAGCAATTTCCGCGTTCGAAAACCGCAATTCCTGCCGCGTGTAGTGGTACCCTTGTGCGCATGAAAAAAATCACACGCCGACGGTTCGGCAAAACCCTGGGCGGAACTGCTGCAGCCGCGCTCGCTGCCTCCACTCTCCCACGCTTTGCGTGGGCGCAGAATCCAACTCTGCTGCAATTTCCCACGAACTTCATGTGGGGCTGTGCCACCGCGTCTTATCAGATTGAGGGCGCGGTCAACGAAGACGGGCGCAAGCCATCCATCTGGGATACTTTTTCCCACACGCCGGGCAAGACTTTTCAAGGTGAGACTGGCGATGTCGCCGACGACTCCTACCATCTCTACAAAGAAGACGTCCGGCTGCTCAAAAATCTGGGCGCAAAATGTTATCGCTTTTCGATTGCGTGGTCTCGCATTTTTCCCGACGGCACGGGACAGCCGAACCCGAAAGGTCTCGATTATTACCAGCGCGTAGTCGACGAGCTTCTCCAAAACAATATCGCGCCTTACATTACGTTGTTTCACTGGGATCTGCCGCAGGCTTTGCCCGGAGGCTGGCAGTCACGCGACACATCGAAGGCGTTCGCCGATTACGCGGCCTACGTCTCGAAACATTTGTCCGATCGCGTTAGCCACTTTTTTACCACCAACGAGCTCGTATGCTTCACCGACCTGGGCTACAAAAACGGGCAGTTTGCCCCCGGCCTGAAATTGCCGGACGCGCAGGTGAATCAAATCCGTCACCACGGTGTGCTGGCCCACGGCATGGCGGTACAAGCGATCCGGGCGAATGCCAAGAGCGGCACGCAAATCGGCCTCGCCGAAAATGCCACCGTATATGTGCCGGTGATTGAGAACGCGGAGCAAATTGAAGCTGCGCATCGCGCGACGCGCGAGGGAAATGCTCCGTTTTTAACCGCAATTATGGAAGGCAAGTATACCGACGGATATCTGCAGCGCGAAGGCGCGAACGCACCCAAAGTCGAAGCCGGCGACATGAAGATTATCGGCAGCCCGCTCGATTTCGTCGGGCTGAATGCATATACCCCGGATTATGTTCGCGCGGACTCCTCGCCCGCAGGCTACGTCGTGGAAAAGCGCCAGGCTTCCTATCCGCATATGGCTTCTCCTTGGCTCTTTATCGGCCCTGAAGTCACTTATTGGGCCGTGCGCAACGTCAGCGACATCTGGAAGCCGCGCGCCCTGTACATCACCGAAAATGGATGCTCCGCCGATGATGTTGTCAGCAGCGACGGACGCGTCGAGGACACCGATCGCGTCATGTATCTGCGCAATCATCTTTCTCAGCTGCATCGCGCCGCGTCGGAGGGCTATCCGATCAAAGGGTATTTTCTTTGGAGTCTCATGGATAACTACGAGTGGGCCGACGGGTATAGCAAACGTTTCGGTATCCACTACGTGGATTTCAAAACTCAGACGCGCACGCCTAAACTGAGCGCCGAATGGTACCGACAAGTAATAGCTGCAAACGCAGTGGAGTAGGGATCGAGCGAACGTTTTGTAACTGTTTTTCTACATTAGCGGAGCTTCTACAGCTTCTCTCGAAGAAATTCGAAAAGCATGTATCCGATGAATGCCGCTGAGAGGGCGATTGCAAAATTGGGTGTTGTAAAAACATCGCGTAGCGCCCAGGCGAGCCCCCTTCTCAACCCCATGCCCGAGCGCTCAAATTCTCCCATCAAAAGATTGGAATAAAACAGGAAGACGATGAACGCCACTTCAATCACCGCTCTCCAGATATTCTTCTTCATGGTAAATATTGGCTCCTTGCGCGCTTGCGGTATGGGGTTACTCGGTTAAGCGATTTCATAGCATAGCCTGTAGTATCCTTCGCAGCGAGTGCCGGAAACATTTCCCATTCTCATCTTGGTCGCGCCGGAAGATGCGGGCAGGCGTCTCGACCAATTTCTCACGACACAACTGGAAGGCGTGAGCCGCGCCCGAGTGCAGGAACTGATCGCTGAAGGCAAAGTGTTGGTGAACGACGCCGCGGCAAAAGCTTCACTTAAGCTGCGCGGGGGCGAGGGCGTGACCGTCCT
>CAVRWS010000017.1:0-10582 GCA_963724815.1 uncultured Acidobacteriaceae bacterium
CAGCAGCACGAAACAGTCACGCTGATCGCTCCCTCG
The DNA here is from genome assembly GCA_963724815.1 of uncultured Acidobacteriaceae bacterium. Taxonomy (GTDB): domain Bacteria; phylum Acidobacteriota; class Terriglobia; order Terriglobales; family Acidobacteriaceae; genus Sulfotelmatobacter. Next base: position 37 of record CAVRWS010000017.1, read on the forward strand.
CCCGATTCCTACGCGCTTCCGGTCGCCAAGAAAGTTGTTAGCGGCGGCGGCGGCGGCGGTGAACACGACGTATTAGAAGCGCCTAAAGGACGATTGCCGAAAACGGCCATGCAACAAATTACGCCGCCCTCAATTATCCTTCGAAACCCGCATCCCAAGCTGGCTGTAGAGTCTACCGTAGTGGTGCCTCCGCAGGTTCACCTGGCGGATAACCACATGCCAACCTTGGGTATTCCAACTGCTGCAGCCGCTTTACCGTCAGCTCCGCCCTCGAACGGGACCGGTTCTGGCGGCGGTATTGGTTCAGGCTCCGGTGGCGGCGTTGGTGTAGGTCATGGAGCAGGCGTGGGCGCGGGCAGCGGCGGCGGAATTGGCGGTGGAGTATTCAAAGTTGGCGGCGGTATTTCCGCTCCCCAACCGGTATCCACACCCGATCCGGAATACACCGAGCAGGCGCGCGTGGCCAAGACTCAAGGCACATGCATTCTCTGGCTGATCGTCGACGACCAAGGACGCCCGCGTGATATTCGTGTGGTACGCGGCCTTGGTATGGGTCTTGACGCCAAAGCCATCGAAGCCGTCAAGCAATGGAAGTTCCAGCCCGCCATGAAGGATGGTAGGCCGGTGAACGTGCAAATCAGCGTGGAAGTTGGTTTCAAGCTTTATTAGAGAGAGTTAAGCATTCGAAAAACTAATGTCGGCGAGCCCAAATAGTAATACTTAGGGTTTGCCGACATTCTTTTGGTCTTAAGACTGTCGAGTAACACGATTTGAGACCGCGGAGTAACACGAGGTAATTAGAAAAGTTTCGCTAACTCACAGAAAACATTTCCTCATTCCGCGGTACAGCAAATCTCACATTCAATTACAGGAGCACCCTGATGGGACCCGAGGCAGGGGTCCGCTACTCTCACATTCGACGCTGCATGTTCTCTTTCTACCGGAGAACAACAAACTACAGCGCAGCCGATCGTAAGGAGACTAAAAGTGGCCACTTGCGTAATTTCCGCGACAGAAACAGATTTGATCCCCGCCCGGACCGAAACCCTGCGCGACGATTCTGAACGCAGTCTGGTTCAACGCGCTCAGCGCGGTGATCAGGAGGCCTTTGCCACGTTGTTCCAACTGCATAAGAAGCGCGTCTATTCCGTGTGTCTGCAAATGACCAAGGATGTGGCCGACGCGGAAGATTTAACTCAGGAAGCTTTTCTGCAGGTCTTTCGCAATGTCAACTCTTTCCGCGGCGATTCCGCTTTCTCCACCTGGCTCTATCGAATTGCCGTCAACACCGTCTTGATGAAGCTGCGCCGGCGCAAGGCTCCTCCGCTGCTGTCGTTGGATGAGCCGGTTTCGGCTGAGTCGCCATCGCTTAAGCGGGACGTAGGCAAGGCCGACCCCAATCTCTCCGGAGCTGTCGATCGCATCGCGTTGCGCCGCGCCATAGAAGAGCTGCCGGAAGGCTGCCGCCAAATTTTTGATCTCCACGAAGTGCAGGGATTTCAGCATCACGAAATCGCACGCCAGCTGCAATGCTCTATCGGAAACTCGAAATCGCAACTGCACAAGGCCAAGATGAAGATGCGGGACTTGCTTTTTCCAAAGACCGGCCCTGCGCGCCCAGGCAGGTCTGGCGCTGGCGCCGCGACCGCAAGATCCTAAGCCAAGTTTCGTCGACGAAAGTTCGCCGGTGAAAGATGAAAGACAGAAGATTGACGAACATAAGATTTTAGTAAGGCGATGCGCTTAGGAAATGCAGACGGTCCGTTTTTTGCTAGCGGCCGAGAGGGGAAGAAAGTCCGTGGGGCTAGGAGTTGTTTTAACGATTAGCGGGAAGAATCAGGAACGGGCTCAAGAAGCCACTGCTTCGACCGAACTCGCGGGTTCGGAATGGCCGGGCTTTCTTGATACCCCTCTGGAATTGATCGAGTTAGTTGGCTGTTCAGTTCTTGAACGCCTGATCGAACGCTTTGTGGCAATCGAAGTCCAGTGCCTAACGGTTCTTGCCGAGGCCAGCAGTTTGACCCGTATGCCGCTGTTTCGAGCGGCTTTTGGAAACGTCACCGTGAAGGCGGTGAAGGATCTCGATTCTGCGATCCATCAGGAGCTGGCTTCGTTTTCGCAAAAGGGAATCACCCACGCCTTCGTGAACGCGGCGAATGCCTATACCGAAACCGATCTTCTCGATCTGTTCTGCTTTCATCGCGAATCGCGCCAGCCTATCACTCGCACCTTCGACAACGACGGGCCTCTCGATTTATGGGTGGTCGATTGCTCAAAGCTGCGGCGTGCCGAATTCGAGGCTTCCCTGAACCACGTCGGCCAGAACGGTGCGCCAAAATATTTCATTCGCGAGTATGTGGATCGTCTGCGTTCCCCTTCGGATCTTCGCCGCCTCGCTTCCGACATTCTTCGCCGAAGTTGCGAGACTGCCCCTTGCGGCAGACAAGTCAGGCCGGGGGTTTGGATCGATCAGGGCGGTGAAGTGCATCGCCGCGCACGCATCGTTGCCCCTGCCTACATCGGTTGTGGATCCAAAATTCGAGCTGACGCCCTGGTTACGCGCTTCAGTGACATTGAAAGAGATTGCTGCGTCGACAGTGGCACGGTAGTCGAGGACAGTTCCATCCTGGCAAACACCACAGTCGGCATCTGTCTCGATTTGTGCCACGCGGTCGTCAGCGGAAACCAGTTGTGGAATCTCGAGCGTGGTGTAGCGGTCGAACTTGTCGATCCCAAGGTCATGCGTTTCACCACTGCAGCGCCTCGGCGCCGTGTCGCGCACACTGTCACTTACATCAACGAACCGATCGAAGTACCACGAGATGCCGTAGTTTCACAGAAACCAACAATGCCAGACACATGGCAGTTCGGAAACAACTTTTCCCAGGAGTGACTTACATGTATACGCGGGGCCCCGTAATTGTGATGGAGTTACCAGAGCGGCTGAATCATCAGGAAGCAAGATCTTTCCTGGAGGAGTTGCAGCCGTTTTTGGAGGGCGATCGTCCCAGCATTGTTCTGGACTGTTCGCAGATAAAGCACCTGGATAGCGCTGGAGTGGAAATGCTTCTCCAGTGTCTGGAACAGGCTATGAAGCGTGACGGGGACCTCAAGCTGGCGGCGGTTTCGCCAGCCTCGGCGGTGATTTTGGAATTGATGCGAGTGGATCGGCTTTTCGAGGTGTTCGCAAGCTCCGAAGAAGCCGTGCGCAGCTTCCAGATTTTTGCCCCGGCAACGGTTCCTCAAACCCAGCCTTGGTATGCCGCACCCCAGGGGCTTACCGATCTGAAAGCCGCCAGCTAATGTCCTTCACCTGGGGTCGGGGGGTGTCCATGCAGCTATGGAAGAATCGACTCGAGCGCGGGTTTCGCAACATAGCCTTGCTCGGATTCTTATGCGGGATGGCCGCTTCGGTGGCCGCACAACAAACTGCCGCGCCGCCGTTGCCGGACAGTCCCGGCACGACTCTCGCGAAATCGCAACCACCCGCGTTTCCGCAAAGCGCTGCGCCACAATCGCAGAGTTCGTCGGTTCCAGCTTCGCCACAAGAGCAAGAGCAAACCGCTCCTCTGCAAACGCAGGCGCAGCCCGCTCCACAGAAACCGGTCGGAACGGCAGCCGCGGAGCCTACCCATGCCGGTGGCATCGCAGCCTCACAACCCGCGGGCGTTGCTATTGCGCCCGCCAAGCAACGCCGGACCCGTACCATTGTGATCCGAACTGCTGCAATCATCGGAGCCGCAGTCGCCGTCGGAGTCGTTGTTGGCCTGACAGAAGCCACTGGCAGCAAACCTCCAGGGGCGCACTAGCTAGTAATTTGCAACTGTTGCGAAACCAGGTTGAGCATTTGGGAGCGAATTTCCTGTGATGATCGTTAGCTTTTCTGGAATCGATGGTGCCGGCAAAAGTACACAAATTTCTGCTCTCGAAACGTGGCTGAACGACTCTGGGCTGAGCACCACACTTCTCACCTTCTGGGATAACGTCGTCTGTTTCTCCCGCAGCCGCGAGTTCATGAGCTTAAAAGCATTCAAAGGGGATGCCGGAGTTGGCAGCCCGGAAAAGCCTCTACAGCGCCGCGATAAGAACGTAACCTCATGGCCAGTTACAGCGATGCGTTTCGGACTCTACTTTGCCGACGCGATGAATCTCTGTATACGGGTTCGTCAGTCCAGGAAAAGTGGTGCGGACGTCGTCATCTTCGACCGCTACATCTACGATGAACTCGCGAATCTTCCTCTCGACCGCAAACCCACTGCAATCTTTGCCCGGCTCATGCTGAAGCTCGCACCCAAGCCTGACCTCGCCTTGGTGATCGACGCCGACCCGGCTGCCGCGCACGCCCGGAAGCCCGAATACCCTTTGGAATTTGTCCGTCGTAACCGGGAGTCTTATCTTCGTCTGGCCAAACTCTCCGGCACCATCACGGTGGTCGAGCCTGATTCGGTCGAGGCCATGAAAACCAGCGTCAGGAACAAAATGCTGGAAGCGCTCGAACAAAAGCGCCTCCATCTCGCGGAACGACATTCCGCTGTTTCGCTTCCAAGTCCAGCCAACATCTCCCCCGGCGAACTCATCGAACCTTGATGGTCAACGCTCCAATGGTCGGAGCTTTGAATTGTCGTATTAGATCGGCGACGGTTGATCGACGGAGCCCGATCGATGATTTAGATCGACCCTAAGCCGGAGACTGAATGAAGATTTGTCTGGTCACAACCTTCCCGCCGAGCCAAGGCGGGCTCAGCGAGTACGGGCTTCATATTGCGCACGAGCTTCAGCGCAATACTTTCATTCGTCTGACGGTTCTCGCAGACACACTTTCTTCTCCCGCCCCCGAATTGCCCGAGTTTACGGTGGAGCGTTGCTGGTCTTTTAACGATGCCGCCAGTTCCGCCCGCATTTTGAATGTCATCCGCAAACAGAAGCCCGACGTCGTCTGGTTCAATCTCCTTTTCAGCACCTTTGGACGCAATCCGCTAATTGCATTTGCCGGACTCGTCACTCCACTGCTTTCGCGGCTCAGCGGTTGCTATACCCACGTCACGCTTCACCATCTCATCGACACGGTGAACCTGCAGGATGCCGGCGTGCGCTACGCGCGCACTTATCGCTTGGCCGGAGCCGTGGCCACACGGATGCTTCTTCTCGCCAACTCCGTCTCCGTGCTTATGCCCGGATATCGCAAGATCCTCCACGAAAAATACGGCCGTGATAATGTGCATCTCCGTTCCCACGGAATTTTGTCTCGCGAGCCCCAATTCCCCGATATGCCCCGGCGCGGAAATCCTGAGCACCGCATCCTGGCCTTCGGCAAATGGGGAACCTACAAGCGACTGGAGCTGATGATCGAGGCCTTTCAATATATTTCGGAAGCTCTGCCCAACGCCAAGTTAGTGGTAGCCGGCGGTAACCACCCGCAAGCCGCGGGTTACGTCGAATCGATGAAGAAGAAGTGTGCGGCAAATCGGAAAATCGAATTTACCGGCTACGTTGACGAAGATGATTTGCCCGATCTTTTCCAAAGCTCCTCAGTCGCGGTCATGCCTTACTCATCTTCCACCGGGTGCAGCGGAGTCGCGCACCTGGCCTGCGCCTACGGAGTCCCAATTGTTTGCGCCGATCTGGAAGATTTTCGCCAGATGTCTGACGGTGAGGGAATGGCGATTGAATTTTACAAGCCGGGCGAGGCCAAGGATCTTGCGGATTGTCTGATCCGTTTTCTATCCGACCCCAAAAAACAACAAACCATGGCGGAGCAGAATTTCTCCGCAGCTCTCCGCATGACCATGCCAAACATCGTCCTGAAGTATCTGCGCCATTTCGAACTGGAGCAGCGGACGGTGGCTCTCCGCCACATCACTCGATTCCGCAAGCTCCCGAGCTGGGTTCCTTCGAAATCGCTGCTGTTAAGACTGATGACCAGAAAGTCTCTCGGCTGGGTTCACCGCTCCGCGCTTCATCGCCCCGCGCCCAGCGCTCCGAACGATGGCGACTCCTCGAATAATGATTCGTCCAACCATCACTCATTGAACAATCACGTTGACGGTGGTGGAAAGCTGGCTGGCACTCGAATTCCCATGAATGGTAACGGAGTAATGGACCGGGGTGGCAGCGGCGGCGGCGCTTTCAGTTCCCGCGTTCCTGGCGCTTCCGCACGAGGCGCCCAGCATACCCAGAGCGATGACGGCACAGAGAGCGATCCCTTGTGTCCCGCGCTTACCCGCGCCCTTCCCCAGAAAACCAAAACCCACGATCCCGAAGCTCAGTAACAAGCTGCCGTAAAGGTGAGTCGGATTCCTCGGTGGCAAGGGATTGGTGCCTGGCGCTGCCTTGGCGGAAATCGTAACCACGGAAGTAGCCACGCCGGAACCAGGAGTAATGCTCGCTGGAGAAAAAGAGCAGCTCATCGTGCTTGGCATGCCACTGCAACTCAGCGCGATCGAGTTGTTGAACGATCCGGATTGCGCCTTCGCAGTCACCGTAAGACTTCCAGTAGTCCCCGCCGAAATCGTAAGGGATGCGGGTGATGCGCTAAAGGACAGCGTCGGATTCGGCGTGGGAGGCGGAGCGGGAGAGGGTGGCGAAGTTGGTTGGGCCGCTGCACAAGTCGCCGTGAAACTCGTAGCCCCACTGATCTGGTTCGCCAGCGTCGGCTTGCCGACCGCCTGCACAAACATTTTGTAATCTCCATCAGGAATCGGGAATCCACAGAGATTCAACGAGTGGATTCCGCTGGCAATATCCGTCAAAGGCATCAGATTCTCGCCATCCTCGCTGATGTACACCGTGTAGTGGTCCACCGTGTTCTCGTTGCCGCTGACGCTCCACTGCAGGGAATTCGCAGCCGTGCTGGCCGAAACTGTCAAACAGTTGTCGATGCCCGATTCTATTTCTGTAGCCTCCTCGTAATCGTTCCACGTCACCAACTGCAGATAGGGAAGCGGCTTCCCCGAGCTGTACATGCTGTTGATCTTGGAGAATGTCTGCAGCCACGTCTGCCCGCATTGCTGATTCATGATGCGGTTCGATCCCCACGATGCCAGCGTGTCGTTAAAGCCTTTGTATGTAGCCCCTACCGTTTGCTCGCTTGGGTGGGACATTCCCGCGTCGTAGAAACTGCTCAGATAGCCCATTCCATAGTCCGACGTCGTAGGCATCACCCATGAATAGCTGCCGTCGGTAAGGGCTTGGGTGAAACCGTTGTTGTTCTGAAAAATAAGTGTTGGACGCGTGCTCAATGCTGCCGTTGCCGCGTTCCAGTCGACCGAAGGATAGGAAAGTTCCACATTAAAATTCGTGACCACCGGCTGACCCTGTATCGTCATGTAAGCTGGCGAAGAAAAATATGTGCGCTCGATGTATTGCAGCTCGCTGACCAGCTCCTGCTGCGGTGAACAACCAGAGCACTCCGCCCGCGCGATTGCTCCTTTATCGATCATGATCGCGAACGTGAAACCCGGATGGCTTTCCGCCTGCGCCATCACCAACTGCGTTGCCTGGTCGATCGTGTTGTTGGGCCCGTACCAGTCGATAATCGCTCCATCGATGCCGCGGCTGACCATGTCGTCAATTTGACTTTTGACCTGCGCCGCATTCGTCTCGCTGTAACCGATATTCATGTGCCCCGAATCCCCGAACCAAAGAACCATGTGCGCATAAATCTTCGTCGTAGCGCCGAAATAAAGCAGGGTGTGCACGTCCACCTTACTTATATTTCCCGCGCCTCGATTGTTATTCGATTGTGTCTTAAAGGTGTTTGCCGCGCTGGTATTGTTCGAGGTCTGAGCCGCGAGTGTCGTGGTGGGTACCACGTACGACGAGCTGGCCAAACAAAACGTCGACGCGAGAAGCGAGACGGCTACGGCGGAAAGTTTGCGATGCATCGGTCCTCAGGGCGAACATAGAGCCGAGGATCTTGCTTCGGATCTGGGACCAGCCCAGGGAAGGCACGCCCGCCTGTAAATTTCCTGCGACTGGGATTTAGCTGGGAACTGCGGTCAGCTTATGAGGAGAAGTTAAGAAACAACAGATAACGTCGGGAGATGTCCTGTTGGACGGTTAGCAAATGAGCACCTCGCCCAATCGTTGGTAATGTCAATCACCCACGATTCGGCCGAGGAAATAATTCTAGCTTCGTGAGGTCACGCTGTAGCACCGGAAAAAGGCGGCATGGGAAAGCCCGGCGCGGCAATGCCGCTAGAAATATTGAAGGGGAATAAGTCCCGAAGGGGCGGTAAGTCCTCGCGCTAGCGCGAATTCACTGTCAACGTTCGCGCCACATACCGGGACCCATCAAACCGTGCCACCGTAGTCACTTCCGCACCCGCATGCAGCCCATCGTCCACCGTAATCGCGGCGGGATCCAGATAGATCTCGTAAGTCTTCCGGTCCGTCTGCGAAGTCAGCACCAGAAGCCCAATGTGCAGATCGAGAGATGTGACGACACCCGCGAAAGTAAAGTCAGTCCCGGGCACCGCCAGAATAGAAACTCTCTGCGCGTCGCGATCATCCTTCTGCACCTCGAAATCTACATTCACCAAAGTTCCAGGAACCAGTTGGTTCGCATAGGCCACGTGCCCATCCTGCACCACCTGCGTATTCGGCGTGAGGCGCAATTTCACCGCCTCGGGTGAAAGCCGATCGCGCAACATTAATTCATTTTTTCCGGAGCTATAACTGATCACCACTCCCTGGCTTCGCCCGCCGCTTGTTTGCCTTGCCAGACGAATGTTGCGGGCAAAAATATTGCCCCCCTCCAGAATCGTATCGAGGTACACGCGATCACCCACTCTCAAATCGGGGGTCGTACCCAGCGCGCTTCCGTTATAAATGTGAGTGCGCGTATCGAAGAAGACTCTCATTTTTCCGCCGCCGAAGACCTGCACCGTCAACTGATCGCGCACCCGGTCGACTCGCTGAATCGTCCCGCCGATCAGGCTGGCCTTGGTTGGCGGAAGCGTCGGCAAATCGGGGAGTAAGCTGGCAGGATCAACCGCATTGTCCACATTCTCCGGCACTGCCACAATCGGGCTGACCGAAGATCGAGTGGTGGCCGGCGCCGACGAAGCCGATTCAGCCGATACCACCGATTGCGATGCCGTTGCCTGCGCGTACGCCAGTGAGCCGAGAATCAACCCGGTTAGAACGCCACTGGCTAGCCTCATCGAGAAAAACCAACCCATCGTTGTCCCCACCCTCTTTATGCCTTTTTATGCTTCAGAAACGATAATTCCTGGGCGTCTATTCGATGCCGTTTCCAGCCTCTAAGGTAGTCAAATCCCTACAAAAATCACCTGAAGAGCCGACAAACGTAGAGGTGGAATTGGCATCTCAATAACGCGTCACTGTGCGCCAATTCAGTGCGCGAATTCTGCCTAAGAGGTCTCCGCGAATGTACTGGAAAGCCTGGCTTGCTGCTGCAGTAGTTACCGTTTCGATCGTGGGAGCGGCACCGCGAGCCCGAGCCGGCGACATTAAAATCACTCTGCCCAGGCGCAGCCACCTGACCCCTGTCCAGCGCCTGAATCGTGAAGGCGTAGAGGCCATCCGCAAGCACAAGTACACCAAGGCGGAAGCATTTTTCTATAAGGCCTATCTGCTCGATCCCGACGATCCGTTTACGCTGAATAATCTCGGCTACGTTTCTGAACTGCAAGGCCAAGTGGACCGCGCCCAGCGTTTCTATACGCTCGCGGGACAGGAAGCCACGGAGGCCAATATCGCTATAGCCAGCTCTCCGCGCCTCGAGGGAAGTACTCTGAAGGCAGCTTTGGCCATTCCAGACGTCCCGCTGCAAATCAACCACGATAACGTGGAAGCAGTACGCTTGCTTTCGCAGGGGCGCGGCCCCGAGGCCGATCTTCTCCTGCAGAAAGCGCTCAAAACTGATCCCAACAATATTTTCACTCTCAATAACATGGGTGTCGCAAAAGAGATGGAAGGCGAATCGCAGGAAGCGCTGCGCTACTACGATTCCGCTTCCGCCATCAACTCCGATGCCGCCGCGGTGGTCACTCTCAACCGCTCCTGGAGAGGAAAACCCGTCGCCCAGATGGCCGCCGAGAATGCCCGCAATTTGCGTAACCGTCTCCAGAATGCAATGAATCTCGAATTACAGCTAGCCGAGTTGAATACGCGCGGAGTTTCTGCCCTCAACCGCAACGAACCCAAAGCCGCGGAACAAGATTTCCTGAAGGCCTACGCTCTCGATCCCAACAATGCATTCGCCAACAACAATATCGGTTATCTCTCGGAACTCGAAGGCGATCGCGAGACCGCGCAATTTTTCTACGACCGAGCCCAGGAACTTGGCGGAGCGAATACTCCAGTGGGATTAGCTACACGCAGCTCGGCTGAAGGAAAACGACTCGGCGCAGTGGCATCCGACAGCGATAACAAAGTAGAAGCGAAGGTCGAACAGGAGCGTGACATTCGTCGCCAGGAGAACGAACCGGTTCACTTGTTACGCCGCGACAACTCAGTAGTGCAGGAGCCGACCGCGCCTACTGCAACTGTTCCGCCCCCGCAATGACCTGGCAACAACAAT
>CAVRWS010000018.1:0-9694 GCA_963724815.1 uncultured Acidobacteriaceae bacterium
GTCGAATGCTAAGACTGCTATAGACACCAAGAGCCTTCGGTGTCAGTTGGTGCCGCAGCAGCGGGATGATTAGCACGAACAACAGAATAATCATCAACACCAGTTGGATCACGATCACTTCGCGCAGCGTATTGTGGAGTACATAAATCCCCAGGGCCATCGCGCCACTGAAGGCCAGTTGCAGCCAGCTTGTATTGGCGATCTTGCGTGACATTTCGTAAGTGATAATCACCGAGCTCAAGGAATAAATGCCCGCCGTGATGGCGTACAAAATCAGCAGCGGCGCAAGCTTCCCGTAGCTGCCCAACTCAAACTGCGCGCCAAAAAGCGTCCTCCACAAAAAGCTTGGTACCATCCACAGGCCAAAAATCAGCGCGGAAAGAATCAAAAACACCATCGACAGGGAAGTGAACAATACCTGGCTGGCTTCATGCTCGTCTCCGCCGGCGCCCGCCGATACCGGAAACATGGTGTTCACCACCGACCATGCACACATGTTGACCAGCCTGCCCACCAGCGCAACCGCCGCGTACAAGCCAGCTTCCACTGGAGGGAAGAAATGCTTCACCAGAACAATGTCGAAATTATTAATAACAGTTTGGCCTGAGAAAAAAACAATTGCCTGCAGGCCTTCGCGGAACGATATCGCGACACCCTTAAATCGCAGAGAAGTAACGCCGGGACTGGGTAGTGCGGCAAAATAGCTGACAAACACGGCCAACACACTGGCTAGAACTGCCCCTCTTACCCCCAATCCTACTTCGATTAATACAAATGCCCCGCCTAATCGCACCAGCCCTTCCAGCATGAAATTGATCGCCAGTGGGCCGAAGGCGTGAATCCCTTGAATGTATCCGCGCCGAACTCCCAGGGGAACGTAGAAAGCTACTCCCAGACGCCAGCAGCGAAATCAGTACTGGATCGGGCAAGATTCAAGTAGGCCGTTAGCGGGCCTTTGAACAAGAACAGCACTAGGCCAATTCCCAGTCCGGCCATCCAGGCACGCTGATGCAAGCTGGCAAAAACCTGGGCGCGAGATTCCGCCGAGTCGGTCCTGGCCACATATTTCGCGCATACCACCTGGAACGCCAGCGTAATGCACGACAGCAGCATTAGCAGGGTATAGACCGCGGTGGCATGTGCGAATCCCGTGGGCCCCAGAAGTCGCGCCGTCACCACGTTGTAGAGCAGGTTGGTCACTCCCACCAACCCTGACCCCGCAAGCAAGGTCAGGCTGCCGCCCAGCAATTGCGACTTCAGCGTCTTAGCCGGCACTCTCGCTGGCGCGGCGTTCGCACTCACTGGCGCAGCCGCATCGCTTTTCGTTTTTTCCGCCATCGTCTCTGCCATCGCGTAAGTGCCAATCCAAATCTAGAAAAGAGTGAAGTGAATCACCGGAAGGATCGTGTTCCTGGAACCGCCGGCAAAGCTGTAGAAAGTCTGCTGCTGAAGTCCGAACGAGAAGCGGAACGAGTGATTCATGAGCGCTCCAAATTTTCCCTCATCTCTCGATCCCACTCGGTTCGTGTGCGTGTAAGCCGCCACGAACTGGCTTTGGGCGTTGTCGTATTCGTGGTAGCCTTCGCCCCGCGAAAGTAGGAACGATCCTTGAACTTCCCACCGCGGACTGGCGCGGAAGTCGAAGCGTGCTCCCGGCAGGAACGCCTGTGCGATGGCATAGTTCGTGTTCTGTACCTGCCACGATCGCAGATCTTCAGCGAGGACCGCAGCCGTCAGCCGGTTCCCGAACTTATGCTGCAATCCGATATAAGTCGACGTATTGAAATACTCTTCGATCAAAGGACGGTACAAAAGATCTCGCACCATATATCCGGTCAGCAGGGAAGTGTGTCCCCATGGCCTTCCCACGGTAAATTCTGCGGTCGCGGCAAGATCGCGCGAATGCAAATTCTGATCTGTGAACGGTCCCGCCTCGCGAACTCCGCTGCCATTGAACGAAACCCAGTTCTTGAACGAACTCGTGGAAATATAAAGAAACTGCCGAAAGAGATTCTGGCTCATGTACACCGGCGAAATCGTGTCGCGGCGAATATCGTATTGCAAGCCGCCGTTGAAGGCGATCGAGTTCGCGCCGATATGAAGTATCGGCGTGATTCCACCGTTGAAATAAGTATCGTAAGTGTTACGGTCCTCGATGACGTTCTCGCTAGGGAAAAGGAAACGGCCTGTGGTGAAGCTCTCTCCCACAAAGCCGGAGATCACCGGAAATCCTCCGAGATGGATCCGGTAGTGAGTGTCGGCTAAGTTCTGAAACGAGTGCCGCGGCGGAGGCAGGAGCGCCGGGCTGTTGGTGACGTGCAGAATCTCCGCGTCCAACGTGTAGACGTTAATGTCTTCCAGCGCAGGCGCGAATGACGCTTCCGGCGCAAGGCTTATATTCTGATTGATCTCATGGCCTTCCTCGATGGCCACTTCATTTTGCGCTGTCTGCGTCATGGCCTGATTATCCTGGCCCGCAACTGTGTTGGCTTGCACGAAAGAGGAAAGCGCGTGCACCGTATCCTGCCGCTGCCGGTAAAGGTTGGCGGCCGCGAGCATGTAATCGTAATCGTCGCTAAAGTCGCTGACCGGTCCCAGGCTGGCCAGCGCATCTTCCGCTTTGTGCGTCTGCCCTTCGGCCACGTAAGTATTGGCCAGTCCAATCTCCACCAATCGCGGATTGGCTCCCGCCAGCTTCGCCTTATCGAAATAGGTCTCAGCCAAATCGAAATCATGAATGCCAAGAAAAATATTGGCCGCTTCCAAAATATCTTCCGGAGATACAGGCGAATTGCCTTCGCGGGCTTCCGCAAAGCCCAGCGCCAGTTGCCGGCGCACATCGTCGGAATGTCCCTGCCGCATGAACACCTGCGCAACCGCCAGCCGCACTCCCAGCCGATCTCCGTTTGGAACATCCAATGCCCGCGCGAATCTCTGCATGGCCGCGTCGCGGTCGCCCATACTTAACAGAGCGTCTCCGGTCGCCATCAGGATGTCGATATCATCCTTGCCATATTGTTCCGCCAGTTGGATGTCGCGCATCGCAGCCTCGCGATCGTTCTCCTTGGCGTGGACCTGCGCTCGCAGCGCATACACTCGCGCATCAGTAGGCGCCAACTTCTGCGCCACGTCCAAAGCATTCAGCGCCTGCTGCGGCCTGCGCAATCGGAATAACGTATCTGCATACGCCAATTCCGTACTCAGATCATTGGGATCTTCCTGCAGCGCGATTCTGTATTCCGGCTCGGCGTGGACGAAATCCTGCTCCTGCCGGTAAGCCTCGGCCCGCGCCAGATGCCACACATGCGATTTGCCCATTATTTTCTGGGTCACGTCCAACTGCGCCAGAGCAGGTCTCGGCCGGTGCAACTGCAGGTCGGAAAATGCCAAACCAAGGTGCGCTTCGCCGTAATCTTTTTGCAGTTGAATCGCAGTCTTGAAATCTTCCGTGGCTTTCACGGGCTGCTTCAGATCGTTCAACACAAAGCCGCGAGCTTCATAGCCCGCCGCCATCTTGGGGTCAAGTTCCAGCGCGCGAGTGTAGTTGGTAACTGCGTCCTGCAAATGCCTATCGTGCGCATTCACATTTCCCGCAACCAGCGGAAGGTCTTTATCGTTCGGCAGGATTGGTTCGTACTTCTTCACCAGGGCTAACGCTTCATCGTAATGACCCAGGTAGTAAAGATCGTAGGCCAGATAATCGACTCCTTCGCGATCATGCGGAAGTTTGCCGAGAACGTAATATCCCAACTTTGCTGATTCCGCGTAATCACCCTTGAGCGTTAGATAGCGCTCGCGTTCGCGGCTGACCTGAGGATTGTCATTCATCTTGCCTTGCGCGCGGTCCAGCCATTGCTTCGCCAAGTCCCGGTTCTGCGCTTCCAATGCTGCATTCGTGCCGCCCGCAATGATCATCGCGTTCGCCGGCATCCGCCGGTACGCTTCTTCATAATTGTGTTGCGCTGCAGGAAAGTCTCGCGCCGCCGTATACAAATCTCCCAACGCAAGATACGGCTCGTAATCTTTCGGATGAGCACTCACCGCCCGCCTGAAATAACTCTCTGCTAGCTTCGTGTCTCCCTTATCGCGCGCCAGATAGCCCAGCGAAGCCAGCGCGGTTCGATTGTTGTGATCGGTTTCAAGGACTTTTTCAAAAGTCGCCTGCGCCGCATCCTTCTGTCCGATCTTCCACTGCAAGCTGGCGTAGTTCAAAAGCGAATTCACATTCCCCGGCGCCAGCGACAACGCTTCCTGCAAATCCTTGTTCGCCGCATCCGTATTGCCGGACCCCGCCTCGATCGCCGCCCGCAGCCGCAACATTTCAGGACGCGAAGCCGGCGACACATTCACTTGCTGAATCGCCGCCGCTGCCGCGTCCAGCTCTTTTTTCGCCGCCGCATCATCTTCCTGACGGAGAGCCAGTTCATACAAATTCAATCGAAGTTCGATGGGATAGAGCGGCCCTTCCTGAACGTTCGCCGGAAGATTGCTGATGGCAAGGTTGTACTCCGTGCTCGCATCCGCATAACGATTGTCCGCTTCTGCAATTGCTCCTTCGATCGCGTGCAGCCGGTAGTTGTTGCTGTCGATCTTCTTCGCGTCATCAAGAAATGCCTGCGCCGCATCCATCTGCCCCAATCCAACCAGAGCTTGCGCCGCGCTCAGATCCAATCCAATGTTGCCCTTCGCCGCCTTCGCCAGCCGCGTATACAGGTCTGCAGCTTCTTGCTGCTTTCCCGCAAGCTCATAGGTGTAGGCGAGTTCGGCTTCGATGTCAGTCGTCTTCTTGGGAATGGCCTTTAAAGTCGCGATCGCCTGATCGAACTGTCCTTGATCGCGAAACTCACCGGCCACCGCGCGCATCACTTCGGGATCATTGGGAGCGCGGCTTTTCGCCAGATTCAGATAGTGAGTAAATTCACCCGGCTGTCCCAGCCGTTCGTACGCATGCGCAATCAGCAGATCGGTGTGCGCCGAAGCCCTCACCATATCGGCGCGCTTCAAAAAATCCAGAGCCTGCGTCGGATCCGAATTCAACAAAAGCTCGCCCGCTAACTGCAAGCTGTTCGCATCTTTCGGATTCGCGTCGGTGACCCGTTTGAGCAACGCCTCCGCGTCTGCGACCCGGCCCATTCTCGCCAGAGTCTGCGCCAGGCCCGCCATCCCGTTCGTCGAATTCGGTTTCAGTTTAAGTCCGCGATTGTAGGCGTCAACCGAAGCTTGAAGATGCTCGCCCAGCCGGTCAGCATAGCCGAGTAAAAACCATAGCTCTGCATCTTGTGGAGCCGATTTCGCAGCGCGCTCCGCAAACGAGACCGCCGCCGCGTAATCATTTCTTTTCAGCGCTTCGTCCGCGGCTCGCGCCTCGCGTGCCACGTCAATGCTCGATCCCCACCCAAATCCATTTCCGCTCTGATCGGAACTGCCTTCCTGTGCCGGCTGCGAGGAACTCGGCTGGCTCTTCTGGTTTTTAGGCGCACTACTCCCCTGACCATTAATGTCATAGGTTTGAGCGAGAGCCGTACTGAAAAGAAAAACGATGCAAAAGCTCGTGAGCGGATATCGGCTTTTCACTGATTCACCACGCTAGGCGCAAGTCTTGATTTACCTCCCGCATCACAAAGTTCTGCGGCCACCATCAGATGCCACTCTTCCCGCTAAGGCTGCTTTTCTAATCAAACCCCTACGGGAAAACCCGCAGAAAAAAGTAAACCCCGGCCCGGATTTCCGAATCCAAGCTGTTCGCTGCAAGGTATGGGCGCGCGCGATAGGAGCGCACAATAGTGAGCACCGTCCCAAGTAACTACGGTAACTACAGCAACTATTCTCGGCCGATTCCTCTTCTAGCAATCGTCTTGGTCGCGCTTGCCGTTCACGGGCCGCTCCTGCTGATGGAGCTTCCTGCCGGCTCGTTCGACGCAAATTTTCACATGTTTTTTGCCTCGCACTACGCTCATCACTGGTTCAATCCCTGGAATGAAAAGTGGTTTGCCGGCTTCTCTCAAACCACCTATCCTCCACTAACGCACCAGTGGATCGCCCTGCTCTCGAATGTCGTCGGATTGAAAATGGGCTACATGTTGGTGCAGTTGATCGCGGTCATGCTGTTGCCCGTAGGAGTTTTTCGCTTCGCCCGGATTTGGATCGATGATCGCGCCGCCAGCTATGCCGCTTTAGGCACCGTCTTTCTCGGCGCCTTAGCTTTCCTTGTGTACCAGGCAGGACAGCTCGCAACCGTTGCTTCCGCAGCTCTTTACTTGAACGCCTTGCCGTATTTCTACGAGTGGATGACGGAAGCTTCCGGCCGTTCTCTCATCAAAGGTGTTGCCGTCGGCCTCACTGCGGCCGCCGCCCATCACGTCACTTTGATCTTCGGCGTGGTCTTGTTTGCCGGACCCGTAATCTGGACCGCGTATCTGGACGCGCGTGACGAACGCGTTGCCGGATCAATCACTGGCGTTTTGTCGCGCGCAGCCGTCTTTGGAGTTCTCGTCGCTGGAGGAGTCGCTCTCGTTCTTCTTCCATATTGGCTGGCTCTCATTCAACATCCCATCCACCAGATTCCGATTCCTCACGACAGCCGCGCCAATTTCCTGCTGAATTCCATTACGGCAGTCAATTATTTCTTGATTCCCTATGGCGCTCTGCTTCTAGCGCTTCCGTTCATCGTGATTCGCGGCGCCTCCAATCCACGCTGGCGGCCCTTGCTGTTCGGCTTTTGGCTCACTTTTATTTTTGGGCTGGGTGGCACCACTCCGTTGCCCCGCTGGTTGCTGGGACGCGCCTTCGAGATTCTGACGTTCGAGCGCTTCACCTTCTGGGCCACTCTTATGGCGATGCCCTTCGTCGGAGTTCTTGCCGTTGAACTCCTCGATCGTTTCCAGGTAAAAGCCGCGGTCGGACTTGCACTCGCGTCGGTGGCCACCATTGGTGCCGCCCTGTTCTGGCTCAACGCAAATCCTTTCCGTCCTGCCGGCACCATAAATGTGCAGCCCGTAATCGCTTTCCTGAACCGTGACGGCCACGACTCCTACCGCTATCTCACTTTAGGCTTCGGTAGTGAACTGTCGAAGGTTTCCACCTACACCGACGCTGGGAGTGTCGATGGCGACTACAACTCAGCTCGCCTTCTGCCCGAGATGACGCACTACGGCTCGGCCCAGCTGACCAATTCCAAGTTCTACGGGACCGCCGGCATGTCCGCTCTGCGCGCCATGCTCGAGCACGCCAACCGCTACGGATTGAAATACATTTTTGTCCACGATCCCTATTACGAACCGCTGCTCACTTTCGTGGGATGGCGAAAAATTGAGACCTTCAACAACGGTGAGATTACAGCGTGGTCTAAAGAAGACGTTCCGCCTGCGCACCAAATCCCTTCTGATGCCATCCCGCCAGTCTGGCAGGGTTTGCTCTGGGGAATATTGCCCATCGGGGTCAGTTTCCTGGCCATCTTCTTCGAGTTCTTCTTGCCCCAGACTCGGCGTATCGCCGTCGGCGGCATCCCGGTTCATACGCCCGGCACTGAACGGCAACAACAAGGACAGGGACAAAGAGTGGCCTCTTAACTGGCCGTGAGGATTATCCAATGAAATATGCTGTGCCCATTATTCTCGTGGCGGTGACGGTCGGATTGATGGTCCTTGGCCTGTTCGTAACTACGCAGGCCGGAGTTCCGGTTGGTGTCACCAAAGGTTCAGCTCTGCACACCGCGAAAGCCACCACGCCGCAGCAGGCTGTCGATAACCTCTTGCTGGATGTGCAGCGTCGCAACTGGGATCGCGCTTTCGCCGACGTTTCTTCTTCCAGCGGAATCACGAAGCAGGCCTTCATTCAAGATTGGACCGGATCCGATGGCAGCCTGCGCTCGTTTTCCAGTTTAGAAGGCTATGAATCACGCCCGCTGCACGCCACGAACGACGAAGCGCAGATGCGAGTGCACTTGAATTTCTCCACTCCCGTCGGGCCGCTCGAAGATGTTCGTGATATTCACTTCATTCGCGACGGCGAGGTATGGAAAGCCGTCTGGCCCAAGGTGCAAGTGGCCAACATTCCTGCGGAAGTAATTCCGGTTACATTTCTTCGCTGGGATCTCGTGACCGGCAGCGCCGGCGATGAGTGGGGAGCGCGAAACATCGACGCGCCCCACGTGCGAATCATTTCCATGAATGCGATCGACTCCGGCTCGGGCGCTGTGGTCATGGGTGAAGTCACCAACGACGACACCGTGCCCGCCTTCGTGACCGTCAACGCCACGCTTGTCGGTGAAAATGGCAACCCAATCGACGAAGAGAGCAGCTTCGACAAAATCGATCACATCCTGTTGCCCAAACAGGTTTCTCCTTACAGAATCGATTTTCCCGGGCTGCATCTGAAAAATGTAAAAAGCGTTCGCATGGACGAGAAAGCAACGTTGGTTCCCGCCTCAGCCGATCCTGTGATCGGTGTTATGAACCAAAGAATCGAAACTGATCCGCAGGGCAAAAGCGTTCTCCGCGGCGAACTCCTGAATCAGGGAGGACAAACAGTCAACATTCCGCACGTGATCGCCAGCTTCTACGACAACAATGGCAAAGTAGTTTGGGTCTCCGACGGCTATGTCGATCGAGCGCTGCTGCCGCAATCTTCGCAGCCTTTTGCGGTCGAGATTCCCAAAAATTTGTCTTCCGAAGTGCACAGCTTTCATGTTGTGGTCAATCAATACAGTTTGAACAAGTCATAAATGTTGCGTCGATTTCAAATTTTCGTGTTGATCTGCTTCGCGGTCGCCTGGGCCGGAGTATGCTCCGCCCAGGATTTTCGCGTTCCTGCTTCCGCATCCGCCGGTGAAGAGACCACTATTTCGACCACTGGAAGTGGCAAGGCAACTTTCTATCTGGTCGGTCCCGGAGCCTCGCGCAAAAGCGAGATCTCGTTAGGCGAAGACATCCATCTCAGTTCGCAGGATCTGCAGACCGCCGGCCGCTATCTGGCGATCCTCTGCGCCGACACTTGTCACAGCTCGGCTTTCTTCGTGAGCGCGGGAAAGCCCGCCAGCCTAAGCTTTATCGTTCACCCCTCGCGCGTCCCTGTGGCGCGAAACGATGCAGTCAGTGGCGTGGCCTTTCCCTTCGACCAATACCGCAACCTGGTGCTCGTACCAGTGAACGTCAACTTTCAATTGACCGCGAAAGACACACCGCTTTTTTCTCGCGCGGTTCGCACGCAAAACGGGATCGCATGGTTTCGCACCACCTCCGGAAAGTCCGCCGGTCCCGTGCGCATCACGGCTTCTATGGATGATCTGACTGCGCAACGGGCGCTGCAGCAAGTTGCCTCCGATCCCTGCAACCTGCGCATCACCGGCCAGCGCACGAAAAGCGGAATCCTCGTTCAAACCGAACCAGTTCACGATTGTGCAGGGAATGTTTTACCCGACGGCACCATCGTCACCTTCACCGCCACTGGCCGCGATGGAAAAGATACAGTTGACTCGCCCATCAAGCAGGGAATCGCTCGCGCGCAGATGGACTCTGCCGGGGCAACCACCATTTCTGCCGCCTCCGGTGTGGTCATGGGAAACGAAATCCGGGTCGGAGGCCAGCCATGATTTTCAATCTGGCCGCGATTTTCAGCAGGCCTTTCCAGTTAACGACTTCGAAATTCACCCGATCGAATTTCGCGCCGCGCTTTCCCCTCGTCATCTTGATCGCAG
>CAVRWS010000019.1:0-22676 GCA_963724815.1 uncultured Acidobacteriaceae bacterium
TCACCGCCCGCCTGAAATAACTCTCTGCTAGCTTCGTGTCTCCCTTATCGCGCGCCAGATAGCCCAGCGAAGCCAGCGCGGTTCGATTGTTGTGATCGGTTTCAAGGACTTTTTCGAAAGTCGCCTGCGCCGCATCCTTCTGTCCGATCTTCCACTGCAAGCTGGCGTAGTTCAAAAGCGAATTCACATTCCCCGGCGCCAGCGACAACGCTTCCTGCAAATCCTTGTTCGCCGCATCCGTATTGCCGGACCCCGCCTCGATCGCCGCCCGCAGCCGCAACATTTCAGGACGCGAAGCCGGCGACACATTCACTTGCTGAATCGCCGCCGCTGCCGCGTCCAGCTCTTTTTTCGCCGCCGCATCATCTTCCTGACGGAGAGCCAGTTCATACAAATTCAATCGAAGTTCGATGGGATAGAGCGGCCCTTCCTGAACGTTCGCCGGAAGATTGCTGATGGCAAGGTTGTACTCCGTGCTCGCATCCGCATAACGATTGTCCGCTTCTGCAATTGCTCCTTCGATCGCGTGCAGCCGGTAGTTGTTGCTGTCGATCTTCTTCGCGTCATCAAGAAATGCCTGCGCCGCATCCATCTGCCCCAATCCAACCAGAGCTTGCGCCGCGCTCAGATCCAATCCAATGTTGCCCTTCGCCGCCTTCGCCAGCCGCGTATACAGGTCTGCAGCTTCTTGCTGCTTTCCCGCAAGCTCATAGGTGTAGGCGAGTTCGGCTTCGATGTCAGTCGTCTTCTTGGGAATGGCCTTTAAAGTCGCGATCGCCTGATCGAACTGTCCTTGATCGCGAAACTCACCGGCCACCGCGCGCATCACTTCGGGATCATTGGGAGCGCGGCTTTTCGCCAGATTCAGATAGTGAGTAAATTCACCCGGCTGTCCCAGCCGTTCGTACGCATGCGCAATCAGCAGATCGGTGTGCGCCGAAGCCCTCACCATATCGGCGCGCTTCAAAAAATCCAGAGCCTGCGTCGGATCCGAATTCAACAAAAGCTCGCCCGCTAACTGCAAGCTGTTCGCATCTTTCGGATTCGCGTCGGTGACCCGTTTGAGCAACGCCTCCGCGTCTGCGACCCGGCCCATTCTCGCCAGAGTCTGCGCCAGGCCCGCCATCCCGTTCGTCGAATTCGGTTTCAGTTTAAGTCCGCGATTGTAGGCGTCAACCGAAGCTTGAAGATGCTCGCCCAGCCGGTCAGCATAGCCGAGTAAAAACCATAGCTCTGCATCTTGTGGAGCCGATTTCGCAGCGCGCTCCGCAAACGAGACCGCCGCCGCGTAATCATTTCTTTTCAGCGCTTCGTCCGCGGCTCGCGCCTCGCGTGCCACGTCAATGCTCGATCCCCACCCAAATCCATTTCCGCTCTGATCGGAACTGCCTTCCTGTGCCGGCTGCGAGGAACTCGGCTGGCTCTTCTGGTTTTTAGGCGCACTACTCCCCTGACCATTAATGTCATAGGTTTGAGCGAGAGCCGTACTGAAAAGAAAAACGATGCAAAAGCTCGTGAGCGGATATCGGCTTTTCACTGATTCACCACGCTAGGCGCAAGTCTTGATTTACCTCCCGCATCACAAAGTTCTGCGGCCACCATCAGATGCCACTCTTCCCGCTAAGGCTGCTTTTCTAATCAAACCCCTACGGGAAAACCCGCAGAAAAAAGTAAACCCCGGCCCGGATTTCCGAATCCAAGCTGTTCGCTGCAAGGTATGGGCGCGCGCGATAGGAGCGCACAATAGTGAGCACCGTCCCAAGTAACTACGGTAACTACAGCAACTATTCTCGGCCGATTCCTCTTCTAGCAATCGTCTTGGTCGCGCTTGCCGTTCACGGGCCGCTCCTGCTGATGGAGCTTCCTGCCGGCTCGTTCGACGCAAATTTTCACATGTTTTTTGCCTCGCACTACGCTCATCACTGGTTCAATCCCTGGAATGAAAAGTGGTTTGCCGGCTTCTCTCAAACCACCTATCCTCCACTAACGCACCAGTGGATCGCCCTGCTCTCGAATGTCGTCGGATTGAAAATGGGCTACATGTTGGTGCAGTTGATCGCGGTCATGCTGTTGCCCGTAGGAGTTTTTCGCTTCGCCCGGATTTGGATCGATGATCGCGCCGCCAGCTATGCCGCTTTAGGCACCGTCTTTCTCGGCGCCTTAGCTTTCCTTGTGTACCAGGCAGGACAGCTCGCAACCGTTGCTTCCGCAGCTCTTTACTTGAACGCCTTGCCGTATTTCTACGAGTGGATGACGGAAGCTTCCGGCCGTTCTCTCATCAAAGGTGTTGCCGTCGGCCTCACTGCGGCCGCCGCCCATCACGTCACTTTGATCTTCGGCGTGGTCTTGTTTGCCGGACCCGTAATCTGGACCGCGTATCTGGACGCGCGTGACGAACGCGTTGCCGGATCAATCACTGGCGTTTTGTCGCGCGCAGCCGTCTTTGGAGTTCTCGTCGCTGGAGGAGTCGCTCTCGTTCTTCTTCCATATTGGCTGGCTCTCATTCAACATCCCATCCACCAGATTCCGATTCCTCACGACAGCCGCGCCAATTTCCTGCTGAATTCCATTACGGCAGTCAATTATTTCTTGATTCCCTATGGCGCTCTGCTTCTAGCGCTTCCGTTCATCGTGATTCGCGGCGCCTCCAATCCACGCTGGCGGCCCTTGCTGTTCGGCTTTTGGCTCACTTTTATTTTTGGGCTGGGTGGCACCACTCCGTTGCCCCGCTGGTTGCTGGGACGCGCCTTCGAGATTCTGACGTTCGAGCGCTTCACCTTCTGGGCCACTCTTATGGCGATGCCCTTCGTCGGAGTTCTTGCCGTTGAACTCCTCGATCGTTTCCAGGTAAAAGCCGCGGTCGGACTTGCACTCGCGTCGGTGGCCACCATTGGTGCCGCCCTGTTCTGGCTCAACGCAAATCCTTTCCGTCCTGCCGGCACCATAAATGTGCAGCCCGTAATCGCTTTCCTGAACCGTGACGGCCACGACTCCTACCGCTATCTCACTTTAGGCTTCGGTAGTGAACTGTCGAAGGTTTCCACCTACACCGACGCTGGGAGTGTCGATGGCGACTACAACTCAGCTCGCCTTCTGCCCGAGATGACGCACTACGGCTCGGCCCAGCTGACCAATTCCAAGTTCTACGGGACCGCCGGCATGTCCGCTCTGCGCGCCATGCTCGAGCACGCCAACCGCTACGGATTGAAATACATTTTTGTCCACGATCCCTATTACGAACCGCTGCTCACTTTCGTGGGATGGCGAAAAATTGAGACCTTCAACAACGGTGAGATTACAGCGTGGTCTAAAGAAGACGTTCCGCCTGCGCACCAAATCCCTTCTGATGCCATCCCGCCAGTCTGGCAGGGTTTGCTCTGGGGAATATTGCCCATCGGGGTCAGTTTCCTGGCCATCTTCTTCGAGTTCTTCTTGCCCCAGACTCGGCGTATCGCCGTCGGCGGCATCCCGGTTCATACGCCCGGCACTGAACGGCAACAACAAGGACAGGGACAAAGAGTGGCCTCTTAACTGGCCGTGAGGATTATCCAATGAAATATGCTGTGCCCATTATTCTCGTGGCGGTGACGGTCGGATTGATGGTCCTTGGCCTGTTCGTAACTACGCAGGCCGGAGTTCCGGTTGGTGTCACCAAAGGTTCAGCTCTGCACACCGCGAAAGCCACCACGCCGCAGCAGGCTGTCGATAACCTCTTGCTGGATGTGCAGCGTCGCAACTGGGATCGCGCTTTCGCCGACGTTTCTTCTTCCAGCGGAATCACGAAGCAGGCCTTCATTCAAGATTGGACCGGATCCGATGGCAGCCTGCGCTCGTTTTCCAGTTTAGAAGGCTATGAATCACGCCCGCTGCACGCCACGAACGACGAAGCGCAGATGCGAGTGCACTTGAATTTCTCCACTCCCGTCGGGCCGCTCGAAGATGTTCGTGATATTCACTTCATTCGCGACGGCGAGGTATGGAAAGCCGTCTGGCCCAAGGTGCAAGTGGCCAACATTCCTGCGGAAGTAATTCCGGTTACATTTCTTCGCTGGGATCTCGTGACCGGCAGCGCCGGCGATGAGTGGGGAGCGCGAAACATCGACGCGCCCCACGTGCGAATCATTTCCATGAATGCGATCGACTCCGGCTCGGGCGCTGTGGTCATGGGTGAAGTCACCAACGACGACACCGTGCCCGCCTTCGTGACCGTCAACGCCACGCTTGTCGGTGAAAATGGCAACCCAATCGACGAAGAGAGCAGCTTCGACAAAATCGATCACATCCTGTTGCCCAAACAGGTTTCTCCTTACAGAATCGATTTTCCCGGGCTGCATCTGAAAAATGTAAAAAGCGTTCGCATGGACGAGAAAGCAACGTTGGTTCCCGCCTCAGCCGATCCTGTGATCGGTGTTATGAACCAAAGAATCGAAACTGATCCGCAGGGCAAAAGCGTTCTCCGCGGCGAACTCCTGAATCAGGGAGGACAAACAGTCAACATTCCGCACGTGATCGCCAGCTTCTACGACAACAATGGCAAAGTAGTTTGGGTCTCCGACGGCTATGTCGATCGAGCGCTGCTGCCGCAATCTTCGCAGCCTTTTGCGGTCGAGATTCCCAAAAATTTGTCTTCCGAAGTGCACAGCTTTCATGTTGTGGTCAATCAATACAGTTTGAACAAGTCATAAATGTTGCGTCGATTTCAAATTTTCGTGTTGATCTGCTTCGCGGTCGCCTGGGCCGGAGTATGCTCCGCCCAGGATTTTCGCGTTCCTGCTTCCGCATCCGCCGGTGAAGAGACCACTATTTCGACCACTGGAAGTGGCAAGGCAACTTTCTATCTGGTCGGTCCCGGAGCCTCGCGCAAAAGCGAGATCTCGTTAGGCGAAGACATCCATCTCAGTTCGCAGGATCTGCAGACCGCCGGCCGCTATCTGGCGATCCTCTGCGCCGACACTTGTCACAGCTCGGCTTTCTTCGTGAGCGCGGGAAAGCCCGCCAGCCTAAGCTTTATCGTTCACCCCTCGCGCGTCCCTGTGGCGCGAAACGATGCAGTCAGTGGCGTGGCCTTTCCCTTCGACCAATACCGCAACCTGGTGCTCGTACCAGTGAACGTCAACTTTCAATTGACCGCGAAAGACACACCGCTTTTTTCTCGCGCGGTTCGCACGCAAAACGGGATCGCATGGTTTCGCACCACCTCCGGAAAGTCCGCCGGTCCCGTGCGCATCACGGCTTCTATGGATGATCTGACTGCGCAACGGGCGCTGCAGCAAGTTGCCTCCGATCCCTGCAACCTGCGCATCACCGGCCAGCGCACGAAAAGCGGAATCCTCGTTCAAACCGAACCAGTTCACGATTGTGCAGGGAATGTTTTACCCGACGGCACCATCGTCACCTTCACCGCCACTGGCCGCGATGGAAAAGATACAGTTGACTCGCCCATCAAGCAGGGAATCGCTCGCGCGCAGATGGACTCTGCCGGGGCAACCACCATTTCTGCCGCCTCCGGTGTGGTCATGGGAAACGAAATCCGGGTCGGAGGCCAGCCATGATTTCAGAGACCATGATTTCCGAGACGACAAAATCAGAAATCATCCGATCAATGTTTGCGCCGCTCTTCTATGTGCTTCTCGCGAGTAGTTTATTTCTCGCTCCCGCAAAGAACGCATTCGCGGCCGATACCTCCGTGCAAGTACAACTCGACGTTAAAAAAGCCGGCCCGCGGGCCGTCGAAGACCTAACCGAGCGTGGAATCTTGCGCGACTATCGCCTCGCGTGGACGAGCATGGCCCGGGCATTCGAGTTCAACACCTTCGATCCCCTGGAAGGACCTTTCTCCGGCGAAGCCAAACACTGGCTGCGGCAAACGGTCAACAGCCAGCAGCAATCCGGCCTGAGCCGCCGTTATACCAATCAGAATCACCACCTGGATGCGGTCTTCTATTCTCCCGAGGGCGACGTCATCGAATTGCACGACACCGCGCAATATCACCTCCAGGTTCTCGACGGCAGCAAAACCATCGACGATCAGGATGTCACTGTGCATTACGTTGTTCTCATGACTCCTGGTGCCGACCGCTGGACGATTCGCCAACTGCAAGCTGTTCCGCAGTTTTGACACGCTCCAAAGCCCCAGCTACCCAGGCTTCCAAAGCCTCTCCCCCTGCCAACCGCACCTTCACCGAACGCATCTTATGTAGCTTGGATAGGCCGGAAGAATGGAGTTCCTTTTTGCCGAAATCGCTGCTGGGTCTATTAATATTTTTATTTGTGATGGCGAGCGGTTGCACCACGCTCGGCGCCCATCGCATGCTGCAGCAGAACTCCATGGCGCCCGGAATTTCCCCCAAGCTTCTCGCTGTTTACATGCCATGGTTCGGTAATCACACTCACATCGATGTTGGCTACTCCAGCGACGATCCCGCGGTCTTGCGCAAACAGATCCAGCACGCCCGCCAGATGGGCATCTCCGCCTTTGTAGTGGATTGGTACGGCGAAAGCAATCCGTATTCCGACCACAACTTTGCATTGTTGCAGCAAGTTGCCAGCGAATCCCACTTTCAGGTGGCTCTGCTTTATAACGAAGCACAGGATCAGGATGATGATGCGCAGACCACCGACGCCGAGATCGCATCTTTCGACGAAGCCTACAAAAATTATTTCGGCCCCACCGCAAAGTATCGCGACGCCTATCTTGCCTATAATGGTCGTCCCGTCGTCTTCATCTTTCCCAAGGGCGGCCACGTCGATTGGGACCGCGTTCGCGAGCACTTCAGCGGCTGGGACAATCCTCCCCTGCTGATTTATAAAGATCAGCCACCCGAAAAGTACGCCGATGATTTCGCCGGATCCTACGCCTGGGTGCAGCCCGGTCCGGGCGGATGGGCCGCTGATGGCAGCAACTGGGGGCAAGCCTATCTCGACAGTTTCTACAAGACCATGCAGAAACAGCCGAGCAAAATCGCCGTAGGCGGCGCCTGGCCCGGTTTCGACGACTCCAAAGCTTCCTGGGGCCTTAATCGTCACATGCAAAGCGCCTGCGGCAAGACTCTCGATGAAACTTTGAACTTTTACCAGCGCTATTACGACAATTCCAAGCCGCTCCCGTTTCTTTTGATCGAAACCTGGAACGACTATGAGGAGGGAACAGCCATCGAGCAACGCACCGAAACGAACTGCGGAGGCAATGCGACCGCTCAGTCCAACCCGCATTAAAGGCCGAATTGAGCTTCGCCGGCCAACAACCGCGCGGCCAGTTTCCTCATCGAAGAACGGCGGTTAAATTTTGCCGCGAACAGAAACACCAGTAGCTCGAAAACTTGCAGCTCAAAAACTATGGACAGCGCAAAAAACTCCAATAAGTGTCTGGTTTTGCTCTCCCGCCTGCTTCTGGAAGCAAACGACAATAGCCTCGTTGCTCCTGTGCGCAACGCAGATATTTCTACGATCGTTTCCACCTTCACGGCTGAAGATTTCGACGAACTCTGGAGTCTGGCAAATTCGCACCACGTAATCGCGCGCACTTTCCCGGCCTTGCATCAAGCTATGGTCACAGCCGGGCACGAACGCGTGGAGTGGGTGGATCAGGCAATTATCAAAGAGCGCGAGCGCATCCAGCATGCGCTATCCTTTCTCGCCCCTATCTGCGACGCCCTGAAGGAAGTCGGCGACGTCATTGTGATCAAGTCTCTCGATCACTGGCCCGACCTCGGCAACGACCTCGATCTCTATGCCAATGCCGAACCCTCCGACGTCGTGGCCGTCATGTCGAAGCATTTCAAAGCTCAACCCGACGCGCGCAGCTGGGGCGACCGCCTGGCTAACAAATGGAATTTCGTAATTCCCGGCTTGCCCGAATTGGTCGAGGTCCACATCTCGCGCCTGGGCCAGACCGGCGAACAAGTCGCCATCACCAATTCTCTGGTCTCGCGCTCCAGCCTCGCGCAGTTCGATGGAAAATCTTTCCGTGTGCCCGCTCCGGAAGATCGCCTCATGATCAGCACTCTGCAACGCATGTACCGTCACTTCTACTTGCGCCTTTGCGACGTTGCCGATAATGCCCGCCTGGTCGAGTCCGGCGCCATCGATTATGCATACCTCAAGAAACTGGCGCAGTCCGCCGGCCTGTGGGATGGTCTGGCAACCTATCTGGTCACAATCTCCGGCTATGTCAAAGCCTATCGCGGAACCGATCTGCCACTGCCATCGCTGGTCACCGACGCTGCGCACTTTGGCAATGAGCTGGTTTATTTCAAAAGAAAGTTCCTGCGGATCCCGATTTTTCCCCAGGCCGCTCGATTCTACGCTGCGGAGTGGAAACGCCTGCTGCTGAACGGCGATCTGCAAAGCACGTTCCGCCTCAGCCTGCTTCCCCCGTTGGCTGCGGCTGCGGCCATTGAAATGAAAATGACCGGTAGTGACAAAGGTATCTGGTGAGTTAAGCGCATGTATCACCGGTAGCATCAAACGTTGTAGGGGCTTCACGGTATTGCGGTCGAAGCTGTGGAATCCTATCTTAACGAATTAGACCGGGAAGGGCGGGAGGCTTGGTTCGCATTCTTGTTGTTGACGATAACCCCGCGGTCCGCCACTATTTGCGGGCTTTGCTCGAGCAGCAAAGCACCTGGCAGGTCTGCGACGAGGCTCGAACCGGCGGGGAAGCGCTGCAGCGGGTAAAGAAAAATCCGCCAGATATGATTCTTCTCGACTTCCAGATGCCCGATTTGAATGGCTTGGACGTCGCTCGCGAGATTTCTGGCCTTTTTCCTGAAATCCCGATTTTGTTGGTGACCATCCATTTATCCAAGCAGTTGGCCGATGAGGCTCGCCGCGCCGGGATTCGGGGTGCTTGTGCCAAATCGGATGTCGGCTCAATCGTCGAGGCAGTGGACGCGCTTTTGCACGCCCGAACCTACTTTCCTACCGGCGTTTCGGTCGAGAATTAGGTTCTGTTAGGCAGGAGGCCTAGAATACAGTATTCGCTGTATTCGGACCTGCTTGTGAGCGTGCTAGCTTCTATAGGGTCTGTGTATACGGAATTTGCCTGATTATAAATTTGAATAGCTCAAATAGAAGTCTGCGGCAGGGCCAACTTAAACTGTAGCCAACCGTGGAACACTTTAAAGAGGTTTACACGGTGCAGCAGCGGAGAAACGAAAACAGCATGGCGGTTCGCATCCTGCTGGTCGATGATCATCCTATCGTGAGGCAAGGGCTAAGAACTCTTTTACAAGGCCGGGGTGACTGGGAAGTCGTAGGCGAAGCCTCCGATGGAATGGAAGCCGTGGAAAAGGTTGAAAGTTTACAACCAGACGTCGTTGTACTCGACGTCACCATGCCACGCATGAATGGGCTGGAGGCCTGCCGGCTGATTCAGCAGAAGCACAAAAACGCCGGTCTGGAAGTTTTGTTCGTGACCCAGCATGACTCACCGCAGATGATGCGCGAGGCTCTCGATGCGGGTGCCCGGGGATACGTCGTTAAATCGAATGCCGCTCGCGATTTATTGGAAGCCGTCGAATCCGTCAGTCAGCACCGCGTTTTTACAGCATTAGCCCGAAGCCCCCAGGTTTCGGGATGAAGGCTGGCCGCTGTGGGCTCAGCCCGTCGAACTCAGAAAGGCTTTACCTGGAGGAGATCTGCCATGAAACTGCGAATCCTGTTAGCCGACGATCATGAAATTGTGCGTCGCGGATTGTGCTCGTTGCTTCAGAAACACGAAGGCTGGGAAATTTGCGGAGAAGCATCCGACGGCCGCGAAGCACTGGAAATGGCCAAGCGTCTGAAACCCGATGTCGTCATCATCGACATTGGCATGCCCAGCCTCAACGGCCTCGACACCACGCGCCAGCTCATGCAACATGATCCGCAGTTCAAAGTGATCGTCCTCACTATCACTGACTCCGATCAGGTGATTCGCGAGGCCCTTGATGCCGGTGCCCGTGGCTTTGTGCTGAAATCCGATGCCGCGCGCGACCTCGTCTCCGCCGTCGAAGCCCTGCAAAGCAAGCGTATGTTCTTCACCCCGCGCGTCAACGACCTGGTGTTGGCCGGCTTCCTCGACAAAGGCCACGTCGTCTCGCGGAATGAAGCCCCCAGCCTGCCGACCCTCACCGTCCGGGAGCGCGAAATCACCCAATTGCTGGCCGAGGGAAAAAGTTCCAAGGAGGTAGCCACGCTCCTGAATCTGAGCACCAAGACCGTGGAAACTCACCGCAGCAACATTATGCGCAAACTCAGCCTGCACTCGATTCGGGATCTGGTGGTCTATGCCATCAAGAACAACATCATCCAAATCCAAATGCCGGCGCAAATGCACTCCCCCGCTGAAACCCCCGTCGCGTAGTCGACTAAGGTCGAAAGGGCGCGGCCTAAAGCCGCGCCTTTGTCTTTTAAACTTGTCATCCGACCGCAAGGGTCGCCGTACCGTATCGCTTCAAGTAAAGTTCTCCAAAGATTTCCTTGTTACCCATATGAACCCAGAATTTCAAACGACTCTCCGCGCATGTGGCTGGTGGACGATCACCGAGATAAGCTTCGGGCATCGCCAGCAGATTTCTGGGTATTCGTACTGCTTGGGTTTGATAGGCGCTCGAAGGATTTCGTCATCGTTCCGCCGAAGGCGTTGCTTCGGCGGCTCAAATCAATTCACGGCTCGCAGAAAACGATTCAGAGCTACCTGTGGTTACGGAAAGCGAGAACTGCTGGGAGGCGAGGGGCTTGGGGAGTGAAAATCGAATTTGCGTAGCCAACGGCAAATATCGGGAACCAACTCGCAACTTCACGAGATGGCTTAACAACTGGGATCCCGTGGAAAAACTGGGGAGACAATGAAAAAGACAATCGTAGCAATCGCAATGTTGTTCCTGCTGGCGAGCGTTGTGTCGCTGGCTCAAGACAAGCCTGTTCCCGCCGTAGCGGGTGTATATTACGAAGCCGCGTCCGGTTTATCCCGCTTAGAGCTAGCTACAAGTTCTGGGTTCAAAACGAGTGGAGTGGCTAAGGCAGCGTTTAGTTACGGCGTTGCCAAAGTAAAAGGCAAGTGGCTGTACGGCAATTCTGCCGCCATCGTACAACTGCCAGACCGTCGTCCTGTATTCACTTTGGTCTCCCAAATGGACATTTCGACACAGGCAATCGCATTGGTTAAGCTCGATGTAAAGAAAGACCATCGTGAAGCAGAATACTGCGAGGCTAGCGTTTGGACGGGTGCTAAGATTGAAGACAAGAACGTTGTTCCCCTCACCGTGACGCGCATTCCCAACAGTAACAGTCTGACCATCATACCTCAAGCCGATCTTCCCGCCGGTGAGTATCTCTTGATTGCCGATCAGGGCAAGGGCTACGATGGTTACGATTTCGGCGTGAAGTAGTGCATTCGTTTTTAGTATCGTTCGATGAAGTGACTCAGATTTTATCGTTAGACGTAGCATGTGCATTATCTCGAATCGCAAAACCCACGATCAAGACCGTGGGTTTTTGCTGTTATTAAGCAAGAAATCCAGAAGAAGCACCGTCGTCAACGGGATGTCAAGCGGCGCTGTTCAAACGATCTTCGCTTAAGCAGTGAGCATTCAGAGGGACCCGACTCCGGCGCTCTAATGCGCGGCAGTAAAATTGGGCGGCAACAATCCCGACATTTGAGGCGTTTTTTGTTATTTGGCGGCCCCTTCAACTCAGCTATGTCCTCACGCAGTTCGCGCAGCATCTTGCAGGTTTCCATACATTCACACTCGGTTAAGTGGAGTGCTTCGACCTCCAGCAGCATATGTAAGGCCCTGCGTCGCTGACGTTCGGACCGTATCGATATATGCATGACTTCCTCCTGCATCGAATCTACGGAGGCAAGCATGGAAAGAGGTACAGGGAGGAATGCGCACAGTTATCACGGTTAGGTCACACGAACATGGAAACACGAGCATTTGAAGCCGTCGCGGAGCGCTGGGACGAACGAAAATGTCAACGCGATTTTATGTAGTCGCCCAACCTGTCGTAAACAGCAACATGATGGATGTTCCGACTATGCACATGAAGCGCAGCTCACGGCACTGATCTGATTGTTGCTGCAGATGCCAGTGTGGAGCTGGTAGCAGTAAAGACACGCGCAGGATACGACAATGTCTTTCGCAGAAGTGACCAAAGTCATCAGGTAATGAATTACGCCTGATGGATGCTCGGCAAAGTGTGATATAGCTCGACCAGGAGTCAGCATGTCAAATCAATGTCCGCTATGCGGCCAAGCCCTACCTAAAGGCGTTCACGCGCACGAACTAAACGCACGCATACAGAAACTAGCGTCGCCCGTGGTCATCGCTGAAAAAAGGAAACTCCAGGAAGAGTATGACGACCGATTGACTGCCGAGCGTGAGATGGCAAGGCAAAGAGCAGAAAAGCATGTCCAGCGAGAGCTGCGGAGTGCCGAGGAACGCGCGCAGCGCGCTGAGCAGGAGAAGGAGCGCGAATTAAGAAAACTTCAAAAGGACTACACCGAACGTCTCTCCTCGGAGCGGGAGAGTGCAAGGAGACAGGCGGAGCGGAATGTCAAAAAACAACTCCTCGATGCTGAAAAGCGAATCAATGAGGCCGAGGGCCGCAGACAGAAAGAAGTGCAGCAGGTTCGCCAAGAGTTCAACACTCGACTAGGAAAAGAAGTTGCCAAGACCGTCCAGCTTGCCACTAAGCGCAATGAAGCCGAGCTGGAGAAACTGCAAGCGGCACGCGAGAATGACCGGGTACGCCACGAACGAGAGTCGGCGATGTTGCAGGGCAAGTTGGATGATATGTCGCGGAAGCTCGAAAAGCAAAGTGGCGAGCGGCTCGGGAACGAGGCCGAACTAGACCTGTACAGCGAGCTTAGGCGTGCATTCCCGAACGATAAGATCGAGCGAATCGGTCGCGGGGTCAAAGGTGCCGACATTATCCAGCAAGTGATGGACGGCACGAAAATTGCGGGCCGAATCGTCTATGAAAGCAAGAATACTTTAGGGTGGAACAAGCGTCCGCTCTCAACGTCGCTCAACAGCTCGCGTAAACTGCCCCTTCCCTCGATGTTGAGTCCGCTCCTGGCCTCATCGGAGTAGGTTCGGACGATTTCCATACGGCGCGCTTCAGCATAACGACGCACGGTATCCATCTGGTTTTCCGTGGAATATTGTTGGTGTTCGGTGGACATCCGAACGTACTGTGCCACCCGAGCAGGTCCCGCCGGTTTCGGAGGCGTGCGTTCTCGCACGCGCCTCACTTTGCGCGCGCTTCCGAATAGGTCCCTACAATCTCCATGCCGCGCTCTTCCGCGTAACACCGGATAGAATCTAATTGATTTTCAGTGGATTGTTGTTGATCCTCGGTGGACACGCGCACGTACTGTACCACCCGCACGAGTCCGTTCACATTCGATACACATTCCTGTCCTTGCATGGAGTGCACCAGTGAGACGCTGTAATTTCTGGAAGGGTTTCGCAGAGAGCCGAAGATCTCGCCAGAGGATTGCAGTATCACACATGCATTCAGCGCGAATTCATAAATTGAATGTGAATTGTTCGCCGCTTTTTATGCGAGAGAGATTGTAGCCTCCCAAGGCCGTCGCGTATTTCGACTATTGCGACTATTTCGAGTATTCCTCAAATGATTACGCATAGTTTGCAGCATTAGCAGTTGCCGGCAGAATGTGTATGAGGTCGGCCTTTGCAGTCCTCTTCTTTCCTTCCATAGTGGAACGCGGTTCGGAGCGAGCCGGAGCGGTCAAGGGCGTGCCTAGCAGGCGCGGCGCAGCGAACCCTTGACGGCGAGGACCGCTCTGAAATCATCACGCGAGGAAGGAAAGGCGGGCCGAATTCCGAGTTTACGACCGCGTAGAAACTCTGAATCCCCGTTTTATGCGATCCTTTTATCAGGCGTTGGGAAAGGTAGTCGCTCTATGGTTCGAGACGATCGGGCTGTTACTGCTTTGCACGCTGCGGACATGCTAGGAATGTCACAACCTCTTTTCGTCAAGTTGCTCGAAACGGGAGTGATGCCGTACCACCGCGTCGGGAATCAGCGACGAGTGTATTTGCGGGATGTTCTGGCATACGCCGAGAAGCGCGACGAGGAGCGTCATGCTGCTCTTGGTCGTCTGTCGCGGGCAGCAATGGAGGCTGGCCTCTACGACCGCAATAGATTTCCCGAAGGCGGCCAAGACGAGTGAAGGGGGAACCGCGTTCCCCAACAAAACTCTACACGAATCAAGCCGCGCAGGTCTCGGGAACCTGCGCGGCGGCGGCTTTCTGGTTGAGGTAATAGGCGGCTCGTTGGGCATGGGCGGCTGCCGTGAAAATGGCGCGGTTGTCGTTCTTGAGGAGTTCCAACCATGTCGCGATATAGGCGGCATTGTCTTCGCGCGATTCCTGATGCAATTCGAGGTCGGCACACAGGAAGGCGGAGCCAAGCTCGGCAACGAGTTCCTCGCGGCTGTAGCCTTCATCGCCCCATTGCTTGCGGCCAAATTCGCGGTCGAGACGCTGCGGGTGCTTTGTCCAATGTGTCACTTCGTGAGCAAGAGTGGCGTAGTAGCTCTCAGCATCGCGGAAGGCTTCAAAGGGCGGCATCTGCACGTAATCCAACTCCTGCGCGTAGTAAGCACGATTTCCGCCATGTTTGATCGTTGCTCCCATGCTGGCGAAAAACTTCTCTGCATGTTCAATACGTGCCACAGAATCACGGGTTGGAGTGGCTTTCGCGTAGTAGATTTCGGGCAAGCCTTCGATCTGTTCGACGTTGAAAACCGTATAGCCTTTCATGTAGGGGATTTCGCGCTCTGTATCCTCGCCGGTCTTGTCGTCATGCTCGGTGCGCGTGATGGCGTTGGCGTAGACCACAAGCGAGCCTTTCTCGCCTTTTCTGACATGGGCGTTTAACTCGCTCGCTTGGCGGAAGGTCATCCAGATTGGTGCTGTGAAACTCTGGCCTAGAGCGGACATCCAGAGAGACAGGATATTGATACCGGAGTAGGGCTGGCCGTTATGACGAAGTGGCCGGGTAATTCGACCTGCGGCGTGCTCGGCATTCCAGGGACGTATCCACGGGCGAACGCCCTTTTCTAAATGCTCCACAATTTGCGCGGTGATACGGCTGTAAACGTCTTTTCTTTCGGTGGTGTATTGCATCGTATTCTCCTTCAAAAACAATTTTTTTCTTCGCGAAACCCGCGACGGTTCTGAAGGCGTTCAGCGGCGCGGACATGTCAAGGGCGCAGTCTTTCCGCGTTCATCGCAGACCCTTGACAGGGAGCACCGCTGGAATAACGCCGGTCTTGTTAGGCGCGGGTTGAGTGGAGAAAAAAATGAAAGGAAGACGACTTCGGCCAAGAACACCGAATGGGAAGGTGGTTGGTTCAGGTTGAGCGAAGACGGAGAAGCTGGGAAAACGGAGGGGAGAGGCCATTATTAGGGGCCTGTGATGAGTGTTTGACCACGCCGTGGAAATCGCTACAATTGGTCATGGAGAAAGGAAATCAGCCATGATGATCGAACTTCCAGAGAAGCTTGAAGCGGCCCTGAAGGTCCAGGCCAACGCACATGGCGTTTCCCCCGCCGGTTATGTTTGCGAGGTTCTTGAACGCGATCTCGCGTCCGCGCTCGAAGGCCAATCGTCGGGTGTTCCGTTCAAAACGGGGCGTGGCATGTTCGCCAAATACGGGCAGGCTCCATCGGCAGAGGAAATCGACGCCAACCGCGCCGATATGTTCCAGAACTTCGGTGAACATTTTTGATGATTGCTGGCGTTGCCGATACTCACACGGCCCTTTGGCATTTATTCGACGACAAGAGATTGTCCGCTGCCGCCGAAGCCTTTATTAGCGAAGCAGCGACCGCAAGACGCAAGATTGCCATTTCCACCATAAGCTTGGCCGAGGTCGTTTATTTGATCGAGAAGAACCGTTTTGCCGGCGTCGGCCTATGATGAACTGACGCAAGCCCTGGCCGACCCCGAACACGTTTTTACGGAGGCCGTTATTAGTGCCGCCATTGTCCAAGCCATGCGGCAAGTGTCACGCGCCGAAGTACCGGACATGCCAGACCGCATGGTGGCGGCAACCGGTGTCTATTTCGGTGTGCCGGTTATCAGCCATGACAGGCGCATCCGCGCCGCCAGCCTGAAGACGGTTTGGTAATGGGAACGAGGACAGGATAGCCGAACATCACATCAAGGAAGTTATGTTTCAGGAAGTTCGGGGGATCTTGATACGGTCCAGTTATATTGGGTCGGCTCCAGCGCTGCACCTTCAAGAATCCAAGGAAGGCAAACCTGTGTGGTTCCTTTGCTTGCGCTCTTCTTGTTTACTCGAATGTGATGCACGATCACGGCAATCGAATGCTGTTGGTATTTCTGCCCGTGTTCGATCTCGTTCTTGGTTAATGTTACTGACGCGCCTGACCCTCTAGTCCCCTTGACTTCGACGTAGTAGAGAATGCCGTCCCGCTCGCATGTGTAGTCATAGCACTTTCGCCTAGAGGTATTGACGAAGTTGTTGAACCCCAAGCCTCTAAGTTTCTTTTTTGCTTGCGTCATCGCGTACTCCTCGATTACCGCACGAATCTTAGAATCAGGCTGAAACCCGGCGGCTCGTTCTTGAGCGTCGAAGCTCTCAGCCTCGGCGTCAGCCTCAGCTTCCGAGCTCAATAAGTTGGGGCCATGATAGTCGTCAATAAAGTCGATTGTCCTTTGTATCCACGGAGAGGTCTTGCGCACGCGATTCTTGTACGCGTAGCAAACATTGAATTGACCCATTTCTCCACGATGACCACTCGGGATCAAATTTTGTTCCCTCCTTCCCTCCGGGAGCAGAACCGCGCCGTCTGAAATTTTAGCTTTTAGACGGTAATTGCGGAAACTCTTGTTTGATATACCTTTGCTATCGAAATGTTCTTGGATGCGGTCCTCGACCTCGCGCGGGTATGGAACGCTCGTGCGATAGACCGTTGCGTTACGGTACCATCCTACGATTCGTTGCCCGCCGTCGTAAGGAGCAACGAAAACAACAAGCACTCCGTCAACGCTCTTGGAGTCTCTTGCCTGCGTCGGATCGATATTCAGAAGGTCGATGTGTTCAGTCATGATTCCAACGGTGCCGTACAGTGTTCCTCCAAAATCAGGAAAGAAATTGAAAGCTTCGTGACCCAGACGGTTCACATTATGTTTGCCGCCCCCCAGTGGCCGCTCGTCGCCCTCTCGCGGGCCAGAGTATGAAATCATGCGGCCAACGCGGACGAACACATTCCGACTCGCTGGCTTCATTAGGTGTCACTCCTGTAATGGCTAGACATTGTACGTTAAGCGTCGCCACTCAGAGCGGGGACAGAAAATCCGGTAGTGGGCTAATTCTGTGTTGCTGATTTGATTGGCCATTGTTCCCCGGCATCTCTAGATTCTTGGAGAGTGGCAATCGAGGTTCGGAGCCGTCGTGCTTTAGCCTCGACCCGTGCTAGCATTTCCTCGGCTTCCTCAATAGCTTGATCCCATCCTGTTTTTCCTCTTGACATCGCGTGTGACATAGTGTCTAATACTCCTGTCTATGGTTAACCGCCGCAAATCTGAAGTCGAGCAAGCGAGAGACAAACTCCAACTGATGCTTGTCGAGCAGGACGAACTTGCAACACGAATCGCGAAACAGAAACGAGTGATTGCCGCGTTGCAGGAGCTTTCCGAACTGGAGGAAGATTCTGGGCCTCCCGTTGGTCTTGTCACGGGGATCACTGATGCTTGCCGCACGGTGCTCAGGTCGGCAGAAAGACCGCTTCTTCCTACGGAAGTGAGGGATCGAGTGGAACATCTCGGAGTGCCCGAGCAAAGGAATCTCTTGGCATCCGTGCACACGATAATTAGGCGATTGAAAGAAGCGGGAGAAATTCGAGAGGTTCCGCCGAAAGTAAGTTCGGGGCCGATGAAATATGAGTGGGCACGAAAGAGCGAGTGGAATGGATTTATCTCCAACATCAGTCGCAGGTTGGCTGGCGAGGAATGACTTTGGACGCAAATACAAACCGCTCAGTGCTGCTGACACACTGAGCGGTGGGATCGAAAGGAGGCCAATCGTGGCAATCAGACCCCCACCACAAGTTAGCCCGTAATTAAGCGCCCCGTCTGCGGTTAGAGCCGTAGGCGGGGCTAATCCAAAGCGCGGAGTGACCCACGCCTCAGACCTAGAGAATCTATTTTGGCTGGTTTCTCCGCAGAACGCAAGCGGAGAAACCACATGACCTGCACCAGATGCCAGCACCAAACCTGCAAAAGATTCGGTTTCGTCGGTACGCCACATCCAGCGCTGGCGCTGCAATTCCTGCAATTCCACTTTCTGCGAAGCCGCTCCCAAGCTTGGGACGCACTATACCGATCCCGAGACAGCGGCGAAGGTTCTTTCCCTGATGCTTGAGGGAATGAGCGTTCGCGCCATTTCCCGCGTGACCGGACTGCACAAGGGAACGATTCTTAGCCTGATGAATACGGCGGCTGGCAACGTCTCTCGTTTGATGAACGCGAAGATGCGCGGAGTCAGCGCCAGGTACGTGCAAAGCGACGAAATCTGGTGCTTCGTAGGCAAGAAGCGGCGAAACGTCCGAGAGTCCGATCCCGCCGAAGTTGGCGACCAATGGGTGTTTGTGGCGATGGACGCGGAGACCAAACTGGTGCCGTCGTTCGTAATCGGCAAGCGCACACGCGAAACGACTCTGCGTTTTTTGCGCGACTTGCGGACGCGGTTGACCGCTGCGAGATTTCAACTCACAACCGATGGTTTCCATTTTTATGAGCGCGGTGTCGAAGATGTATTCGGTGGAACTGTGGACTTCGCGCAACTGGTAAAGCTATTTGGTGACTACGGCCAACACGGGGACGAAAGATACTCCCCACCAAAAATCACGGAGGTTATATCCAAAGTGCGCGACGGACGGCCCGATCCCGCGCACATCAGCACAAGCCATATCGAACGCCAGAACCTCACGATGCGAATGCAAATGCGCCGCTTTACGCGGCTCACGAACGCTTTCAGCAAGAAGCTCGAAAACCTGCAAGCTGCCGTCACGCTGTATTTCGCGTGGTACAACTTCTGCCGCATCCACCAGACCCTCCGCGTCACCCCGGCAATGGAGAGCGGACTTACTGACCACGCTTGGACAATGAAGGAGCTTCTTGAATCTCAGGCTTGATTTCGAGCGTAAAAACACAGCCCATCGGCGCGGCGGCAATTTTCCGGAGACAGTCCACAAGCGTCTTAAACTCGTGCTGGTAATCCGCCTCGGTCAGCAGCGCCCATTGCTTGCCGCAATTCGGACACTCCTTAAGTGGGCTGTTTCGATTTATCGCCTCAAATGTCGCTAGCGTGAGGCTCGCCCCGCACTCCTTGGCCTTGCAGTCGAAACGAAGCCCTATAATGTCTGCGATTTCGATGAACTTCCTTGTTTGGCTTGTCATAAGTCGGAATCCTAAAAGATCAGCGAGAAAATCAGCAACATGCTTTTAGCCCAGTACCGAAAATCCCGTTTTCGCGCGGTTTCGCGTTTCTAATAGCGGCCTGGCGGGAAAGAGGAATCACACTGGTAAATAGTCAGTGTGGGAAAATGTGGCATGTCGCCATCAACTATAGAGGCGTCCCCAGAACAGGTAGCCAAAGTCCAAGAAGTCCTTCATCGCTCGATGCCGAGGGGAGCCATGATCGACGAGATCAGGGATCAGACCGGATTCACAAACGAGATCGTATGGTCTGCGATACATGCCTTGGAGAGGGAAGGCACAGTTGTAGGCCGGAATCCCTTCGCATACGACCCCACTGCTGTTGACGCTGATCCTGACGAGTCAAAATGAACGCTGCTCCCGCGCCGTCATCGCCACTACCGCTCGTTGCATATCTTGTCGCTGTGACATGGGCGATGGTGCAGAGCAACAAGCGCTGGATGACTCTGCTGTGGATTGTCGCTGGCCTTGCACTCACACTTGGCTTGTTCGTCGTGGCCAGTCTAATCTGGCCCGATATGGCAGGCGTACTAGGTCATGTTGCCGTGATCCCCACGCTGCTAGTGTCAGCACTTGCCGGGATAAATCACATGCGGTCACACCGCCGCCAAACTGTCCCCAAGGCTCCCAAGCCCTGAGTCTTACTGGGCGCTTTTTTTAATGCGTTCCGGAGTCGCTTACACCACAGGTGCGCTAGGCCGGTGATGCCAGCGATAAAGAAAATCGACAGAAACCAGCCGGCAATTCTCTGGCACATAAACCAGTAGCGTAGGCAACCACCAGCTGCCCAATGGTCAGACATCGCAAAATTGATTACGGGAAGCGAGTGTAAACATGGTCATGCTGAAAGGCGGATAGCCATTGGGCGGATATCTTACTTGGAGTGCGTGGTCGATCT
This sequence comes from uncultured Acidobacteriaceae bacterium, assembly GCA_963724815.1. Taxonomy (GTDB): domain Bacteria; phylum Acidobacteriota; class Terriglobia; order Terriglobales; family Acidobacteriaceae; genus Sulfotelmatobacter. The sequence goes on from CAVRWS010000019.1 coordinate 20,384, forward strand.
AGTTGACGATCTCGGAAAGCGATGGTGCGGGCGGAGGGACTTGAACCCTCATGGGTCGTTTAAGCCCTGCGGATTTTCATTCCGATTCGTCTGTCAATTTCTCCAATTTGTTCTTCGGGTTAGCTCAAGCATGACCCAAGATGTGTAAGAAAATGTGTAGCTCTGAACCCAAAAACGAGTGAATTCTCTCGCCCAAGCGGAAGATACGGGCAGCATCGAGCTGATACACCGATGGCTACCGGTTCCGCTCGCGCGCGGCTTGCACACGGCTTGAAGCCGGATGACTTGGAACTGTCATGTCCGGTTCTTATTGGAGGGAGCGGCAGCATAGCGTTTCCTTACCAGACCCCTTCCCCGATACTAAGAGATTGGAGCTGCACGAAGTACAGCCGCCAGCGGCGGCACGTGCAAGGGAGATTTGCCGCTAAAAACGCCCCAGCGGGGCAGCGGCAAATCAGAACAATCTCAGTGAGGAGAATCCGCGGGCCGGACATTGGGACGATTACCTCCCTGCGCCAGCCTCCGCCAGCGGCTCCGGCAAAAAACGGCTTGGGGAGGTTCAGGTCAGCGCGGCTTGTTGCGCTGACCTCTTTTGGACTGATCGCGGATCGCTGCCGCTTTTGACGCCTTGGCCTTGGTATCGTCCGGTTCCGGTTGCGGCAGTTCCCATCCCGCCATGCCCTGCAACACGCGGTCGGCGTGCTTGATGGTGTTCACGTGTCCATAGTGGCTTTCAATCATGTGGACGGAAGTTCCCATCTGCTCGGCGAGGAAATACACGTCCACTCCTTCCTGCAATCGGAGCGTGGCATAGGTATGCCGGAAGCAGTACGTCGAACGCGGAACGCCCTGCGTGCCTTCGCGCAAATTCGCCTCGTTCAGAAGGTTGGCAATCAGCGAGCTGTAAAGGGTTTTTGCAGGCTTGCCCGTGACGTTGGTAAATACTCTGTCGTTCGGTTCCTTGGCTTTGGAAATAACGCGGATGCGCTCCAGATAATCTCCAACGCTCCTGGGAGCCACCAGCTTGCGCGACTTGCCCTTGCCTTGCACGAACAGCACAACGATCTCACGCCCCTCGCGGTCTTTTGCGGGCATGATGTCGCGCCAGCGCAGATTCTTCATCTCCGCTGGCCTCATGCCTGTATTACACGCAATCAGGATCATGTTGTAGGTGACAGTCCGATACCAAATGCTGGAAGGTTTATCCGCCTCAGCAATCCACTTCCTTCCGACAGTGTGGAGCTTGCGATATTCCTCCAGCGTGAACTCATCGCGTCGCATGGACTTGAGCTTGGGGCGCTCGTCGAAACGCTGGCTGGCTGGAACGTAGCGTTTCTTGATGGAGTAATTCATCACCGCACCGAAGATGGACATCTCAAAGCGGATGGTGGAATCACTGATGAAAGGAACCACCCGTTCTTCGGAAGGCTTGACCTCAATCGGCCTCAACACTCGGATGCCGAGGGTCTGCTGAACCTTGGTGCGGCGCTCGGCTTCCTTATCCGCGAAGGCTTGCGCCATGTCGTCGCTGACTTCCCGAACGCCGTTGCGCTTGTGACGACCCGCGCCGTTCTCCCGCCGCCATGCTGGGTAGCCGCCCCAAAGCTCGTCACCGACAAGGTGGACCTGCGTTGATCCTACATATCTGTCTAAAGCGCCTTCGATGACGGCGCGGACCTTCTTGGGCCGCGCGGCGCTGATCTCTCCGCGTTTCGCCCGCGCCTCCTGGGTCAGCAGATACTCTCTCCCCACCTCGCGGAAGGGATGGTTGAACACAGGAACGTCATGTTTTAAGCGGAATCGGATGTCTGCGTCTTGATCGAAGGCGCGTTCCCGCGCCACATCCATGTCGGTTGTCTTGAGCGAAACCGTCTTGTAACGGTCGGCCTTGGGCATCTTCATGCGGCAATACCACATCCGATGATCCACGTCGCCACGCCGGAAGAGAATCAGGCCCGGCTTGAGTTCCGATTTGTCCATGACGAATGCCATGTTCGCCTCTGTCTATTTCGATGCGTCCTGTGCAGATTCCGTGCAGATTTTTCCGGCAAGTCATTGAGAATTCGTATCTGTGCAGGACTCGTATAGATCATAGCAAAATACTATGTTGCTTATTTGTATTTATTTACGATATAGTTGTCATCCTGAGCGAAGCATGCGGATTCGCCTTCGCGAATCCGCATGCGTAGTCGAAGGATCTCTGCAATCTAATCCGCTGCCCTCGACGTCGGCTTTGATCTCATCGTGCAAAAGCTTTGACGAGGATTTGGAAATCTAGCCGCGCGCTTACCGT
>CAVRWS010000020.1:0-5901 GCA_963724815.1 uncultured Acidobacteriaceae bacterium
TCCAATCCAGCATCCACTTCCACGTAACCTCATGATCCCGATGCGTCGGCGGCGCCGGCAAAGCCTGAGTAGGAAACTTCACCGCCTTCCCTCGATACGCCTCCACAAGCTGCTTGAACACCCGCCCCTGCTCCTTCACCTTCCCATCATTCGTCAACAGCCCCAAACTGTATTCCAGCGAATTGAACTCAAACTTCCGGTCCACATCGTGACTATCCCAATAAGTGAACCAGCTCACGCCTGAATCAATCGCCGCCAGCACCGCCTTCTCCAGCCACTCCGCCTGCTGTTTTTCACTCAGCGATTCGATGCAGGTATTGAATTCCTCCGCCCACACCGGCTTTCGAGCATCCCCCGCATAAGCGCGAATCAGAGCTGCATTCGCCGCCAGCAGCTTCGTGCTCGGAGGATCCATCGGTCCGCCAAACTTCAGTGCCCCTGACCAGTATGGATAACAATGCATCGTCGGCATCGGCCTCGCCGCCAGCGCCTGCGGAGAAAACGTGGTCGACTCAAACCACGGCATCTCATCGACTCCATTTACGTGGACGTGGTCCGGAGAAACACTCTCCATCAGCGCAAACATTTTCGCCATCCACGCGTCACCCACGGCCAGTTCCGTGCTCCAACACGTATTGATTTCATTTCCAAAATCGAATCCGATGATGTTGTTCTTTCCCTTCATCACGCCCGCCAGTTGCCGAATGAAAATCTCCTGCGCCTTCCACATTGCCTCATCCGCATAGAAGGCCGTTCCCGCCTTATTAAACGGAGGCAGGAAGAACCACCCACTCAACTGCCCGGTAAGTGCCGTCACCACTGCATCCAACTTGCGCTCGCCCATCAGCGTGAGCAGTTGATCCAGCCGTTCCAGATGCAGCGGGCTCACCCACTTCGGATTCGGTTGAAAGTAAGGCCAGATCAGCAGAATTCGCAGATGGTCGGCACCTAACGCAGCAATCGCATCCAAGTCGCGCCGGATCGGATCCGCATCCCATTCATTCCAGCAAAACCACCAATTCTTCGACGGCGTATAGTTCACGCCAAAGCGATGCCGGTCCAGCGCCAGGCTCCAGGCTCGTTGCACGGAACGTGAATCATCGACCCTCGCCGCTTCCAGTCGGTTTGTAATTACGGATGCTCCGGCAGGAATCGAGCCTGCAACTACCGCGCCCATGGCGCTCGAAATAAAGTCACGTCGATTCATGATAGAGCGCCACTATACGCTCATCGGGAAGCCGATCGATTGTCTTGAAAGAATGTCCTGTAAAAGCTGCCAGGCGGGAAAGTAAAAACAGGAAAATCCAGGATGCATCCACTGATATTTGCTATAACTCACAGGAATAGCAAAAACGCAAGTCGGGGATGACTTGCGTTGGGGGATTCCCTTTCCGGAAGCTTTCTGGAATCGTTCAGCGCTTCAGCGAGTTGCCCATCATCAGCGCAAACAACAGCGGAAGGTAAATCACGGTCGCCTGCAAAACGTGGCGAGCCAGCATCTTCGACCGGCCACTCTGGATCGGCATCTTTAAGAATGCCAGCCGCGCCCCGAAATAAAAGAGCGCAATCCCAAGGATGATCGCGCCCACCATATAGATTCTTCCCGCCATGCCGAAAACAGTGGGCAAAACGCTTAACGGAATCAAAATAATGGAATACGCCAGGATGCGTCTCGCAGTCGACCGTCCATCTTCTTCCACGACCGGCAACATGCGAATTCCACCCGCCGCATAATCCTCGCGGTAGAGCCACGCGATAGAAAAGAAGTGCGGAAATTGCCACACGAACAAGATGGCGAACAAAATCAGAGTGCCCCACTCCAACTGCCCGCGCGCTGCTGTCCAACCTAAAACTCCCGGCATAGCTCCAGGAAAAGCTCCAACGAACGTGCAGATGGGCGAAATCCGTTTCAAAGGCGTGTACGCCGCCAAATAAACCACGGAAGTCAGAAACGTCAGCAATCCGGTTAACGGGTTGCACAAAACCGCCAGATAGATCGACCCACCCAATGTCGCAACCACACCGGCGGTAGTGGCGTGCCACAAACTCATCCGCCCCGTGGGCAGCGGACGTTGCGCCGTGCGCCGCATGTGCCCGTCCACCTTATATTCCATCACTTCATTCAGCGCCGCCGTACCGCTGGAGACCAGCCCGATGCCCAGCAGCGCATGAAAAAGTCCCCACGAGAGCGACGACACCCCACTTTTTTGCGCCCCGAAATAATAGCCGCACCACGCCGTCATCACGATCAGCGTAGTGACGCGTGCTTTCATCAATTCGGCATAGTCGCGCAGCAGAGAAGTTGCCTGACTGCGAAGGACTGACATAGGTTGGGTCATCGTGCTCATGGGCGATCAGTGGTGTGGTTGTCGTACCGCCTTGGCCGGCGCTCGATTCTCCGATCGTCATTCACAATTAAAGGCGAATCGAGAAAAGCAAGCATGGTGGTCCCACAAAACCACCGCATACCAAGAATTGCATAGGTACTCTGTTGGCTTTCGAAAGTCAAGTCAAAATCTGCCTTGCATTCCGATGCTAAAGCAAAATTCGAGTGCCGCAACCGCGATTTTACTACGGACTAGCGGCCACAGTGGACCCCGTAAAAATTTCTGGCGGATCAAAAAAACATTGATGCCACAGCGCAGCATCCGACAACTTGCCCGCCTTCCAGTCCTGCAGAGTCTCGAAAGTCGCGGCGATCATTCCCCCGTCGGCCGAGTCAAAAATTAGAACAATCCCTGCCAGTTCCTGAGTCCTCTGGGCCAGTTCTGGATAGTTCCTTTCCAGCACTGATTTCACAAATTCCAGGCGGAGCTGGGGACTCGAGTCTTTCACACCTTCATCGGTTCTTTCCACCGACACAATTTTCACCCGCTTGCCGCGGAGCGGCGTCCAATCTCCCGGAAACGGCGCCACTTCCTCCCGCGAAATGCGAAATAGCTCTGCCGCCGTCGGCGCCGCAGCCGCGTTCGCCGGCGCATCTCCATCCGGTACGCTGTCAGGCATCTCCAGACTGTTGCGCCAGATCCATCCTCGCGACAGGCCGGAAATCCGCACATGCACCCAATCCCGGCTATAGTCCAGCATCTCGAACTCATCGTGGGCGCTGGCCAAAAACAATGTCTTGGCGTTCAAGCTGGCCGACGACACTACCGGCGTTCCCGACTTCTTCACCGCCACCAGGTTCTTGGGATGCGTCTGATTCTTAAGAATCTCCCGCAGACCATCCAATTCGGTTTGCAGCGGGCCGCCCTCCTCAATTTTCTTCGGTTCCTTCTGCTGAGGATTCTTTTCCTGATCCGCCAGACCGTGCGCCACTGAAGCTGAATAATTTCCGGTCACCTCAGGCAGTCGCGGCACCGGCGCAGAAATAGCCGGCTCCGAGGACGCTGTCGAAGAATTTCCCGAGCGGCGAGTTTGCTGACGGCGACGATTCGGCGAGATGTGGTCGCAGCCGGCGCGGGACGGGCCACTGGCACCTTCGCGATCGTTCTGGCCGCTGGCATCGGACTCGTCGGCGCAGTATTTGCTGCCAGTTGATCTGCCAGTTGGTCCAGCACGTCCCCTTCAATCCGGCCATTCGAAGTCAGCAACTGATATCCGGACTTGGCCGCAACCGGATCGGCATACCAGGCAGTAACCTGCACCACCACGCGCACGAGAGATCCACCCCCAGGCGCCGCGCTCACTTGAAACTTGGATTCGTAGTAGCCACGCCGGTAACGTTCCAAAGGATGATCCGGCGAGCTCGATATCGCAAAACCATCCACGACAGGCAGGCGCCCAGCGGTTGGCATTTCTTGGAGGATTCGCTCAATCGCGGCTTTCGATTGCGGAAAGCTCCGCTCGTAGCCATTGCCTTGCGCGTAACTGACCGGCGCGCACGCAGCCGCTGCCATTCCCAGCAACGCCAGCGAAAAAATTCTCCGAAACACCGCACTGCCCGGCCTCATGGCAAAAGCTCCAACTGGTCACGCTCCATCCATCCGTGCTGCCCCTCGTGGGTCTCCACTCCGTACCAGTAAGGCGTCGATATCAGGATCAGCACCTCGGTTCCCGGAGTCAGCAACTGCAGCGTTCCCGCAGTGTGAAACGGCGCCGACTTCAGCGGAGCCCCCGGCTCCTTTACCAGACGCTCCACCTGTTTCCGAACATCCTTGACTTGCTGCTCCAAGGTCTGCCCGACTGGGGCCGGGGTGGCCGTCGTCGCTTCCGATGCAACTGGTGGCGGCGCCTGAACCGCGTTGTCCGCACCGCTTCCCACGTGGCTCGAACTGCTCTCGACCGCCGCCGGAGCAGACTGCACGGAACCTTCAGCCACCGGCGCCAAGTTGTTCCCCGCAGCCAGATTCTGCTTCTTCGCCAACATCTCCTGGCGTTCCCTTTGCGCCTCGACGTTCTGCGCCTTCATCACTTCGATGCTGTCGAGATGCTCCCGAATATCTTTGTATTCCGCGGTTTCTACCGATCCGTTGGATTGGTGCACCACCCGGCGGAAGTCTTCCTCAAACAGCGCGTTGATGCGCAAGACCGTATTTTTTTCCCCTTGCGGCATCACCACGTATCGCACCACCAGGGTGCCCACGTCGCTGGAGTCTTTGAAATTCCGCGGATCGAGCGCTTCTGTACGCACTTTATAGATAACCCTTCCACCCTGGTCCCAGGCCGGAAACACATGCGAAGAATCGGCGGCCTTTGCCCCGCCAACAAACTCGTCCTTGTTGTACTCTTTGGTTCCCCGGATCACGCCATCCTGCGCGACGTCTTCCACGACCTGCTCCACTTCGCTTTCGGGCAGCGGGATGTTCACAATCAAGCCTTCGCCATAGGAAATCTTATTTTTGCCGCGTCGCGCGAGCGCGGTTGGAACCATTGACACCAGCAGCAGGAGGAGCAGAGAAGTGAATAGAACTGGGCGGTTAGGCCGCATTAACATCGGCTCGTCGCCTTCGCTGGCGACTGTAGTCAAAGTGCGGAGCGCCATGGCCGGTTGCTTCAGCCGGCGCCGTCGAAAGCCGATCCAACATCTCAATCCGGTCTCCAATCTACCCGAGTCTCGTACGCTCAACACAAAGATGTCAACTCCCAAGAAGGTTTTTGCATCGCACCACGATATTGTTGCATCCCAGCACGATATAAAGTTGTTAGAAAGACATTGTAAAAAAAATGTCAAAAAAATAATGAAAACTACTTGAATTTTTTCTTTGGGCCGTAGTAGGATTCATTCCCGGTACGGTGGTAGGACCCTAAGCTTGTTTCTAGGTATGGGGTGAAACGCGAACGAATCCTCGTGGGGGGATCTTTAATTCTTATTTTCACCTCTGGTTTTTGTGGGATGCAATTTAACTAAAAACAGAATCTGATCTGAAGTCTGAGGAGTCCGGTCATGCACGTTATGAGCCGTTTGCGGATTCGCGGTTTCGCTACGTTTGCTCCCTCCCTCTCTGCAATTTCAATTTCACTGATCCTTCTATTTCTCGTGATGGCCGGCAGTCCGCGCGCCAATGCGCTTCCCGCTTTCGCCCGCAAATACGGCTTGCGCTGCTCCGCGTGTCACGAGTCATGGCCGATGCTGAACTACTTTGGACAAAAGTTCAAAGACAACGGCTACCAGCTCATGAACGACCGCGATGCTCCGATCTATCAAAATCCCAGCTACTGGCCGGTCACCTTCCGCATGACCCCGATCTGGCATCGTGTCAGTACTGGCAAGGTGCTGGTCGATACTTATACGGCCGGGAGCACTACGCCGACCGGTTCGGCGATCCAGCGCATTACCACTTCCGGTTTCGACTTGAGTGGACTGGACTTCCACACGGGCGGTACTCTCTATAAGAATTTCTCCTTTTACCTTCTGCCCTCTTCCGATCCTACCGGCGCTTTTCACTTCGAAACTGTAAT
>CAVRWS010000021.1:0-35000 GCA_963724815.1 uncultured Acidobacteriaceae bacterium
ATATTGTTGCATCCCAGCACGATATAAAGTTGTTAGAAAGACATTGTAAAAAAAATGTCAAAAAAATAATGAAAACTACTTGAATTTTTTCTTTGGGCCGTAGTAGGATTCATTCCCGGTACGGTGGTAGGACCCTAAGCTTGTTTCTAGGTATGGGGTGAAACGCGAACGAATCCTCGTGGGGGGATCTTTAATTCTTATTTTCACCTCTGGTTTTTGTGGGATGCAATTTAACTAAAAACAGAATCTGATCTGAAGTCTGAGGAGTCCGGTCATGCACGTTATGAGCCGTTTGCGGATTCGCGGTTTCGCTACGTTTGCTCCCTCCCTCTCTGCAATTTCAATTTCACTGATCCTTCTATTTCTCGTGATGGCCGGCAGTCCGCGCGCCAATGCGCTTCCCGCTTTCGCCCGCAAATACGGCTTGCGCTGCTCCGCGTGTCACGAGTCATGGCCGATGCTGAACTACTTTGGACAAAAGTTCAAAGACAACGGCTACCAGCTCATGAACGACCGCGATGCTCCGATCTATCAAAATCCCAGCTACTGGCCGGTCACCTTCCGCATGACCCCGATCTGGCATCGTGTCAGTACTGGCAAGGTGCTGGTCGATACTTATACGGCCGGGAGCACTACGCCGACCGGTTCGGCGATCCAGCGCATTACCACTTCCGGTTTCGACTTGAGTGGACTGGACTTCCACACGGGCGGTACTCTCTATAAGAATTTCTCCTTTTACCTTCTGCCCTCTTCCGATCCTACCGGCGCTTTTCACTTCGAAACTGTAATGGCGCGGCTGGACAATCTTTGGGGCAGTCCTTGGCTTAACGTAAAGCTGGGCAAATTCGAACTCGATAATCTGCTCTCCGAAAAACGCATCCTCACCCTGACTGGCAACGGCGGCATTTACCAGCTTTACCATTTCATTCCACAGGGTGATGGCAACATTTTTGGCCAGATGGGAGACAACCAACTCGGCGTCGAAGTGATGGGCCACAACTACAATGACCGGTCGCGCTACTCAGCAGCTCTCTTGAGTTCAAACGACGGGACCACGCAACTTCCGTACGGCAATTCTTACACCGGGTTCTTCACCGCCAGTCAGGCCTTTGATGCTGGCCGGGCTGGAGTGCAGCGCATCGGCGGCTACGCCATGGTAGGCGAAGCGCCCACCACCTGGCTCACTCAGACGGGGCCGAATGGGACGTTGCCTATCCCAGGCGGTGGCATCGGCAACAAGCCGTTCAGTCGCGAGGGTTTCGTCGGCTTGTTCTACTTCGGCCAGCATGCCGACCTTACGGTCGTTACTCAACACGGCGAAGACAATGTTTGGTTTGGGCAGGGCTACGGCGACCTTATCGACGGTGTCGCCACCGGCAACAACACCACGGGAACCGCTCTTCCCGCAGGAGCGCGGTCCCCCGTCTGGAATGGCGTTTTGTTTGAACCTCACTACATCTACAGTCCGCAGCTTATTTTTATAGGCCGCTATGAGACGATTCGCATGTCGCAGCAATCGACTCCGGGAACGCCTCAGAATCTCGGCAATATTTCAACCTACACGATCGCCATGCGTTACAACCCATTCATGACCAGCCGCGCTGGTTTTGCCTGGCACAACGAATACAACTGGTTGCATCAGGATGGCGTCGGTCCAAGCCTTGGCTTGAATACCGCCAACGTGAACACCAGTGAATTCTTGACGGGATTTGACTTTGATTTCTAAGATCATCCACTTCTTAGAGTAAGAGGGAACGACATGCGGACAAGATTGCTCAGGTCGACGCTTTTGATTGGGGTGGCTACCTTTTTTGCGCTCCCGCTGGCTTCGTGGGCTCAGGTTTCCACCGAGCAGCTGCAGCAATGGCTGAATCTGCCTACCTCGACCAGTCACATCGGCAATATCACCGGAAACGCCAAGGCTGCCGCTCCGGAATATCGCAGATTCTGCGTTGGATGCCACGGCGAGATGGGCGATGGCAATGGTGAGGTCGCGCAGTGGCTCGAACCCCCAATGTATCCCAAACCTCGCGACTTCCAGCTCGGCGTATTCAAGTGTCGATCTACTCCGACCGGAACTCTTCCCACGGATGAAGATCTTTTCGACACGATTGCTCGCGGACTCGACCGTTCCAGTATGCCGCAGTGGAGCAATCTGACGAAGGTGGAGCGTGCCGATCTGGTGGCCTGGATCAAGCACTTCTCTCCCCGCTGGCAGAGCGAGAAGCCCGGCACTCCCATTACCATCCCTCCCGAACCGGAAGTCACCCCGGAGCGCATCAAGGCCGGACGTGAGGTGTTTGCCAGAGTGTCTTGCTGGAAGTGTCACGGAGTCCAGGGTATGGCGAACGGCCCCTCAGCCGCCACCCTTACCGACGATCTTGGTAAACCCATCGAGCCCTTCAACTTTACCTCCGGAGCCCGTCCAAAGTGCGGTGACACCGACCGGGACATTTACAAAATCTTCATGACTGGCCTGGATGGCACTCCCATGCCTTCCTTCGCCGACACCATCAAACCGGATGAGGCCTGGGATCTGGTTTTCTATCTCCGGACCTTCATGCCGCAGAAGAGCAAAGAGAGAGAGTTGGCAAAACAGCTCAATCTGAAACCGGTGGATCCAAATGCGCCCGCCGGCCAACAGTAGGGACTACAATGGCATCGCAAATATGCTTTTCAGCCATGTAGTTTTCTAAGGAGAAGGATCAATGAAAGCAAGATCAATGAGAAATCGAAACAGGTTGGCTGCAGTACTATCGGCGGCAGTTCTACTATCTTGTGGCGCTCTGCTTCTCAATCCCAGCGTCAAGGCTGCTGGAGAAGGCAAAATCTCTGGCACGGTTAAACTCAGTGGCACCCCTCCGCACATGCGCGGCATCGACATGTCGAAGGATCCTTGGTGCTCCAAACAACACGCAAATGATCCCGCCCATATGGAAAATGTGGTCGTCGGTACCGGCGGTGGACTGGAACATGTGGTTCTCTACATCTCGGCAGGTCTGACTGGCGGCGCACTGGCTGAAGTGCCCAGCGAGGTGCCGGTCTTCGATCAGAAAAACTGCATGTACACGCCCCACGTTCTGGCCATGGATGTGAATCAGAAATTCAAGGTGATCACCAGCGACCAGACTACTCATAACATTCACCCCAATCCCAATCCCATGACGGGCAACATCCCCTGGAATCAATCCCAGCCACCCGGTTCCGCCCCGATTGAAAAAAGCTGGAAAGCTCCTGAGATGATTCCCGTGCAGTGCAACATTCATCCCTGGATGCACGGCTACTTCTCCGTAGTGAAGGGCCCGTACGCCACTACTGACGCTACCGGCGCCTACACCATTAACAACGTGCCGCCGGGAAGCTATACCGTGACTGCGTGGCAGGAAGACCTGGGCACCCAGACGGCAAAGGTAACAGTTGCCGCCGGTGGGACTGGATCCGCGGATTTCACCTTTAAGGGTAAATAAAGTCGGCGATCGATTCTGCAGATGTTGCGTTATGAAACGAATCGCCGCAGCGTTCCCTGCGGCGATTCGCAATAAGGCCAGATGCTGGCCAAAGGCGGGGAGATGGCGAAACTTCTGGCGGTAACTATCGTAATCATCGCAATTGCTTCGGCAGTTCCCATCGTGATGCACATGTGGCCGATGCCACAGGACATCTCCGTCCATGGTCACCTCATCGACGAGCAATTCGCCGACACCATGATGGAGACCGGCATCGCTTTCTTGTCTTCTCAGATCCTTCTGGCGTTCTTCATCTGGAAGTTCTCCAGCCCAAAACCGGGCACCAAGATTAAGCGATTTCCCGGTGGCGCGACAGGCTTGGTAATCGCCGCCTTCCTGCTTGTGGGCACGGAGGTTTTAGCTCTGGGGGTCTTCGGCGTCAAGGCGTGGGCTGACGTGTATTTCACTCCGCCCGCCGCAGATGCGCTGCCAATCCAGGTCCAGGCGGAACAGTTTGCGTTCTACTTCCGCTACCCCGGTCCGGATGGAAAGTTCGGCCCAATCCACCCAAGTCTCGTCAACGACTCGAACGCCAATTTCTTCGGTCTCGATACCACTAGCGATCAGGACTCAAAGGATGATATCGTGACTGCCGAGCTGGCCATTCCAGTGAACCGCGAGATTCATCTCCTCATGCATTCTAGGGACTTGGGCCACTCCTTCTATGTTCCGGAATTACGCGTTCATCAGGATTTCGTTCCCGGACTGGATCTCTCTATCCATTTCACGGCAACGAAAATCGGCAAGTACGAAATCGTCTGCACCCAACTCTGCGGCTTGGGCCATTACAACATGAAGGCGTATCTCGAAGTGAAGTCTCCGGAAGACTATGATGCCTGGATCAAGCAACAGGCAGCATTGCAGTAATTATTTGAAACGCGCTTTGAAAGGCGCGGCTTTAGCCGCGCCGCTACAGTCGTAAACTAACGGGGCTTTAGCCCCTGAACCCGGATCCACATCTCGGTCGAGGTGAGAGCACAATGCACGATATGTCAACCCACGCGGTTTCGCACGGCGCACCTACCAGCTTCATTCGGAAGCACGTGTTCAGCATTGACCACAAAGTGATCGGCAAGCAGTATTACGCGCTGGCCTTAGTCGCCGCGATTGTTGGGATGTTCCTTTCCTGGCTCATGCGTATCCACCTGGGATTTGCCAACTTCGCAATTCCCGGCCTGCACTTGCTCTCCAGTTCCGGCGCGCCCGGCAACGTGATGACTCCCGAGTATTACCTCCAACTGATGACCATGCACGGAACCATCATGGTCTTCTTTGTTCTCACCACCGCGCCCTTCGCAGCATTTGGCAACTTCTTTCTGCCCATCCAGACCGGCGCGGAAGATATGCCCTTTCCCCACTTCAACATGATGTCGTTCTGGGTCACATTTGTGGGCTTTCTAGTTCTGCTCGCATCCTTCTTCGTATCTGACGGACCAACTCTGGGCGGCTGGACACAATATGCTCCCCTGAGCGCGGTGGGTGCCGGCGCGGGGCCTGGCCAGGGCTTGGGCGTGATTCTGTGGGCTTCCTCGATTGGGATTTTCTGTATCGGGCAGCTGCTCGGCTCTTTGAACTTCATCACCACTACCCTGGACATGCGCTGCAAAGGCATGTCGCTGATGCGCCTTCCCCTCACCGCCTGGGCCTGGTTCATCACTTCGGTCATGGGCCTGACTGCTTTTGCCGTCCTCATGCCTGCCTGCATCCTGCTCATCCTCGATCACGTTGCCGGCACCAGTTTCTTTATCCCGTCAAACCTCATCGTCAACAGCCAGTTGTTGTCGAACCACTCCGGCGGATCGACTCTCCTGTGGCAGCACCTCTTCTGGTTCTTTGGCCACCCAGAGGTCTACATCGCGATCATCCCCGGCATGGGCATCGTCTCCCACATACTCATCACCAACATGCGGCGTCCGCTGCTCAGCCATCGCGTGATCATTTACTCGATGGGATCGCTGGCCGTCCTCAGCTACATGGTTTACGGACACCATATGTTCGTCAGCGGAATGAATCCCTACTCTTCGCTGGCTTTCTCATTTCCAACCCTGGTTATTACCATCCCCGCCACCATCGTTGTGTTGATCTGGCTGGGCAGTCTGTACGGCTCCAAGTTGCGCATCAACTCTGCATCGCTGTTCGCGCTGGGATTCATTTCAATGTTTATCAGCGGCGGCGTCAGCGGCTTTTTCCTGGCCCAGCCATCCATCGATATCATGTTGCATGCCACTTACTTTGTCGTCGGCCACTTCCATCTGGTAATGGCCGTCGCCGCTATGTTCGGCATCTTTGCCGGAACCTATTTCTGGTTCCCCAAAATGACTGGCCACATGATGAGTGAGCCTTTGGGCAAGCTTCACTTCTGGCTCACCTTTGTAGGCGCCTACTGCATCTTTATGCCGTTCCATTACCTCGGCATCGCCGGCAACGTGCGCCGCTATCAGGCATTTGTGGATGATTACCTGATCCCGCTCATTCCCGTACACAAATTCATCACCGTGGCCGCTCTTCTTACCGGGCTGGCGCAGGCTGTTTTCCTCTACAACCTGATCTACAGCCGCTTCAAGGGCGCGCCCGCGCCGGATAATCCGTGGGAAGGCACGTCCCTGGAATGGAGCACGGCCACGCCCCCGCCACACAACAACTTCGGGGATCACATGCCCGTGGTCTATCACGATCCGTATGAGTTCAGCGTCGAGGGTGCAAGCACCGACTTCATCATGCAGACCTCGCCCGAGCAAGTCGCCAACCAACACGATGAGAAGTAAAAAGGAGACACCGCAGGTTGAAAGGGCACGGCTTCAGCCGCGCCGTAAAAAAACAAAGAATAAGAACTTTGGGCTTTAGCCCCTCGGGCGGAATGATTTCTAAGGAGATGTAGCAGTATGGCAACCACAGTTCACGAACCACCAAAAATCGATTTCGAACGCTTACCGAGCCAAGGCTCTGGAGGTGGTGGCTGGGGGACTATGGTTCCGGCTGGCGGAGATTTGCGGCGCGTCAAGAGCTCCTCCCCGCCTCCCGCAAGCACTGGCATCTGGGTGGGTCTGGCGGCCATCACCATGACCTTCGCCGCCTTCACCAGCGCGTTGATCGTGCGCCAGGGAGGGTCCTCCGATTGGCAGCACTTCACCCTGCCATCTATTCTTTACTTCAACTCGCTGATCATCATCGCCAGCAGCGTCACATTGGAAATCGCCCGCCGTCAGATCAACACGTTCATGGTTGCCAGGAACGAGGGCACGGCTCCGTCTCGCTGGCTTTACATAACCCTCGCCTTGGGACTCATCTTCGTCGCTGGCCAGATTTCTGCCTGGCTGCAGCTGAAGTCACAAGGCTTCGGACTCGCTACCAATATCAGCTACTCGTTCTTTTATGTGTTGACGGTCGCCCACGCCATCCATCTGCTCGGTGGTCTCGGCGGCCTGGTCCGCGTGATTAGTAAAGTGAACCATTCCGTCCTGCGACGGAGCACTCTGAAAGCTACTTCGCTCTATTGGCATTTCATGGGCGCGCTGTGGTTGTATCTCCTTTTGCTGCTGTGGATGAAGCTCTAACCAGTTCGAAAGCAGAAGAAAGTAAGGAGGCAAAGTGAGCCAGGCTGATCTTTCGATTCACGGGCAGGTGTCGCGAACCAGTGCGACAGAAGTAATGTCAGAGCCCGCCTTCAGAATCCCCGCGAAAAAAATGGCGATGTGGCTTTTCATCATCGCTGACACCGCCACCTTCGCCGGTTGTCTTTTCGCCTACGGCTTTATTCGTAACAGCACTCCGGATTGGCCACGTCCGTTTCACAGCATGACCAACGCGGCCATCATGACCTTCATCCTCCTCACCAGCAGCTTGACCATGATCTTTGCCATGAGTTCAGCTCAGAGAGAGGATAAAGCTGGAGCTTTCCGCTGGACGATGATCACCGCGTTCCTCGGGATCGTGTTCGCCTTCCTGCACATCCGCGAGTGGCTGGAATTAATCGACAAGGGCGTGACCTTATTCCATAACCCATTCGGCACACCACTATTCGGGTCAGCCTTTTTCAGCATCACCGGCCTCCACTTGCTGCACGTAACCGGCGGCGTGGTTGCTCTGCTTGCCGTGGCCATTCGCTATAAAGGCGGCCGCTACAATGCGGACGATCTCGAAGTCACTGGCCTCTACTGGCACTTCGTCGACCTGGTCTGGATGTTCGTCGTTCCGTTTATGTATGTTCTGAATTGGTCTCACTAGGAATAAGGCTAGGAGCACTCACTATGGCTACCGCAGAGACGCATCGCAGTGGAATGGGAAAAGATGTCGCTGTTTATATTTGCCTGCTGGTCCTGGCCGGTCTGCAGTTTCTGATCGGCATGCAGAACATCAGCGCCACGCAGATGTTTGTCCGCATGCTGGGCGTCGCAGTCATCGAAGGCGGCTTGGCTCTTTTGTTTTTCATGCATCTGTCGCAGAACCGGGGTCTGCGCTGGTTTGTCCTGATTTTCACCGTGGCTGTGCTGCTCGGTATGCAATACGGATGGACCGACAGCTTTCGCCTGATTGACGGCGTGCCCTGGGCGAAGTAGCCTCTACAAAGAATTTGACTTGAGAAGTGAGTTGACAACATGAAGGTCTGGAAATCGATCGCCGTCTCGGCCATTGCCCTTGCAGGATTATTCCTGCTCTTCACCCCGACCCTCGCCTCAGCCCAAGGTTGCGCGCTTTGCTATACCCAGGCCGCCGCCTCCGGCTCCCGCATGATTCAGGCATTAAAGAGCGGCATCCTCATCCTGATCGGCCCTCCCACACTCATGTCCGTAGGCCTCATCTTCATCTGCTACCGCAAACGCAATCAAACCATGACGGGAAACGGCGACGAGTCCGACCTGGATTGGAACGACACACCGACCAATTCCGACGAAAATTGGTAAGACGAGATCACCACTCCCGTTTCGAGTGATTACCAGTGCCGTAGAAGAGCGACGCGGGGCTGAAGTGCCCCCGATGCATTGTCATCCTGAGCGGAGCGAAAGCCTGCCCTGAGCGAAGTCGAAGGGTGACCTATGTATTCGCTTCCGCCACTCCAGCTTCGTGATGTCGCCACGTCCGTCGATAGTACCGTGGAAGAGCGGCGCTTCAGCGCCGCGCATCACGCGCAAAAAGAATCGGGCTTCAGCCCCTGTGTCCGGGGCTACTTCTTGTAAACCACCCCACCCTTCATCACAAATGAAACCTTCCCCAGCACCCCCACATCCTGCAGCGGATCCCCCGACACCGCAATCACGTCCGCAAAATAACCAGGCTCCAGCGATCCAATCTGCCCATCCCAACCCAGCAACTTCGCTCCATTAATCAGATCCGCCTGAATCACTGCCAGCGGCGACATTCCGAACTTAACCATCAACACGAACTCCCGCGCCTGCGTCCCATGCGGAAACGGTCCCACATCCGATCCCACCGCCATCGGCACGCCTGCCGCAACCTGCTTGCGAAACTCTTGTGTCTTGTAATCCAGCATCGCCCGCTCGTGTTCCGCCTGCGCCGGCGTCTCCGCATGTTCCGCAAAATACTCAAAAATGGTAAATGTCGGAACCGCGAAAATCCGCTTTTCCCGCATCACCCGCATGGTTTCATCGCTGAGTTGATTGGCATGATCAATCGACGCCACCCCCGCCTGCGCTGCGAACAACGTTCCCGGCTCGCCCGTGGCATGCACAGCCACCCGCGCCCCAACTCGCGCCGCCTCCTCCACCGCCGCGCTCAACTGAGCTTCCGTATATTGATAAGGCGTCGAGAACTTGCCGTCCTTCACCGTGTCCGGCCCGGTTTCGTAAATCTTGGTGAAGTTCGCGCCCTCCTTATATTGCTCGCGCATCACCGCGACTAACTCATCTTTATTATTAGCGTAATCAGCATTCGGCAATACATGCTGCGCGGGATTGAACTTGATCGCATCCTCATGCCCACCCAGAATGTTGATCGCATTCCCGCTGATCCGCATCCGCGGCCCCGGAACCAGCCCTTGATCAATCGCATTGCGCACCGCCGTATCGGCCGACCCCGCGCCCTCGGTTCCCATATCGCGCTCGGCGGTAAAACCCGCCATCAAATCGTCGCGCGCCGCCAGCAGCGCCTGAATCGTCCGCTGCGGCACCGACTCTTGCACAGTCTGCAAATCCTCCGCGCCCGGATGCAAAAACAAATGCACATGCGCATCGATCAATCCGGGCAACAGAATGCGATTGCCCAGATCGAACACTTCCGCACCCGGCGGATACTTCACCGCCGAACCCACTTCAACAATGCGCTCGCCCTCGACCAACACTTCGCCCGGCTTCACGATCCGCCCATTCTTCACATCCAGCAGCCCAGCCGCGTGCAGCACAATCGGGCGCGGCACAGGCTGCGTCTGTGCCTGCGCAACCGATATCGCCCCTGGAAGCGCCATCAACAGCAGTAGGGGAGAGGATAGAAACTGCCGGAAGCTGATCATATTGTTAGTACGGGATGGTATCACTTTACATTTCGAGAAACTACAGAAGAGAGGACCCCCGTCAGCACCGTGAACGCCGACGCGCGTTGTCATCCTGAGCGTAGCGAAAGCCTGCCCTGAGCGAAGTCGAAGGGGACCTCTGCACTCGTCTCCACCACCCCAGCTTCGCGACCGCCACTGCCGTCAACAATACCGTGGAAGAGCGGCGCTTCAGCGCCGCGTTGAGCGCTCCAAAAGAATCGGGCTTCAGCCCCTGTGGCACATCTCGCGGTAAGACGATAATTTCCAGCCTCTACTTCGCCTTAGAAAAATCTTCCACCGCGAAAAACTGCCCGCCCCGCTCGACAATCCCAACTCCAACCGAATCCATATCCGAATCCAAAATATTCGCGCGATGATTCGGAGACCTAAAAAACTCCGCCTCGATCGCCTCAACTCGAGGCCCCAGCGCCACATTTTCCGAGAGCCAAACAAACCGCGCCCCCGCCTGCGTAGCCCGCGAAGCCAGTGCGGGTTCTCCGGCAAACCCATGCTGCGCCTCGCCGCGCTGTGCCATCACCCCGGCATGCCGCTTCGCTGCCGACGCCAGCGCCTCATTCCACTTCAACGCCGGCAGCCCGGCGTTTCGCCGCGCTTGGTTCACCGATGCAAATAATTGCTGCTCGGCCGCAGTTGCTCCGCTTTGCGCCTGCACCGTCAAGATTGCCGAAAGCCCCAAGATCAACCATGCTGCCGTCCGGATCACGATTCGCATTTCAATCTCCTGCAAAATCTTAACCCGGATAATTTCCATTTCTCTCGTCCCGCCCGAACGAAAGTAATCGCCCATAAAAACGCTCTTAACTTCGTGAACCTTAGTGTCCTTAGTGGTTCAAGAATTTGATGTTCGAAGGCTCCTCACTTGCCCGGACCTTTCTGCGCTTCCGGAGGCGAAGGCGGCTTTGCAAACTTCGCATCGTCCACCGGAACGTTCTGCTTCACCTCACTCACCTGAATCGTGAACCGGCCGCCCGGCCGCGCCAGCGTCCAGCGTAACGGAATCTTCACTCCGCCCGTTTCCTTGTAGTCGGCATAATCAATCTGCGTGGGCAATCGTCCCAGCGGAGTTTCTCCGAACCGCACCAGCCTCACCAGCAGCCCGGACTCCTTATCAAAATAAAGTTGCAGCGGAGTTTTTCCCGCGCGCTCCCCCACCACCAGATAAGCGTCGTGGTCATCAACTTTTTCTGTTCCCCGCACTTCCACTTTGCTGAACATCTCCGTCAGGTGCGCGGGAAAATGCAGATCTGCATCCATCGACGCCCCATCAACATCCGGCCCATGCATCTCGCGCACCGGGTGTCCCGGAACTCCCAGCCATCCCTCATGCCCATCAAAAACCGTAATACTGTCCCCGTGCGGCATATGCGTGAAGGATGCCCGCTCGTCCGGAGCCTTCGAATAAATCTCGATCGGAACATTGCTGTCGCCAAACGTAATGGTCCCCTTCATCACGCGACTGCTCACCTTATCGACGGCGCTTACTCCGCCCACCGCCTTCAAATATTTCTCAAACAACTGATCGGCAGCCGGTCCACTACTTTTCTTTGAGTCCTCGCCTTCATGAATCGCTTTCTCGTCCGTGGTGGGTTTTGCTTCCGCTGTCATCACCGGCGGCATCGCCACCGGTTTTGGGCTACCCCGGTGACACGAATAACAAGTCACTTCGCGCTGTCCGTCAAAATTTTCTTCGTTGATGGTGAACATCATCTCCATCATTTTGCGCGCAGTCACTTTAGTCTTCTTGTCATCCTTGTCGAATGCGTCTTGCACATGGCAGAACTCGCACTCCACGCCCAGCGATGCGGCAATGAACTGCATCCCCGGAATCAGCTGATCCGCCGGGATGTCTTTGAGCACCTTGATGTTCTTAAACTGCTGCCCCGCCGTCTTCGGCCCGGCGGTGTTCGATGCCGGTGGGGCCGCGTTCGATTGCGCGCTAGCGCCCTCCATCACACCCCCGCAAATCACAACCACCGCCGCTATAAAAATGAAAAATGTGGGGACAGCCGCCCTCGGCTGTCCATTCGAGCGCAGCTCGACGCCCTTCTTTGCCATCATTATGTTCTCCTCAGCTTGGAGTGTCGGAAGTCTATCAAAAGCTCGCAGCTCAAACCTATCGTCGTCCTGGTTCAAATTGCCCAATCACGCGATCACCCGATTCCTCAATTCGCCTTGCCCCTTATGAAAAACTGACACTTATCCATCCCCGCCGGAATCGCCACATCAAAAAATCCAACCATCATCTCCTGCGATGTCTGATCTCCCCACGTCACCAGCTTGTCCGGGTCCGGATTGTGCGGATTATTCTTCGAATTGTCATACCACGCCACCGCCCGCAGCTTCGTTCCCGCCTTCAATACCCGAGGCTGCGCCAGCTTGTAACTCAACTGCCAATGAAAGTGATAATTCACCCGCAGCAGAGTTTCCACGCTCCCATCGTCATGCACAATGTCGTACTCAAATCTTTTGCCGCGCAAGTGCATATGCGGGAAAAAGCTCAACAGGGTCGCATCATTCGGCAGCGTCCCCTGCACCTCCACGCGAAAATCCTCCGCCCCCGGCGGAATCAACAGCGCATGATTATTCAACTGCAACGTCACCACCCGCTGCTTCGGCGGACTTTTCGCGAACACCAGCCCCACGCTCGTCTCATCGCTCGCCGCTTCACCGTCGGTCGTGTAATGCATCTGAAAAACCAGATCCGATCCCGCTGGAACAAACTTCGCCATCCCATCCGGGAAACGGTCCGGCGCGCTTCCTGGCGCATACACCAGCAGCAAATCGCT
The DNA here is from genome assembly GCA_963724815.1 of uncultured Acidobacteriaceae bacterium. Lineage (GTDB taxonomy): Bacteria > Acidobacteriota > Terriglobia > Terriglobales > Acidobacteriaceae > Sulfotelmatobacter. The sequence continues at coordinate 12,798 of CAVRWS010000021.1, forward strand.
CGTGGTCTCGTGCGCCTGCCGCCGCTCCTCCGGATCACTCAACATCGTAGCCGTGAACGGCTCGCCCACCGGCGCATGCCGCAGCCACGCAGAATCCGGAGGCCGGATATACACCACCGCATGGTGCACATGCGCCGCACTCGACGGCCGCACCTCCACCATCTGCACCCACTTATCCTCGGCAAAATGCGTCGGCACAATCTCGTAGGTATATTCCACTTCACCCCGCGCCGGAATCCGCACCGCTTTCGGCATCTTCACCACCACATCGGGCTGAGGAATATTCCAGTCGCCGCTCCACTGCCGCGGAGCAGGAGCATCGCGCTCATTGCCCGCTCGCGCCCCCGCGTCGGCCCATGCTGCAATCGTCTTAATCTGCTCCGCGCTTAACGAAGGATCATTAGAAAACTTTCCATACCGCGGATCGGCAAACCACGGCGGCATCATTTTCATATCAACCGCAGCCGCAATTTTCCGCGCCCAAGGCTTCGTCTCTGCATACGTTACCAGCGGCATCGGCGCTGCTTCCCCGCTGCGGTGGCAACTCTGGCACTTGCTCTGCAATATCGGCAGAACGTCCTTATAAAAGGTAGGAGCCGGAACGCGCGCGGAATTCGGGCCCTGTTGCACAGCAGCACGCACCGGCCGCTGCCACGCTAGTCCCATCGCCAGGAGCGAAATCACGACAATATAAATCCTGCCGACTTTATTCACGAGCGCAAAAACTCCAGCGTCAGCGCCCAAGCCTGCCGCGCCGAATGCGGCTCATACGCAGCTCGCTCATCGCAAAAGAATCCGTGATCGGCGCGAGAAAATTCCGCGTTCACATAAAGTTTCTTTTCCGCACTCAATGCGTCCGTGACCGCTCGCCGCTGCTCGGGCGGAATGTGTTTGTCCATTCCACCCCATATAAATAAAGATGGCGCCTGCAGCTTCGTAGTCCGATCGAGTAGCCCTGGAGCAATCCCTCCACCATAAAACGAAACCGCCGCTCGCAGCGCAACAATACTGTTCGCGATAAAAGAAACCCGTCCTCCCATGCAGAATCCCACACTCGAAATCTCATTCACCTTCGCGCTCGATCGCAGCCACTCGTACGCCGATCGAACATCCGCTTCCGCCGTTTCCGTCGTCACCGCCCGGACATGCGGCATCACCGCCGGAAAGTCGGTGTAACTGCCCTCAAACCCCGGCGGCGCCGTGCGATGAAACAGCTCCGGGGCGATCACCACATATCCCTGCGCCGCAAATCTTTCAGCCACATTGCGAATATGATGATTCACTCCAAACGCTTCCTGAAACACCAGCAACCCGGGATGCGGGCCGCCATCTTTTGGACGCGCCACGTATGCCGCCATGCGCGTTCCGTCCGCAACCGCCAATTCAACTTTCTCCTTCACAATTTCCGATTCACTCATGTTTTCCTCTTATGATGATTTAAGAAGGACGCTCGCTGCTCTGCGGTGCCGATCGCAGATTTCTTATTCTCAGTCTCGCACAACCGCAGCCCTCGCCGCGCACGCTCGCCTGCAAAAATGCTAAAGTAATCGGTCCATCGTATCGACCAACATAGCGCAACATGTCCGCCCCCAACTCCACTTTCGTCCGCGCCTGTAAATCCCAGCCTGCCGACCGAACTCCCGTCTGGTTCATGCGCCAGGCCGGACGATACATGCCCGAATACCGCGCCATTCGCAAGCAACACTCTCTGCTCGAAATATGCAAGAAACCCGCGCTCGCCGCCGAAGTCACCATCACCGCCGCCGAATTTCTCGGAGTCGATGCCGCCATTATTTTCGCCGATCTCCTGCTCCCGCTCGAAGTCATGGGCCTGCCGTTTCATTTCTCCGCCGGGGAAGGCCCCGTCATTGAGAAGCCCGTCCGCACTGCGGAAGACATCGCTCAACTCCGCACCGATCGCGCCGCTGAACTCGGCTACGTTTCCGAAGCCGTAAGTCTGGTCGCGAAACATTTCGCCGGGAAAATTCCCGTGATCGGTTTCTGCGGAGCACCCTTCACCCTCGCCAGTTACATGATCGAAGGCGGTGGCTCGCGCAATTATCTCCACGCAAAAAAAATGATGTACAACTCCCCCACTCACTGGGATGCGCTGATGCGCAAACTGGTCGAGGTCACCGCAGAATATTCCATCGCCCAGGTCCGCGCCGGAGCCGATGTCATCCAGATCTTCGACAGTTGGGTCGGCTGCCTCAGCGTGGAAGATTACCGCCGCTACGCACTGCCCCACGTCACAATATTAGTAAAGCGTTTGCAGAAAACCGGCGCGCCCATTATTTATTTCGGCACCGATAGCTCCACGCTGCTTCCCGCGATGAACGAAACCGGAGCGGATGTGATCGGCCTCGATTGGCGCATCCCGCTCGACAAAGGCTGGAGCGATCTCAACCACCGCTGCGCAGTGCAGGGAAATCTGGATCCCGTGCTGCTCTTCGCCGATTGGAAAGAGTTGAAATCGCGTGCGGAGAATATTCTTCAACTCGCCGCCGGACGCCCCGGCCACATCTTCAATCTCGGCCACGGCATCCTGCCCGAGACTCCAGTCGAAAACGTAAAGAACCTCGCCCGCTTCGTGCAGGAATATTCAGCGCGTGGAATATCTGCCCTGTAAACGATACCGTGGCGCTAAAGCGTAAGAGTGCAGTACCGTGGAAGAGCGGCGCTTCAGCGCCGCGTAAATGTTCAGGATTATTTTGGGCTTTAGCCCCTGCGGTTGTCCTCGTGGGGGACCGCATAAAGCTAGATCACATTCATGACTCGCATTGCCATCATCGGCGGCGGCATCTCCGGACTCGCCGCCGCTTTCGCCCTCGAAGAAAAACGCCGCGCCGGCGCCGTTGATTACACGCTTTACGAATCCTCTTCAACTCTCGGCGGCGTTCTCCGCACCGAGCACATCGACGGCTGCATCGTCGAAGCCGGACCCGATTCCTTCATCACCGAAAAACCCTGGGCCGCCAACCTCTGCCGCACTCTCGGCCTCGGCGATCAACTCATCGGCTCGAACGACGCCGATCGCAAAACGTACATCCTCGTCCACGGCCGCCTCATCCCCATGCCCGATGGCCTCATGTTCATGGTGCCGACCAAAATCCTGCCCACTGGATTCTCCCCGCTTTTTTCCTGGAGCACGAAACTGCGCATGGCGCAGGAATTATTCCATCCGCCGCGCCCCGCCGCAGCCGACGAAAGCGTGGCCTCCTTCGTCGAGCGCCACTACGGATCAGAAATGGTTGACCGCCTCGCCGATCCGCTCCTCTCCGGCGTCTACGGCGGAGAAGCCGCCAGCCTCAGCGTGCGCGCCGTTCTTCCCCGCTTCGCCGAAATGGAGCGGACTCACGGCAGCCTCGGCCGCGCCATGCTCGCTGCCAGAAAAAAAATGCCGCGCGCGGATAATAAACCCGCGCCTCCGCTCTTCACATCCCTCAAGAACGGAATGCAGCAGCTTATCGAAACGATCGTCCCGCGCCTGAACCAGAGTTCGTTGCTCACCAACGCTCCCGTGGAATCGATTCAACGCGAGTCCGAAGGTTGGACTGTTTCAGCTAGGATCCAAATCCGCGCGTTTCGATGCCGTCATTCTCGCCGTGCCCGCGGGCGTCGCCGCAAGATTACTCTCCACGTGCAGTTCAGAACTATCTTCCGAACTCGCCGCCATCACCTATAGCTCCTCCATCACCGTCGGTCTTGCCTACGACCGCGAAGTCCGCCAATCCCTCCCGCCTGGCTTCGGATTTCTCGTCCCCCGCAGCGAAGGTAAACGCCTGCTGGCCGCAACTTTGGTTCACAACAAATTTCCGCACCGCGCACCCGCTGATCGCGCCCTGTTACGCTGCTTCTTCGCCGGATCGGCCGCAGAAAATATCTGGCAGCTTTCCGACGACGCTATCACCACCATCGTTCGCACCGAACTGCAGCAGATCCTCGGCCTCCGCGCCGCGCCGCTTTTTGCACGTGTCTACAAATGGAAGTCCGCCATGGCGCAATATGGCGTCGGCCATCTCGACCGCCTCGACCGTATCGAGCGCCTCCGCCAGCAATTCCCCGGCCTGGCGCTCGCCGGCAACGCCTATCGCGGCATCGGCGTTCCCGATTGCGTCCGCTCCGGCCAGGACGCTGCGAAGCAAGTCCTAAATCTCTAGCAGGCTGCGGAAAAACTCGATTTTGCGCTAGCTTTTGGGCGGCGCAGCGGTTTACCGCTGCGATCACCGCCACGTTTCACTGTCGGCTTTAGCCGCCGAGGGACATTCGATCCCACCTCTAGATTTTTTCCCCGGCCTCCCAGTGCAGGGTGCGGTTGCGGAGGCATGCTGCGCGGACTTGTGCCCGCGAGCGGTGCGAAACGCGACAGTTTAGAGTAGGACCAGAGGTGCGAACCTTTGCCGGAATGGCTTCCGTCAGACCGTTGTTCGCAGAAGTGAAACCCAGCCACTCCAGGTTCTGAGCGCTATCGCTGGTTACGACAGTTACGCCGCTGACCATCGCGGTTTTCGCTACACTCCAAAAATGGCAAGACCTGATTTCCGGCTTCGTGTCGTCCAAGGCGTCTGCATTCTGTTTATCGTGCTGTGCATTTTGCTCCTGCATCTTGGTGTGCTTGGAAGCCTGGAACCTGCTGGTCGGGAAATTAAGCTCGTGCAGTTCCTGATAATCGTTGGAGCGGTCTGGTCTGCGGTTGTAGGATTCACCTTCCAGAGGAAGATGAGTCGTACTGCAAAGAGGCCCCAGCTAGGTGGATCGAAATCGACACCCTTTACTCGATGGAAGGCAGGGCATGTCATGCGCCTCGGAAGCGCGACATCAGTCGGAATCTGGGGCCTCGTCTTGTATTACTTCCTTGGCCCTTTGTGGGTCGTCGATACAGTCTTAGCGGTTGCACTTGTTCTGTTGATAGGGTGGAAACCAGGTCCAGGACCCGAAAACGATATCGGCAATAAACAGTCACCACATCCGTAGTTGGTGAAAAATCCCGCACAGCACTCAAAACCCCGGAATCGGCAAGAGCTTGGGCGCTCTATTCACAACCCGATTGCATCGTAAAGCCACAACGCCGAGGAATAAAAGACGAGAATCAAGATTCGGTTGCGTCCTTGCCTTCATTGCGAATTCGATAAAGAAGGTATCCCACTACGGCAATATTAATAATGAGCACCAAGCACTTGATCGCGCTGGGATGCCGGTAGATCTCGTAAATCTCGATGGGGATCAGTGAACTCGTGATGATTACGCTGAACCACTCCCCCCAACGTTTCACCAGCCAAAGGCCGATCCCCTCAGTTAGAAATAGTCCCGCATAAATAAAGCTGACAATTCCGAGACTCCTTATTTTGTTGGGAGTAAGATCGGCGACTTTCTGAAGCGCCTTGCCGACGTAGTGGTTGCCCGGATCCAAGCCGAACATCGTGACCAGATGTTCGGCCACGCTCGCCACATCTTTGTGCACCAGATGAAGAGCGCTCATGCCAACCGCAATCAGCAGCGCCGCCTTCAGCAGCTTAAATACGCAATCAGCCGGATCAGCATATTGTCAGCGGATTTCATCAGACCGATCTGTCCTCGTGAAGGTCTCGCATTCGCCCGATCTATGCCGGAACATCCGCTTTTCTCATCTCCTCCCGCCGCACCTTCCCCACGATCAGCCTGATCTCGTCATAAGTAATCTCCGGCGGCAAAATATCCTTTAGCGGTTTCAGTCGATCCATTCCGATTTTCGCGCACGCTGCCTCGATGACGGATTGCTTTTCTCGACTCACCCATTCTGGCTGAAACTGCACTTGCCCCGTCTCCAGCAAATTCGCGACTGCACTCACCACAGTCGATAACTGTCGTCCACGAAGCTGCGCAATTTCTTCCAGTGTTCGACCGTCGTTCAAAAATCGCAAAGTCTCATCCGCAGGCTTGGCGGACCGTTCAGATCCGGCTGCTCGCTCGCCCTCATGAAAGTTTCTTAACGCGTCCAGAATCTGCTGCCCGTAAACTTCCGCCTTGCGCTCGCCAATTCCCGGAATTTCGCGAAGCTCCGCCAAAGCCTTCGGCTGCCGCCGGCAGATTTCTTCCAGCGAAGAATCGTGCAGCACGATGTAGGCCGGAACGCCGTTCTCCTTGGCCATCGCGCGCCGCCACTCCCGCAAGTATTCGCGCAACTCCTCCGCCTCGGAACCCGCAACCGGAGCCGCAACCGCCCGCAGAGGCAACCGCTTTTTGCCGACAATCTTTCCTGCGGCAGCAGGTCTCCCCAGCCACTCCGCCCCACTCCCGCACACATCGCAAGCCGCGCAACCCTCCCACTTCGGAGTCTCCCCAAAATGCGTACAAATCTGCCGGTGCCGGCACTTCTTCGACTCCACAAATTCCCGGATAATCCTGTACCGCTCCCACGCCCGGTTCCGCTCCTCCGCATCCGTGATCTGATTGGCGAAAAATCCCAGCAGCCCCGCATCTTTTTTCTGCCACAGCAAAACGCAGTCCGCACTCAGGCCATCGCGCCCCGCCCGTCCCGCCTCCTGGTAATACTGCTCAATCGATTTTGGCAGCGATAAGTGAATCACCGCCCGCACCGCCGCCTTGTTAATCCCCAATCCAAACGCAATCGTCCCCACCAAAACGCGAACTTCATCGGACATCCACCGTTCCTGGCTCTTCCGCCGCTCTTCGCCTCCCATCTTTCCGTGATATCCCACCGCGGCAATATCGCGATCCGCCAGAAAATCCACCGTCTCTTCCACTCGATTAATCGTCGGCGAATAAATGATCACGTTGCTGCCCGCGTAGCTCTCAAGCGCCGCGGCCAGCATCTCCATCTGCTCCAGCCCTTCACACTCGCGCACCAGATAGCGCAGGTTCGACCGGTAAAAGCTGGCAATATATTTATCCGGATTTCGCAATTGCAGTTGCGCCAAAATGTCATGCCGCACATGCCGCGTCGCACTCGCGGTAAACGCCGCAATCGGACGATCAGGAAATTTACTGCGCAGCTTATTCAGCTGCCTGTACTCCGGACGAAACTCATGTCCCCACTCCGAGATGCAATGCGCCTCATCGATGGCAAAAAAAGTTACCGGTACCTGCTGCATCCAACCCATCGTGTCGCCGCGCGCAATCCGCTCCGGCGACACATACAACAGCCGGTAAGCCCCTTCGCGCGCCTTCGACATCACCGCTTTCTGCTCCGCCTCGTTCATCGTACTGTTCAGCACCGCCGCCGGAATCCCCATCTGTGCCAGCTGCGTCGCTTGATCCTGCATCAACGCGATCAGCGGAGAAATCACCACCGCCGTTCCGCCCGAAACCACCGCCGGCAATTGGTAGCACAACGACTTCCCGCCGCCCGTCGGCATCACCACGCACGTGTCGCGCCCCGCCAGCAAGCTGCGCACAATGCGCTCCTGCAGCGGACGAAACGCGCTGTATCCCCAATAACGTTTTAGCGGCGTGAGCAGATCGGCTTCCATGCCCATGAAAAAGAGTATAGGCTCCGAGGCGAAGATCAGGAGAAACCAAAATCGTACGCAGCAAATAATCTTGTCAAGTACCTAAAGTGTATGCTGGAGGTACATTTGACGGGTTTTCCACAGCTTATCCACAAAAGAGTGATATTCTTCGTTTGACATGCAACTCCGTTTCGACGAAGCAAAAGCCACCCAAATAGCGTGCATGTTCCTTCGGCTTCGTGGTGGCCGGATGCATTACATAAAACTGATAAAGCTGCTCTATTTACTCGACCGCGAAGCACTGGATAGATGGGGTATTCCTGTTACGACCGATCATTTCGCCTCAATGGAGCATGGTCCGGTCGTTAGTAGAATCTTCAATCTGATAACAGACGATAAGCCCACTCCGTTCTGGGGCAGATATGTTTCCGCTCCTCTAGGCGATCACGAAATCGAGCTAAGAAAAGATTCGGATCCAATATCGACTGACCGTCTCTCTTCGGCGGAAGAGAAGCTTATCGAGGAGATTTTTGGGCAATTCGGGCATCGGAACCGATGGGATTTGATTGAAAATCACATGCATAAGCTTCCCGAATGGAAGGGTCCTGAGGGCAGTTCCTTCCCGATACATATTCGGCAGATCCTACTTGCGTTAGGTCACAGCAGTGCTGAGATTCGTGCAACCCTGCATGAACTGCGCACCGAAGATTTTGCGCAGCAAATACTCTCACCAGCCATATAAATGGTCACTTGCGGGAACGCCTTCCTCATTGAAGACGAGGATGGGTATGATTGCCACTTGTGCATCGTGGTAACTCCCCCGAGTTTTGGAGAAGTTGTCATCGTCAGCGTTACTACGAAGCGAGCGAGATCAGAAACGCTGGTGTGTCTCAAGAAGGGAGACCATCCATTTATTGAGCATGATTCCGTGATTAGCTATGCATACTCTAGAGTGACAACCGTCGAAGAGATCGAAACAGCAGTGAAGAATCGAACTGCAATGTCTCGCGCTAACGCATCAGACAGTCTTCTAAGGAGAGCACAGGCCGGTTTGATTGAGTCAGATCGTACCCCGAACTGGGTGAAGCAACGCTATAGGGAGATTATGGAATGTTAGCTATTTGGCCCGGACTCGCCTTGCACGAACTTAACGCACTCCTTTCCGATTAGTGTGGCCCTGTCAAGCCTCATTTTCCGTCCCATACTTCGCCCCCGGATAAACCCTGGCAAACGCTACCCAAGTAACCGCAATCACCAGAAAGCACAGCACGCTCCCCTCCGGCCCAACCACGCCACCCGTAAGCCACCCCGGCCCATGAAACGACGACTTCAGCAGATGTCCGGGGAAAACCGTCCCGCTATCCGGTACCGAATAAAAAAACGTCTCCCCCCAATCCCACGCCGCGTGAAATCCCACCGCAAACCACAAGTTCCCCGTGCGCCGCAAAGTCAGACAAAAGAAAAATCCAATCGCCGCGGCGGCCAACAATCCTGGCCACTGCTCTCCGCCATTTCTCATGTGGATCAATCCAAACATGCACGACAGCAACACCGCCGCCGGCCAGAAACCCATGGCGCGGGTCAACGTAAACTGCGAATACCCGCGCAACAGGAATTCTTCAAAGAATCCCACCAGCAAAAAAAACACCGCCCAGAAAAAAGCGAACCGCAGAATGCGCGCCCCGTGCATCGCCAGATGGCCGACATAAAAAACTCGCAAGCCGTACATCAAAGCCATCAGCAAAGTCATGCTCGCAAATCCCCATATTGTCCCCACCCAAAATAATTTTCCAAATGCCGCGCGCCCCGGCAGTCCGTACACTCCCCAGGCCCGTCGCTCCAGCCTGCCCAGTAACACCGCCGGAGCCACCGCCGCGCACAACAGCCCAAACTCCTCCAGCATCATCGACCAAAGCCCATTCGCTCCCAGTTCGACCGCCGCCACCGAACGGAGAACGAAATATTGCAACACGTAAAACATCGCCACGTAGAACGCAAATCCCCATCCCGCCCGAAGTCCATCCGGACCCCAAAAAACGGTTCGCACATACGACGGCTGCACCGCAAAATCCGGCGCTTCTACGCTCGGACTCGTCGTTCCTAAGCCGGATCCCTCGTCTCGCGAAATATCGTCTCGCGAAACATCAACCTCGCCTTTACTTTCACTCTTCATCAGACCAGTCCGAGCGTCCAAACCTTCGTGCAACTTCGTGTCCTTAGTGGTTAAAGCTCTACTCTTCTCTCGCGACCCGCATAAGTTTCCGCAAACTACCCCGCTCATGGTAAAACACTTCGTCCCACCCTTATGGCCGGATTTTTCACCCGCCAACGCATCGGCCGCCCCCAGTTTCTCGCCGGAGCCTTGCTCCTGCTCTTTCTGGCGCAAGCAATCTGGCTGGTCAACTCCGAATTGCGCGCGTCCGAATCCAGCAGCCTTAGCGCTTCCGAAGAAGTTCGCATCGCCGCCGGCTGGCGCCAAATTCACGGCGGCCCGATCGCAGGCGCCCCATTTCCCGATGCTCTTTTTCCCGATGCTCGTTTTCCGGATGCTCGTTTTCCCGATGCTCCAGGCGCGCTCCCCATAGAGATTTCTCGCGACGATTCTGGCTTCGATACCGAGCACTCCCCGCTCATCTCCCTGGTAACCGCCGCGCCCCTGCTCGCCTGGCCGCAGAGCTTGGTCTCCGCCGAATCCTACTGGCGCTGGCTTCCGCGCATTCCATTTCTCACCTTCGGTGTCTTCCTCGGCGCCTCGCTGTGGTACGTCGCCCGGCGCCTCTGCGGCAATACCGGAGGCTTCCTCGCCCTCACCCTCTACTGTTTTTCTCCCGCAATCCTTCAAGCCACCGCTGTCTGGCACGCCGAGCCCGAAATCCTCGCTGCCTGGGGATCCTTCGGATCCATCTTCACCGCCATCGCCGTCGCCCACACACTCTACGCCCCACGCGAAGTCGTTCTCTGGAACTGGCGCCGCATCCTCTTGCTCGGCATCGCTCTCGCCATCTCCGTCGGATCACAATTCTCCATGATCGTCGTAGTCTCCGTTGCTCTGGCCTTTATGCTTTACCTCGCTCCCATCCGCCGCGGCGCCGCTCTCATCATCTGGACCACCTCATCTCTCGTAGCACTGCTCATCTTGTTCGCCACCTATTTCTTTCACATCCACACCTTCGTCGAAGCTATGCACCACGCCTCATTCTGGGGAGCCAGCTGGCGAAGCTTCACCGTGCTCGCAGTCTATAGCCAAGTCGCGCGGCAGCTCCTGCGCGCCTGCCCCGCCTTCGCGCTATTCATCCCAGCTGCAGTCGTAACCTATGCCGGCTGGCCGCGCACGCGCTACTTCGGCAACACCGCTCCACTCCTGGTCGCAACCCTCTTCATCGTCCTCGGCATGGCCCATCCCCACGTAGCCGGCGCCGGTTTCCTCCTGGCATCGGTTCCCTTTCTTTTCATCTTCGTCTCCGGGGTCCTGGCCGATCTCATGGAAACTCCATTTCGCTCCCTGGTTACCGCCGCAGTCTGGGCCCTAGTCGGAGCCTATATCCTCTGGAGTCTCCTGGCCCTAACCCAAATCCCCCGCGGATAACGCTGACGGACCAAGCCGTACCCCGTGTTCCCCTGTGCCCCCTGTGTTAAAGCCTTTTGACGGAGCAATCCCAACTCACTTCGCAAACAATTCTCTACAATTTCGCGCGCATCTCCAGCCGGTAAGGGGCGATCTAATATCGTAAGGCTCCTAATAGAGGCGCGCTATGCCCACCCCGTTGGAGTATCATAAAATCGTGAATCGCCTTCTGCGACGCTTGATTCCGGCTTCGCTCGCATCTCTTGCTATACTCCTGTTCCCGCTGCTAACCGTCTCCAGCAGTCCTGCGCAGATCGGTGGCGTGTCGCCCGCCTCCATTCACTCAGTCCCAATCGCGCCTCCAACTGCAGTGAGAGTCCCGCCTCCAACGGCCATGCTCGCACCCCCTCCAACCGGCGCAACACCCGTCCATAGCGCCTTTGCACCTTCGGTTTTCGCGCATCCCACCGGCGTTTCGCACCCGCACCGCCCCCCGCAAGATAACGGACATTTCCCTCACCAGCACGCCAACGATGTTGCAGTCTATCCCTACCTCTACCCGGTCCCCTACGCCGCAGATGTCAGCGACCCCAATACTGCCGACCACGATAACGACAACGCCGAATCTCAAACAGGTCCGGCCATCGGCGATCCCCGCAACTACACCGCCGACGCTTACGCACGGTCGTTGCCAGTCGACCCGCCCAACTATGTTTCGGCGGAAAACAATTTCGCCGATCCCCCAGCGCCCGATCCTGCCGCCGATCCGCCGCAGCCCCCGACCACCCTCGTCTTCAAAGACGGTCATCAACTCCAGTTGAACAACTACGCCATCGTCAGCCAGACTCTCTACGACTTCACCCCCGGCCATCCTCGCAAAATCGCTCTTTCTGATCTCGATCTGCCGGCCACACAAAAACAAAACGACGATCACGGCGTCATTTTCGAACTGCCGCCATCGTCACAAACCAACTAACCATGCGCATCGCTTCCAATCCTCGTCTTATCATGTGGCGCGGGCGCCCTCGCCCGCGAAATGCAGAAAGTAACATCGCACCTGAAGGAAATCTCGTTCTCTGTCTTCTCCTGCTCTTCGCGCTCATCATTCCCCGGTACGCCACCGCCCAAAGAGCCGCGGGACACGCCTCCGGTCCCGGCCACACAACTTCCCACTTCAATTCGTCCCACGGTAATTTTGCTCTCGGAGGCTACGGCCATCGATCCGGATTCCGCCACTCTTCCCCTTATCCTTACGCTTCCGGCTATGCCTCTCTCCCATTCCCCTTCTTCGGCGACTCCTTCGATCCCGGCGACATTTATTCCACCGGATATCCCGTCGCCTCGCAGCCGCCTCCGTATTTGCTGCAAGCCCTGAGCCAAATGACCGGCCCCGCCGTCAACAACATCGGACAAGCGATGAGTTCTCCGACCGTCAACGAGTCTTCCTCATCGCAGCCGCTCATGATCGAACTCCAGAACGGACACTATGTTCGTGTCACCAGCACCATCGCGAATGGCGACCCGCTCCCGCCTGACGCAGCGCCCAGCCGCTCTCGAGTAAGTCAATCTCTTTCACCGCTGGGCTCCACGCCTCAAGCCCAACCCCTGCCTGCCGCGGTTCTGATCTTCCGCGACGGCCACCGTGAAGAAGTCCGCGACTACACCATCGCCGACGGCATCCTCTACGCCCGCGGCGATTACTACACCGACGGCTACTGGAACAAGAAAATCAACCTCGCCACTCTCAATGTGGCCGAAACGCTAAGAGTCAATAACGAACGAAACGTTAACTTCGTTCTTCCCTCATCGCCCAACGAAGTGGTGACCCGCCCCTGATTTACTTCGTGAAACTTAGTGCCCTCAGTGGTTCAGGATCCCCCAAATCGTGATACAATAATCTTTCGCTGAAATCCTACTAACCACCTGCAAATACAGTAGCTTACACGACGTTAGGTGTGAAGTGGAATGCAGCAATTAAGAACTGAACTATGCCTGACGATCAAAATCCCGAACTTCCCCTGACTCCACCAACGCCTCCCGGCGGCGGAGATGGCAGTCCCGGCGCACTCCACATTCAGCCCGTCAACATTGAAGACGAGATGCGCAAGTCGTATCTCGATTACTCGATGTCGGTCATCATCGGCCGCGCTCTGCCCGATATCCGCGACGGACTCAAGCCCGTGCACCGCCGCATTCTCTACACCATGCAGCAGATGGGCCTCCAGCCCAATCGCGCCACCCGCAAGTGCGCCCGCATCGTCGGCGATGTCATGGGCAAATACCATCCCCACGGCAACCTCGCTGTGTATGACGCTCTAGTCCGCCTCGCGCAAACCTGGAGCCTGCGCTACCCGCTAATTTTCGGACAAGGAAATTTCGGCTCGGTCGATGGCGACCCTCCCGCAGCCGATCGTTACACCGAAGCGAAACTCGCTCCAGTCTCAACAGCACTGCTAGAAGATCTCGACAAAGAAACCGTAGACTTCCGCCCCAACTACGACGGCAGCGAAGTCGAGCCCGACGTTCTCCCCGCGCGCATTCCCAATTTATTAATCAACGGCTCCGACGGAATCGCCGTCGGCATGGCGACAAAAATTCCGCCGCACAATTTAACCGAAATCATCGACGCCACCATCACCCTCATCAACGATCCCAGCGCCCAGCTCGCCGAGATTCTAAAGTTCGTTCAAGGACCAGACTTCCCCACCGCCGGAATCATCCACGGCCGCGCCGGAATTTTCGAAGCCTACCGCACCGGCCGCGGACGCTTCATGATGCGCGCCAAAGCCGCCATCGAAAATGTCACCAAAGATAAACAGGCCATCATCGTCACCGAAATTCCCTACCAGGTAAACAAGTCCGTCCTCGTCAAGCGCATCGCGCAACTGGTCAACGACAAGGAAATCGAAGACATCTCCGATGTGCGCGACGAAAGCGATCGCGACGGCATGCGCATCGTAGTCGAACTCAAGCGCGGCACCGAACCGCAAATCGTTCTCAACCAACTCTACAAGCACACTTCCATGCAGGAAGGTTTTTCCATGATCCTGCTGGCGGTGGTCAACGGACAGCCCCGCGAAATGGGCCTGATCCAGGCCATCAAGCACTTCATCAATCACCGCGTGGAAGTCGTCCGCCGCCGCACCGCGTTCTTGCTGCAGAAAGCGCGAGACCGCGAGGAGATTCTGATTGGATTTAAGTTCGGAATCGACAACGTCGATCAGCTTGTTACCATCATCCGGGCAAGCAACTCCCGAGCACGGGCCCGGGAGGCTTTGTGGAACTGGAGCCGAAGTAAGGAGATGACGCTGTCGAAGGGCGCCGGACGGAATGCGACCGCACCTCTTCTCGAAGCGCTAAATAAGCGAGTTCCCAGCTTGGAGTGGCGCGCCGAAGGTGAATCCTATCTTGTAAACGGCGTCGGCTTCTGGGAACCTCCATCAGAGAGGCCTGTGCAAAAAGCGGGAGGGCTCTCCTATCGCCAGATCGATGCCATCCTTGAACTGCAGCTCCATAGGCTTACGCAGCTTTCCGTTGACGAACTCGTTAAGGAACTCGCGCAGGTGCGCGAAAACATCGAAGACTACGAAGCCATCCTCGCCTCCGAGAAAAAACTTCGCAGCGTCATCATCAAAGAACTCGAAGAAGTAAAAAACCTTTACGGAGATGACCGCCGCACCCGCATCGAAGACGAAGCCGCCGAAATTGTTCTCGAAGATTTAATCGCCGACGAGCAAGTCGCCGTCACCTTCAGCCACTCCGGCTACATGAAGCGCACGCCAATCTCCACCTACCGTATGCAGCGCCGCGGCGGCAGCGGACGCACCGGTATGAAAACCCGCGAAGAAGATTTCGTCGAGCATCTCTTCATCGCCTCCACGCATGCCTACATTCTGATCTTCACCAACAAAGGCCGAGTCTACTGGCTCAAGGTCTACGAAATTCCCGACGTAAGCGCCGCCGGCCGAGGCAAGCATATCGGCAATCTGATCGGACTGCAACCCGGCGAAACCGTCCGCACCATGCTCGCCGTGCGCAACCTCGAAGAAGAAAATAAATACATCTTCTTCGCGACCCGCAACGGCCTGGTAAAAAAATCCGAGCTCCGCGAGTTCATGCACGTCCGCTCCAACGGCATCAACGCCATCAATATCGAAACCGGAGACGAACTCGTCGCCGCCCGCATCACCAACGGCGACCAAATCGTCTTCATCGCGTCGCACGAAGGCATGGCCGTGCGCTTCGACGAAAGCCACGTCCGCCCCATGGGCCGCGCCGCCTATGGCGTAAACGGCATCAACCTCGACGAAGGCGATTACGTCGTAGGAATGACGGTCACCCCAAAACCCGGCACGGAACATGGAGGGACGGGCGCCTCCGCCCGTCCAGCGAGCGAAGCGACCCTCGAAACAGAAATCCCGCCAGGCGAGGTCGTCGATTTAACTCAGAAGGGAAATCTGATACTCTCCGTAACCGAGAACGGATACGGCAAGCGCACTCCCGCCGACGAATACCGCCTCACCAACCGCGCCGGCAAAGGCGTCATCAACGTCAAGACCACGGATCGCGTCGGCAAGGTCGTCGCCATCGCACTGGTCGACGAAAACTCCCAAGTCATGCTCATCAGCCACTACGGCAAAATCATCCGCATGGATTCGAAAACCATCCGCGAATCCGGCCGCAACGCCCAAGGCGTCCGCCTCCTGAACATGGAACCCGGCGACCGCGTAGCCGCCGCCGTAGTCCTAGCCCCAGAAGAAGAGCCGCCCACCAACGGAGGCCTGCTGCAGTAGATTGCAGATTGTAGTGATTGTGTGGAGCGGGCGCCCACGCCCGCTTGTTTTTGACTTCGATCGGGAAGCGCACGACTTCAGTCGTGCCGTAAAAGCTTAAAACAAATGCGCGCTTCAGCCCCCTAAGGAACTCCGCCTCTACTTCACTCCCTGCTTCGCATTAATCTCTCTGGCAAACTCCGTGAAGAAATTCAATAGCGTTCCATACCCTAACTGCCCCAACACCGCATATCCACCATTCGACAACGCACTCTGGTTCCGCGGTTTCCACGACGTTGCCACCAGCCCTCCGCCAAATGCTCCGCCATATAACGCCCACTGCGGACGCAAATGCTTCTCACTGCGATCATAAGTCAGCAAATTCCTGATGAACGCATGCCGCGTCCGCGGCCACAATCCCTGGCACTTGCACCGGTCATAACGTACTTCATATCCCAGCTTCGCATTGCCCAGCGCCGCCAGCGAATTGGCTGTAATAAATTGTCCTTCGCGCGACGCAAACCGCTCCACATATCCTTCCCATCCATCGTCCCACTGCGGTGGCACGCCGCGCGCCTGGTCAATCGTCGCCCCAAACGCGCGCTTCATATAAGCGCCCGGAGTCGTCAGCGTCTGCCGCAAATAAATTTCCTCGCGCTGCTTTGCCGTGGGCGTAACCAGCGGCTGATTCTTGCCAACAAAAACTCCCGTAATCCACGTCGACTCCCAACCCCGCGCCTTCACGAATCCCACCTGAGCCACGTCCTTGGTCAGGCCCAGGGCTTGCTTCGTCTTGTCTTCCACCTGCTGAGCGGGTGTTGCACTCTCTTTCTTTGTCTCTCCCGGCGAATCCGGCAACTCTTTCCCCGTCGCCTGCCCCGCCGGTTCCGGAGGATTGCCCTGCTGCTCCTGACCACGCACCCGTCCCCGCCCGATCATCACCAACGCGCAGACCAACATCAGTCCACGCGCCACTCTCCACCCTGCCCGTCCTCTGCGATCACCCGAAAAGCGCATCCTTGGCGGCCTCGTCCTCTGTGAACCCCTGTGCCCTCTGTGTTTAAGGTGTTGACCTTCGGTTCCCAACCCCAATGCTAAACTCCGCTTAGATGCCATCTCTCTACAACCGTGTTGCAGGACAAAGTGTGGAACGCATCGCCGCCCTTAGCGACGGAATCTTCGCCGTCGCCATGACCCTGCTCGTCCTCGACCTGCATGTCCCCGCCGCTGAAGCTGTCCACTCCGAGCGCGATCTCCGCCACGTTCTCATCGCACTCGCCCCGCGCCTGATCATCTTTCTCATGAGCATCATGACCAACGGCATCTTCTGGGTCGGCCAGCAAACTCAACTCAACTATTTCGCCCGCTCCGATCGCAATCTCGCCTGGATCCACATTGCCTTCCTCTGCGCCGTTACGCTCACGCCGTTCACCACGTCCCTACTCGCCGAATTCATCCACTACCGCACCGCGCTCCTGGTCTACTGGAGCAACATCTTCCTCCTCGGACTCATACTCTACTGGAGTTGGTCCTACGCCACCCGCGCCCATCTCTTGAAAGATGATCTACCGCCGGAAGTCCATCCCGCAGTAGTCCGCCGCATCGTGATCGCCCAATCCCTCTACGCCGCCGGCGCCGCCCTCTGCTTCATCAACACCTATTACGCCATCGCCGCGATTGTCCTGGTCCAGCTAAACTACGCCATCGCCCCCAGATTCTGCTGGGGACTATTCTCCCGCAAATCCTCGCAAGAATCGTAGCCAGTTGATGTTGTGTCAGAGATAGTGGGATCGGGAAGGGCACGACTTCAGTCGTGCCATCAAAGAAGGTTAAACAGCAACAGGCTTTAGCCGCTGAGGGCCCGCTTTTCTAAAAACAACTTCGTTTTACGACAATCTCGCGCACACCATGATTCCGACACGAGCGTCTACCCTCGCTCAAACGCGTGCTTCTTCTCCAACTCCTCCACCGCCGTCCGCATCGCCGCTTCAAATCGCCCCGCCTGCCCCATCAACCCCGCCGTAGCCTCTGCCCATTCCGCATCCATCCGCACCAACCCATCCCCCGCCACCAACCGCCCCGCAATCTCCAGCAAATGCGCCGGAGTCGTCTCCAAATACTGCGCGTCCGTCGGATCCCCAATCCAAACTCGCTTCTCAGCCGGCGCCGAATCGGACGGGGGTGCCCCATTTCTCGCGTCTTTTGCGAGAAGTGGGGAATTTGACCTCAACTTCGTCTCCCAATAAACCTTCCGCTCAACAAAAGTCGCAATCTCATCGTCGCTGGCCTTCCCAAACACCCACTTCTCCCGCTTGAAGTCATAATGCCGGCTGGAAAACGCCACCGGCTTCAGCTTCCCCGACTTCACAAACTCAATCTGCCGCCGGTCCACTTCCTTGCGCAGTGCATTGATCACCGGAGCCTCCGCATCCTTCGGCTCCAGCGACGCCATCACCTCCCGCACCGTAGCCGACAGATTCACCGCCACCGGCGCATGCAGCCCATCCGAATTCTCCAGCCGTATGTCCCCATGCAACACCCAGAAATCCGCCCCCGAAGTCGACCGATGAAACGGCCACTCCAACTCAATCGTCAACGGCAACCCCGTCAACGTAACCCAAATCTTTTTCTCTTCAGCCGCCTGCGCCATTTCTTATCTAACCTCTCGATACCAAAATTCTACTTGTCATGCCGAGCGGAGTGGAATCGTCTGAAAGACGATCCCCCGAAGTCGAAGCATCCCTACCTCTACGAAGGACCTACCCTGTGTTTATCCCCTGTGTTTAACTCTTGCCCCTGACCTTGCTAACCTTAGCCCCCATTCGCAACAACTTCCGAACCGTCCCCGTAGGCAGCCGCTTCATCTCATCATGCAACTCCGTCACCGCCTCAAAAAATCCCGCCATCGCCGCCAGCCGCTCCCGGGTAAATTCCGCGCCAGCTTCTTTAGGATCCAACTCCTCCAAGCTCCGCCGCAACATCTCCCGCGTCGGATCGATCTCCCGCCGCTTCCTCTGCTCAATCACCAGCCGGAACATCTCCCAAACATCTTTCATCGACTCATAATGTTCCCGCCGGTCGCCCAGCACATGCACCGCCCGCACAATCCCCCACCCCTCCAGCTCGCGAATCGACGTACTCACATTCGACCGCGCCACACTCAAAGTCTCCGCAATCTCCTCCGCCGGCAGCGCCCGCGGAGACAGATACAGCAACGCATGAATCTGCGCCACCGTCCGGTTAATCCCCCACCGCGTCCCCATCTCGCCCCAGTGCAAAATATATTTCTGCTGCACGCCAGTCAGGTTGGCCATATCAAAACTTTCAGTTCAAACAGAATCTACAGAACGGGAAGCCACAGGTCAATGCCCAGAAATCGGGGATGTAGCCTTGGAAGGGTTATGTGGGGACAGCCGCCCCCGGCTGTCCATTCGAGCGCAGCTCGAAGGTTCTTCAGCCTCAGCCATCCTAACCTTTCGCCGGAGAACCCTCGCGCCCCGATTCCCTGACAACTTTCTTAGGCGCAGCCTTCTTCGCCGCCTCCGCCCGCTTCCGCTCCTGATACCGCCGATCATGAAACGACTGGTCCGACGCCTGTTTTTTCATAATCTTCAGCTTACCATCCACTCAGCTCCAGCCAGCTCGATCCAGTGCCGGCCACCCAGCTCCATAAATTTTCCCTATTCCGATCCCTATAAATTCTGTCATTCCGAGCGGCCCTATCGCGAGGAATCTGCTTTTGTCTTTTTCCTGTCAATAGGCAGAAACTACACGATCGCACCTATCCTCATGAAACTACGCCGCAAATATTTATGGCTAACCTGTCCCATTTACCCATTGCTTTATGATATAATGGAAGTATAAACAATCGAATCAGACGCGGCCCATCCGGCCGCGTTTTTTTATTGTCCCGCACCAATTCTTGTAAAAACTTGTCATTCCGAGCGGCCTCATCGCGAGGAAGCTGCTCTTAAAGCCGCCGATCACCCCAGCGCCGGCGCGCAACCAACTCAAAAATCGCACCACAACCGCACCACGACAAAGAAAACCCTATGCCCCATGGCCCAAACATCCCGCACCCCAAACTTCGCGGAGAGTGGGCCGAACTCCGTTTCATGCAATGCGCCACCGAGCGCGGATTCCGTTGCAACAAGCCCTGGGGAGAAACCGCCCCCTACGACGTCGCCACCGATCACGAAGGCCTCTTCCGCCGCGTCCAGGTCAAATGCACCCTCTACCAGCGCCACTACTCCTACGTCTGCACCATCTGCTCCAGCCACGTCATCTACCGCCCCGACCAACTCGACTTCTTCGCCGCCCTCGTCATCCCCACCGACACCTGGTACATCCTCCCCATCCGCGCCACCAACCATCAACCCACCGTAGTCCTCTCCCCCCACCTAAAAAATTCCAAATACGGCCCCTACGAAGAAGCCTGGCACCTGCTAACCCGCTGAGTATTTGAAGATATAGTTTTGAAAATGTCATTCCGAGCGCCGCTCGGAGCGCCAGCGACGGCAAGTCGAGGAACCTGCTGTTTTTTCAAAACTGCCCAGCCCGCGCCCTTTGGGTGGTGGACGCCGCGAAAACGCGAACGAGCGGCGGGGAAATTGTGTCCGCCGGAACTGCCCCGTTCAAGCCAAAGGAGCACTTGAGTGGGGCCACCAGCCCTATTACCTGATCCTGATCTCGTTTCGGTAATCAACTAACCACTACCACACTTGCGCGCTCGCGTTAGAATGTCGCGCAGTGCAGAAGAACTGCCTTTATTACGGCGACAACCTCCCGGTCCTCCGCGAGCACATCAAGGACGAGTCCGTCGACCTCATCTACCTCGACCCGCCCTTCAACAGCCGCCAGGACTACAACGTCCTCTTCGCCGAAAAAGACGGCACCCGCTCCGGCTCCCAGATCATGGCATTCGAAGACACCTGGGAGTGGAACATGGACGCCGAAGCCGCCTTCGAGGAAATCGTCGAGCGCGGCGGCCGCGTCTCCGACGCCATGCGCGCCTTTCGCACCTTCCTGGGCCACAGTGACATGATGGCCTATCTAGCCATGATGGCCCCGCGCCTGATCGAGCTTCACCGCGTTCTCAAAGAAACGGGATCGATCTATCTGCACTGCGATCCGACCGCGAGCCATTACTTGAAGATATTGATGGATGCAATTTTCAGAGCTCCGAACTTTCGAAACGAGATCTCGTGGAAGCGCTCGGATGCCCACAGCGACGCGAAGCAGGGCGCAAAACACTACGGCCGCATTCACGACATCCTCCTCTATTACAGCAAAGGAACGTCGCCGACATTCAGCCAGCTCTACACGCCGCTGCCCGATAAAACGCAGGAGAAATGGTATCGGCACATAGAGGAAGGAACGGGACGGCGCTACAACAAGGCGGATGTGACCGGCCCCGGCGGAGCGTCGAAGGGCAATCCCCATTTCGAATGGAAAGGAATAACCCGATACTGGAGGTACAACCGCGAGAAGATGGAGCAACTTGAAGCGCGAGGCAAGCTCGTTTACACAAAATCGGGGATGGTCTACGAGAAGCGCTACTTGGACGAAAGCAAGGGCGTAGCAATTCAGGACTGGTGGGAGGATATCTCAATGCTGCGTGGGATTCACCGCGACAGCGAGCGACTCGGCTACCCTACGCAGAAGCCCAAGGCGCTCCTAGAACGCATAGTAAGCTCAAGCTCACGTGAGGGCGACGTAGTGCTCGATCCTTTTTGCGGGTGCGGCACAGCCATCGAGGTTGCACAGCAGCTCAACCGCCGCTGGATCGGGATCGACATCACGCACCTCGCCATCGGCCTCATTAAGAAGCGCCTCGACGACGCGTTCGGCGAATCGGTCCGCGAAACCTACGAAGTCATCGGCGAGCCAGTCGACCTGAAAGGCGCAGAAGCACTCGCCAAAGAAGATCCGTACCAATTTCAATGGTGGGCGCTCAGCCTAGTGGGAGCACGCCCCCTCGAAAAGAAAAAAGGCGCTGACCAAGGCATCGATGGCCGCCTATATTTTCACGACGAGAAGGGCGGCAAGACCAAGCAAATCATCCTGTCCGTTAAGGCCGGCAAGCTCCACGCCACATACGTGCGCGACCTCCGAGGCGTCATTGAACGAGAGAAAGCCGAGATCGGCGTTCTAATCTCAATGGAAGCGCCAACCAAGCCGATGCAAAAAGAAGCCGCCGAAGCCGGCCTCTACCACTCTCCAGGATTAACGGACAAATACCCGCGTCTCCAAATCCTCAGCATCGAAGAACTCCTAGCCGCAAAGAAGATTGACTACCCCCGCTTCGCAGCAGATGCCACATTCAAGAAAGCGCCCAAGGCGCGGAAGGTAGCAGAAGAACAGATGACGATTGGGGAGCTAGAAGAGCCGTTTTAGCTTTGTGCTTCCAGCGCACTTG
>CAVRWS010000021.1:40000-77502 GCA_963724815.1 uncultured Acidobacteriaceae bacterium
GAACCCTGGGAAGTGAACCATCTCAGTACCAGGAGGAAAAGAAAGAAACCTCGATTGCGATAGTAGTGGCGAGCGAAATCGCAACAGCCTAAACCAGTCCCACCTTCGGGTGTGACCGGGGTTGTAGGGTCGACAACAGTAGAGTTACCAATTCAGTCCTTAACCGAAGCCCTCTGGAAAGAGGGGCCATAGAGTGTGATAGCCACGTAGGTGAAAAGGAACTGAACTCGAAGTCGATACCTGAGTACCGCGGAGCACGAGAAACTTTGCGGGAAGCTACGGGGACCATCCCGTAAGGCTAAATACTAGCTTCTGACCGATAGTGAACCAGTACCGTGAGGGAAAGGCGAAAAGAACCCCTGCGAGGGGAGTGAAATAGTACCTGAAACCGTGTGCCTACAAACGGTGGGAGGACTATGCGGCGCAAGCCGAAAGTCTGACCGCGTGCCTATTGCATAATGAGCCGGCTAGTTATTCTTGTCAGCAAGGTTAAGCGAAAGCGAGCCGCAGCGAAAGCGAGTCCTAATAGGGCGAATCAGTTGGCAGGAATAGACGCGAAGCGGGATGATCTACCCTTGGCCAGGCTGAAAGTGGGGTAACACCCACCGGAGGGCCGAACGGGTGTTTGTTGAAAAAAGCTCCGATGAGCTGAGGGTAGGGGTGAAAGGCTAATCAAATTCCGTGATTGCTCGTTCTCTCCGAAATAGCTTTAGGGCTAGCCTCGTATGATTTGTCGTGGTGGTAGAGAACTGAATGGACTAGGGGGCTTTCCAGCTTACTGAATCCAATCAAACTTCGAATGCCATAGAACAACCAATACGGGAGTCAGACTGCGGGGGCTAAGCTTCGTAGTCGAGAGGAAAACAGTCCAGATCGCCTGCTAAGGTCCCAAAATACAAGCTAAGTGGGAAAGGAAGTCGGAACGCCCAGACAGCCAGGAGGTTGGCTTAGAAGCAGCCATCCTTTAAAGAAAGCGTAATAGCTCACTGGTCAAGCGGTCCGGTGCCGACAATTTAACGGGGCTTAAGCTTGTTACCGAAGCAGCGAATGCATCACTTAATTGTGGTGCGTGGTAGGAGAGCATTCTCAACAGTTTGAAGGTAGACCGAAAGGACTGCTGGACGGTTGAGAAGAGACCCTGCCGGCATAAGTAGCGATAACGGAGGTGGGAACCCTCCGCGCCGAAAGTCTAAGGTTTCCTGAGAAAGGTTAATCCGCTCAGGGTCAGGCGGTCCCTAAGGCGAGGCCGAAAGGCGTAGCCGATGGACATCCGGTTAATATTCCGGACCTCCCTTGTTTTCGTTATACGATGGGGTGACGCAGGAGGATAAGCAGGCCGTTCTATGGCTATAACGGTCGATGCGCGTAAGGTGTCTTTCGTAGGCAAATCCGCGAAGGAGTTATCACTGAGGCGCAAAGCAGTACTCCGTATGGAGGAAAGCTGCCGATTCCACGCTGCCAAGAAAAACCTCTAAGGAGAAAGTAAGGGAACCGTACCTCAAACCGACACAGGTAGACGAGGAGAATATCCAAAGGCGCTCGTGAGAACAGTTGGTAAGGAACTCGGCAATATAACCCCGTAACTTCGGGAGAAGGGGTGCCCCGGTAGAGTTCATAGCTCGAGGGGGCCGCAGCGAAATGCGCACTGCGACTGTTTAACAAAAACACAGGTCTCTGCAAAGTCGAAAACGACGTATAGGGGCTGACGCCTGCCCGGTGCCGGAAGGTTAAAGGGAGAGGTCAACCGCAAGGTGAAGCTTCGAACTGAAGCCCCGGTGAACGGCGGCCGTAACTATAACGGTCCTAAGGTAGCGAAATTCCTTGTCGGGTAAGTTCCGACCTGCACGAATGGCGTAACGAAAGTGCGACTGTCTTGCCGACTGACACGGCGAACTTGTAGTGCCGGTGAAGATGCCGGTTGCCCGCAACTAGACGGAAAGACCCCGTGCACCTTTACTATACCTTTAGTATGAACTATGGCCCTTGCTGCGCAGGATAGGTGGGAGGCTTTGATTCCAGGCTCTCGGGCTTGGAGGAGCCAACGGTGAGATACCACCCTGCGAGATCTGTGGTTCTAACTTAGTCCCGTAATCCGGGACAAGGACATACTAAGGCGGGTAGTTTGACTGGGGCGGTCGCCTCCTAAACGGTAACGGAGGCGCGCGAAGCTACGCTCAGCCTGTTTGGAAATCAGGCGTTGAATGCAAAAGTATAAGCGTGGTTGACTGCGAGACCAACAAGTCGAGCAGGTACGAAAGTAGGCTTTATATCGGTGGTTCTGCATGAAGGGCCATCTAAGGATAAAACCCGATAATCCCCCCCTACCCCCCCCCCTGAGTATGATTTCGTCGAAGGAAAGGGGAAGAGGGATGTCGAAGAGCAGGCACACGGAGGCGCAGATGATCGGGGCGCTGAAGCAGTTGGAGGCGGGGCGCAAGGCGGAGGACGTGGCGAGAGAAGTCGGAGTATCGAAGCACACGATCTACGCCTGGAAAGCGAAGTATGGCGGGATGGATGTAAGCGAGGCGCAGGAAGCGAAGCAGTTGCGGGATGAGAACACGAAGCTGAAGAAGCTGGTGGTAGATCTGAGCCTGGACAAAGAGATGCTGAAGGCGGTGATCGCAAAAAACGGATGGAGCTCGTAGACCAGCGGGCGGACGCGGACTGGCTGCGGAACCAGTATGCAGCGAGCCAGCGCCGGGTTTGCGGGCTGATGGGGATGGCGGTGGCGAGTTATCGCTACCGGAGCCAACGCAGCGATGAGCCACTGCGAACGAAGTTGGTAGAGTTGGCGCGGGAGAAGCCGCGCTTCGGGTATCGGCGGCTGCAGGTGTTGTTGGGCCGCGCGGGAGAGCATGTGAACCATAAGCGGGTGCATCGGGTGTATCGGGAGGCGGGGTTGAGGATCCGGCGGAAGAAGCGGAAGCATTGCGTGCGCGAGGGCAAGCCGCTGCTGGCGCGGACTTCGGCCAACCAGGAGTGGGCTTTGGATTTTGTGCACGATGCGGTGGAGTGCGGACGGACCATCCGAGTGCTGAGCGTGGTGGATGCGTACACGCGGGAATGTTTGGCGTTGGAAGTGGATACGAGTTTTGCCAGCCGGAGAGTAACGCGAGTGTTGGATGCGATCGCATCGGAGCGCGGAATGCCGCTGGCGATTCGCTGCGACAACGGGCCGGAGCTGACGAGCCGGCATTTTCTAGCGTGGTGCATGGAGAGAAAGGTCGAGTTGATTCATATTCAGCCGGGCAAGCCGACGCAGAATGCGCGGGTCGAGAGTTTTCACGGGCGGCTGCGAGATGAGTGTTTGACGGTGAGCTGGTTTCAAAACTTGTTCGATGCGCGGCGCAAGATCGCGGCGTGGAGGATCGAGTACAACGAGGAGCGTCCGCACAGCAGTTTGGGATACCGCACGCCGAAAGAGTTTGCGGCGGCCCAGGCAGCGAGCTTCTACACAGCTGAGCGAGAGGCAAGAGACTCAAACGCCGTCCCTTGCCCCTCGCGCTCCCCCATCCCGGCTCAAACCCGAGAGGGAGCAGCAGTAAGTTGTCGTATTCTTACGTGAACGGAAATTGGGGGCAGGTCACCGACAGGAAACCCACTAATCCAACAGCGACTCGACGATCTCATCGGGGAGGGCGAGCGCCAATGGGAGGAATTTACTGCAGCGGGGGAAAGGTGTCATCCAAAATCCAATCCGCCTGACTCAATGGATCACGAGCTGCCTAAACCTTCTGGACAAGTTATCGATATCTGGCAATCGATTTGTCAAAGAATTCGAGCGTTGGGTGACCCCGAGCGGGTCGAGAGACCTTAATATCGGCGCGGCGCTGGGAGTACTGAAATCCGCGAGAGTTGAGTATTCTCTGGGCCTGGCGGTGGAGTATCACCTCTCCGTTTCAGCGGCCGTATTTGACGGAATTCTTGACGAAGCGGAGTATCTTCTGGCCAAAGGGTATCAGCGGGCGGCAGCCGTCCTGTTGGGCGCAGCCCTTGAGGAGAGCCTCAAGACTCGCGCCAGAGCCCTTGGGCTGGAGGTCGGCCCGAAGGACACGTTAGGCCCGATCATAGCCAAACTGAAGGCGCCGGATGTCCAGGTATTGAATGAATTCGAGGCCAAGCGCCTGGAATCGCTTGCGAGAATGCGGAACGACGCTGCGCACGGCGGCGAATTTAACTATCAGTCCGACCAAGTTTCACAGGCCTTGTCCGAGGTGAGGGCAACGTTGGAACAGCTGCTCAAGCGCAGGTGACTAGGTCGAGCAGATCCTTCGCAAAGAACGCTCAGGATTTCGGCAGAAGGCTCCCGCGCGCAAAAAACGCGCGCTCACGCCTTCTAAGCGCCTCAAGTTAAGCCCCGCAGGGCCGATGGTACTGCACGCGCCAAGTGTGTGGGAGCGTAGGTCGTTGCCGGCATAAATAAAGGCCAGTCTGAGAAATCAGATTGGCCTTTTCCTTTTGTGTGGGATGTGGGCTGTGTTGGGATGTGGGGCGGGCGCCCTCGCCCGCCACTGCGTACAGCACCAACATCTCTTAGAAGAGGACAAACAAAAGTCGATTCTCACCCGAAAGCATCTTCCGATTCTGCCTACGCGGGCGAGGGCGCCCGTGCCACACATTCACGACAATTCCAGACTTACCCACAGCCACCGGTAATCCTCTGGCCTTCTGGCCAGTCCTCTTCGCACTGGATTCTGCCGTATATACTCAGTTTTTTGTTTCAAACTGTCGTCGGATCGAAGCACATGGTCGAAAGATTCCTCTTCCCACACCGGTCCGGAGTGATGGAGCAGCTTGTTGATGCGGTGCGCCGTCGCGCTTTTCATGCATTGCAAAATGTCCACGAGCGGATGCGGCCAACCGTTTGTGTCGCGCAAGGGTTGCAATAGCAGGTGCACGTGGTCGGGCATGATCACAACAGCATGCAACTGAACGCGTGCTGCGGGGCGGGCGCCCTCGCCCGCGAACAGCCGTAAACCACCCTCACGCAAGCAGTGCTCAAGAACCAGATCGCGTGCGGCAGAAGGCAGGATCAAAGGCCCGCCTGCGCAAAATGTCACGAAGAGATCTGCGTCGGCCTTCTGCAAATGCGGTAGGCGCCGGCGGTAACGATATTTCGCGAGCACCTCCGATGTGTCTGACATCCAGCTTTGAGCATGGCGGAAGTGCCTGCGTGAAGTCTGTGACGGATGAACATTGAGGGTCGGTGTGAGGTTGAGGTACGCGGGCGAGGGCGCCCGCGCCACACTGCGGCAGTCCTTCGGCTCCGCTCAGGATAAACTCCGGTCGTTGCCTGGCAAAAATAAAGGCGCAGTCCGAGGAATCAGATTGGCCCTTTCCTCTTGTTGTGAGTATGGCGCGACGCTCTTGCCACGTAAAACGGGCCTGCAGTCCCCTTTTAATCCTTGTCGGAAGATTTCGGTTTCCTCCGGGAAGCATTGGGTTTATTCTTACTGTCTCCCTTTTTTTGGTTGTCTTGGGGACCTTGAACAAAGATTTCATCCCCCGTTCAAGTTCTCCGGTGCTTCCGGGCTCTCGACCTATTCACGTTGCTTTGTATGGACTATGACAACCCTCAATTCACCGCTGCAGTCAAGAAAGTTATAGGAGCAGAACTCCTAGAACGGTTAGGTAGCGCTCGGAACTCTACCCAAAGCTTGATAGAGTCCATAACTAAAGCTACCGAGGCCAGTAACCAGAGCCAACAGGTCCCCCGCATTCTTAGCGCCGAACTGAAGGTTCCGCACTCCGAGAAGCATCAGAATGAAGCCAATGCCGCACG
Organism: uncultured Acidobacteriaceae bacterium; assembly: GCA_963724815.1. Lineage (GTDB taxonomy): Bacteria > Acidobacteriota > Terriglobia > Terriglobales > Acidobacteriaceae > Sulfotelmatobacter. The sequence continues at coordinate 45,783 of CAVRWS010000021.1, forward strand.
CCAGTCGATAGATAACAAATTGCTGCTCTACGTTCAGATATTTGGTTTGCTCGTCGTTATCGCGTATACCTCCGTTGCAGCGTTTCAGTTGGAGGAAATGAGAAAGGTTACTAAGGCCAGCACTGACGCTGCTCAAACTTCGGCTTGGGCTCTTGAGGAAAACCAGAGGCAATTCCGCCTCATGTTCGGACAGATTAAGACTCAGACTGCTGCTCAGGTGAAATCTGGAACCGCCGCCGGGCGCGCTGCCAAGATTGCGGAGGATACCCTTCACGTCTCCGAGAGAGCTTACGTCACCGATGGCGCTGTTCAATTGGACATAGCTAAGAAAGTGCTGAGCCTCCCGCTTATAAATAGCGGACACATCCCTTCCGGCAATATAGACATATCATTGTATGAAGCGACGTTCGAGAACCCGGCCCCAGTAAGCCCCGTACCGATGGCTTCCATAGTCGAGCGTCATCACGCTATTACTCATCTGGACTCCATGATTCCAGGATCTCCATTTTCCATTCTTATTCCCGTGCCCAACGTATCCGCTGAGCTTCTCAACGAAGGAAGGCAGCTTATCATTGTCGTCGGCGCGATCAGTTATAACGATGGATTTCCTGAAACCATTGCTCGGCGGCGTCCGGTATGTATCCAGACTATCTACCAATCCGTTGTCAAGCAGTTCTATTGGGTACCTTGCGATGCTGCCGTTGAACTCCCTAAATTTGAGTCCATGGACTGGACTGGACTTGAATCCACGTACCCCGTCAAATAGCGGAGTTGCGATTGGCTTACAAGTTTCGCAATTCCTTACCCGGTTGCGTAGGTGTTCGTGGTTCCCGCCCTTCGCGAAGTGCGCGAAGGACAGGGCACCCTTTGTGTCGTTGGTACCAGCGTGACCAAAGGCCTGGGCCAGCCGCGAGTATTGGTGGCAGTGCTGTTCGGGACCAGAAGTCAAAATCCCCACCCTTGCCGCTTGAGGGCAGAGAAGATTTTGGCCTATCACTACGCGGCAAGGATAGGGCACCGCGAAGTCTGTGACGGATGAACATTGAGGATCGGTGTGAGGTTGGGGCTCGCGGGCGAGGGCGCCCGCGCCACACTTACTGCGGAGCGTTCCATTTTGGGAATTTGGGAATTGGGCTGGGAAAATGGGAGCGGTCGGCTCAAGTGATGGGCAGGAGTTGCCGATCTTTCCTTAGGTGAGAGGTAAGGAGCGTTTTATGAGTATTTCCATTTCCAGTTCGCTCTCGACCGCGTCGTTAGCTGCAACGAACTCTTCGTCGACTTCGGCGGCCGCTCGCAATCCACAACCAACCATCAATAACTCGGGCGACACGGTGAAGCTGTCGGAGTCGCAACAGGTGTATCAGCTCTACAACCAGGGGCAGGCGGTTTCGCAGATCGCGACTACGCTGAGCTTGCCGGTTGAGATTGTGAATAACTATTTGGGGATTGCGGCGACCGCGGGATAGAAACACTGTTCGCGCAGAGAGCCGTGCTTTTGGCATGGTGCTGGCTTCGGAAGGGCCACGATGCAGATGCGTCGTGGCTTTTTCTATTTTGCTGCGTGAATCAGCAGGGGGAACCCGCTGTAGCACTTTTCTCCGCGGGGCGGGGATTCCATCATTCGTTAAGGGTATCGGGCGGGGGGATTTTTTTCTCAAAAAAACAATATGGGTGGAAATCAGGGATTTGCGGGGGAGCGGCGAAGGTGTTGGCGGCAGACGGTGCATGCTCCGGCGTTTGCCAGTTTTGATGGGGTGACGGGCGGCATGATTCTCGACCTGAGCGAAGAAGGGTTGTCGATGCAGACCGGAAGTGCGCGCGACGAGCGGCTGCTTGAAAAGGAGCGGCGCGTGCGGGTGAAGGTGGATCTGCCAGCGGATGTTGCGGAGCCCGGTCCTCCGATGGCGGGAGCGCACTCCGATGCACACTTTGAAACACTATTTGAAACCACGGGGTATATTGCGTGGGCGGATGCGCTGGGGCGGGCGGGAGTGCGGTTTTCGGATTTGCCGGAGGAAGCGCGGCGGCGATTGAACGATTGGTTGACGCTGAATGCGAGTGCGCCCAGCCATATGGCTCCGAAAGTCGCGTTGGGGCGAATGGCTTGGCCAGCGGGAGTGAAGTCGGCGGGCAGCGCTGGCGGCGATCCGATGGCCGTAAGTTTGGAAGCAGAAAACTTGACTGCGGGCGGCGAGGGAGGTACGGCCTCGGCGACAGTGCAATATGAATTCAGCTCGCTGGGTACAGATCTGACGGCGGCTTTGCGCCTGATTGGAGAACGGGCACGGTCGTTGACGCGAGGATCGAGTGCGGCGATTGCGCTGCTGCATAAAGGTGCGGTGATTTGCCGGGCGAGTGTGGGAGAAAAAGCTCCGGCGCTGGGGACGCGGCTGGATGTGAACTCCGGACTTTCGGGAGAATGCTTCCGGGTAGGAAGAGCTTTGCGATGCGACGATGCGGAGATGGATCCACGGGTGGATTTGGAGAGTTGCCGGAGGCTCGGGGTGCGATCGATTCTTGCGGCACCGGTTCGCTATGAGCGCGACACGGTCGGACTGCTGATGGTGTTTGCGACGGACGCGTTTAATTTCGACGATGGCGATGTGGCGGTGGTAGAGAGCCTGGCGCACACGGTGATTGTGAGCATGAGGCGAGCAGCGGGGGCGGGGAGCGGGTAATTGCGGGATGGCTGGCGGTTGTGGATTGGACTACGGTCAGAGTCAAAAGCAAAGTCAAAAGCAAAATCAAAGTCAAAATCAAAGTCAAAAGCAGCGGGCAAGGGTGCCCGCTCTACACGGAAGAAACGGCCACGTTCTGTAGGAGCGTGGCCGTTTGGATTTATTTACGCTGCTACTTGTTGTTGATACGCGGGGACGAATACCTGAGCGACAAAAGTCTCGAACGATGTGGGAGTTGTGTTGCGGGCGGTGCGCGGTTCGAGAGCGCGCATGTATCCGGAGTTAAGAGCGGCAGCCATTTCGAGCATCAGCCCGGCGAAGTTGCCGGACATCCCCATCTGAACCATGGCGGCGCGGAGTTGATCGTCGGGCGCTTGAACATATGCGAGCTTGGGTTTGCCGATGGCTTTCCCGATGATGGTAGCGGCATCGCTGTAATCGAGATCGCGCTGGCCGTGAAGTTCCTGGATCTGCTTGCCATGGAAAGCGAGCTGCAAGAGAGCGTCCGCGACCGCGGCGCCAATATCGCGAGCGGCGATCATGGGAAGTTTGAGGTCGGGGCGAATAGGTCCGACGGCGGATCCCATCATCCGAATAGCTCCGGCTTGCGCAAGAGTATTTTCCATAAAGGATCCGGCGCGCAGGTGAAGGATATTCGCGGCATCGATCTGGTTCAGCTTTTGCTCGAGGTTGTAAAGCCCGACGACTGGACCAGTGCCGGAAGGCTTATCGGCTCCGATGCTGCTGAGGGCAACGATATTCTTGACTCGGGTGCTGCGCACGGCGGTTGCAATGGCGTCGCCGACGCGGTTCTCGTAGGCGAGAGCGTCGCTGCTGGCGGGATTGGGCGGAATCATGACATAGGCGGAATCCGCATCTTGAAAGGCTTTGGTGAGTGCGGCTGCGTCGGTGACATCGGCGATGAAAACTTCAGCGCCCTGGGCTGCGAGAGGTTGCAGGTGAGTTGCGTTTCTGCCGATGGCGCGAACTTTCTGTCCGCGTTCGAGAAGAGTCTTGGCCACCACGTGGCCGGTATTGCCGCTTGCTCCGAGAATAGCGTACATAGAACCTCCTTTAAAATGTTGGATGCAGCAGGATTGGGTTGGACTCTAATGAGAAGGGCAACCTCGCCTCGGCGAGGAAAGGCACGGTTTGGAACGAAAAGGTGGAACGTGAATGGGAATCGAAAACTTTGGCAGCAAAGCAATGATTCGTGCAGTCATACTGGATTATGGCGAAGTGCTTTGCCATCGGCCGTCCGAGGAAGAATTCAACCGGCTGATCGAACCGTTTGGCGTGGATGATAATTTGTTCGCAGCGTTGTGGGACAAGAATCGACCGGCGTTCGATCGCGGAGATCTCACGCCTGAGACTTATTGGAGCATGCTGGCGGAAGACGCCGGCGCTAAAATTGATGCAACACAACTCAAGCAAGTCTGCGAATTGGATCTTGAGATGTGGGGAAACGCCAACGAGGAGATGGTGGGTTGGTTGCGACAGCTCGGCCGTGGAGGAATCAAGACGGCGTTGCTTTCGAATATTCATCCTTCGATGATTGCTTACGTGAAGAAGAATTTCGACTGGCTGGAGCTGTTCGACTTCACCACGTATTCGGCGGAAGTTGGTTTAATCAAACCGGATCGCGCGATTTATGAACATACTCTGCGAGGGCTTGGCGTGCGGGCTGAAGAGGCGCTGTTTGTGGATGATCGTGAGATTAACGTTCGAGCGGCGCGGGAGGTCGGGATCAATGCGGTACGATTTCGATCGGTGCGGGAGCTTCGGGAAGACTTGAAGAGGATGGGGTTTGCGATTTTGCCGGGCATGTAGCGGGGGATCAGGAGCAGGGGCGCAGGTTTCTCAAGAGCGAAAAGCAAGATCAAAATCAAGATCAAAGGCAACGGACATGAGTGTCCGTCCCACACGAGGCGCCGGTCATGAACGATGACCGGCGCCTTTGTGATTACTGAGCGGGAGTTTCAGGGGATGCAGGTTGAGTGTTTGTATTAGCCTCTGCGTTCACTTCGGGGGCAGTGATGGGATTGATCTTCACCGTAGCGAGGATTGCTTCGAGGCGGTGAAAGACTTCGTTACGGTCAATGTGAATGGGACTGGGTTTGGTTGTGGTTGCTGTGTCGAGTTTGGTGGTTGCAACTTTCAGCGCAAACTCGTAGCAGGCGCCGTTTTGAAAGACGTGGTAATACTTCGACGACTCCTGGCCAGGGTTGTTCGTGGCTTCGCCGGTCGCGTTGGTTTCGGCAGAATCAAGTTCCATGTCGCCAATCATTAATTTCGAAAGCGGAGGAGTTGCGAGTTGCGCCGTGGCTTGAACGCTGGGATCCGCCGGGGCCGCGGGATTCGGCTGGGGGACGGAGAATTCGCTGCATCGATCGGCAGTGAGGGTTTTGTTTACGCTCACGTTGAAGAAGGCCGAGGCCAGATCCGAGTTGGGATACGTGGAGTCGGGCAGGGTAACGGCGGCGAGGGCGACTCCGCCGGGTTGAACGAAGTCCATCGCCATGGGATCGGAGGAGACGAGTTCTTTCGCGGCGTCGCCGGTCTTGAGCGCGTACTTGCGCGGATATTGAAACGTGACTCCGGAAACGCTATCGACGTAGGTTACGGTGGGCGGAACTTTGCGGACGACTTTTTTGTGAACGTGCTTGACTGCGGCTGGCTCTACCGGAGTGGCCGCAGGTATAGAACTGGTTGTAACGGGCGGCATGGGCTGGGTGATTGGCGACGGGCTGATTGAGCTTATGGACTTTGGTTTATCGCTGGAGCATCCTACCGTCATTGAACAGGCGATCAGAACCGCGGCGAAGATTAGCGTGCTGGTTTTGTCGAAATTGTTTTTGGTGGAATTTGCTTTCGCGTGATTTGATTTACCCCACGCAACGGAATTGAGCGGAAACAGGTTGATACGGGTCATGGTTGGTCACCTCCTGCTGCTGAGCAGCGCTAGGGAGAGTGCATGGAACGGGCCAGTGAGCGGGGCGTTGATTATGTGAGGGTTAGGATGAGAAGAGGGTTCGATGGTCGTGGGGGCGCGGACACTGTGTGGAGATGGCGACACGATCCGGGTGCTGGTAGCCATTCGAGGTACGTTCGCGATACCTCCGTGAATGGCGAGCTCTCTTACCGTGCTTTACCGGCCTGTTGGGGGCACAGGAGTTAGAGCTGATTCGCATAAGTGGATTTCACGAATTCCCTCCGCGATTGCCGGAACAGCCTTTTTTCTATCCCGTGCTTAATGAGGAATATGCGATCCAGATTGCGCGCGACTGGAACACAAAAGATGAGCGGTCCGGTTTTGCCGGCTATGTTTTACGCTTTTATGTTAAGGCTGAATTTCTTGAAAAATATGAAGCGCACACTGTCGGCGGGTCAATTCACCGTGAGTACTGGATACCCGCCGCGGACCTCGGGCGAATGAACGCAAATATCGTTGGGAGCATTGAAGTGCTTGCGGAGTTCCACCGCGAGTAGTAAGCGCCAGCCTCTGTTTGAAATGTCTGTGTCTCAAACGCGAATGTCACCTGTGTCGTGCCTCGGCATCGGTCATCCATCCGCGGCGCAGCTTTTCGGCGGGAATGCTGGAGAGGTAGGGCTTGATATCGAGGATCGGAGTTCCGTTCAACATGTCAAGGCCGCGAACGCGGAGCTGCGCGCCTTCGCGGCGAAGGAGTTCAACGACGGTCAAGCCAATCGGGTTCGGACGGCGCGGGGAGCGGGTGGCGAAAACCCCGTGCGGGCGATTGTCGATGGGCGGAGTGCCGAGCAATTCGAATCCCTGAGAGCGGTCGAACTCCCAGAGGATGAATAGGTGGGAGAAGCCTTCGATGTCGGTGAGGCCGAGCTCGAACTCGGGCTGGATGTTGAGAATGCCCTCGGCCTCATGTTTTACGCCGAAACCTTTGGGAATATCTTTGGTGTTTTCGTAAGGGCTGCTTATCAGGCCAATCTGCTTAGAGGTGAACATCATATTTTTCCGCGAGCCACGGTCAGGGGCCTAAGCCCCATTTTATAAGGAAGGGATGGCGGCGCGGCTTAAAGACGCGTTGCTTCACAGCATTGTCTTTCAACGCATGGCCCGTTGTGGCTTTCTGGAGAGCCGGTTTTGCCGGTGCCCAGCCAGAGCGGTTGTCCCCGCATGTACAAATCCGTTTCGATCAGGCGGCGGCGATGCGGTGAATCAGGTCTTCTTGTTGCTGCTTGCTTTCGGCGCCGATGGTGAAGGCGTCGAGGATATCGAGCGATAGAGCGTATTTGATGGCTTCGTCCTGACGGTTGGCGAGATCGCCTTGACCTAATATTTTCATACCGACTACGGCTTTGCCGGCGGCTTTCATATTTCTTAACACCCCAACCACGGTTTCGGGATCGGCGTCCATGTGGGAGCCGATGGGATTGATGCGAGCGAGATCGATCTCGACCCACGGGGATTTCGCGGCCGCGCGCAGGGCTTCAATGCTGTGGCAGGAGCAGCCGTGAGCGCGGATGATTCCCTTCTGCTTGGCTTCGGAGAAAACGTCCATGACGCCTTTGTAACGCTCGGTCCAATCGGATTCGGTGACGCAGTGCATCAGGCAGATGTCGAGATAGTCGGTGCCGAGCTCGCGGCGGAAGCGGTCGAGATCAGCGCGGGCAGTGCCGGGATCGCGGGCCCAGGTTTTTGTGAGGACGGTGACTTTGTCGCGCTCGACATGCTTGAGAGCCTCGGCAACGTGAGGATGCGAGCCGTAGGAATCGGCGGCGTCGAAGAAACGGAGACCGTGATCGTAGCCGTTGAGCAGGAGGTCGGAGAGCCCTTTGAGGCCGAGCGCGGTTTGATTGGAATGATGGCCGGAACCAACGGTGCCGGTGCCCATGGCGAGGCGGCTGGTTTTGATGCCGGTGCTGCCGAGGGTCACGGTGTCAGTGGCGGAGAATTTGGTGGGCAATTTGGTGTCAGCGAGGGCGGCGAGAATTTGTCGTGAGCTGAGCCAAGCCGTTCCCAGGGCGGTGGTGGAGCGGATGAGGAATTCGCGGCGGTGCATGGGGGACCTCCAATTTGAGGGCGCTGGAGATGAGATTACACCAAAAGGCTTATCGCAGAGAACGCTGAGAACGGCCGCGGAGTGCGCTGAGAGAGCCGGGCGTTATTCGAATTGTTTGCGGAAGGTTGCGAGTTGCTCGTGGATTTCTGAGACTTTCCTTTTCAATTCCAGGATTTCGTTTTCGAGATGAGAGATACGATCGTCGGCGGAGGTGCGGGCATGGTCTGACGCGGGCGAGGGCGCCCGCGCCACATCGGGCGGTGGCGCGTCGCCGCTGAAGAGTTGCATGTAGCGGGATTCTTTGGTGCCGGGTTGGCGCGGGAGAACCGCGGTTAGTGGGGGCTGGCGCTGGCTTAGGCGGTCTAGGGTGGAGACGATATCGTCAAGCGCTCCGAAGCGGTACATGCGTTCGGTGCGGCTGCGGAGTTCGCCGGGAGTTTGCGGGCCGCGAAGAAGAAGCACGCAAAGCAGGGCGATCTCGCGACGATCGAAGTTGAAAACTTCCTGCGAGCGATGTTCGTATTTGGTGACGCGGCTATCGGCTCCGCTGGCGGGACCGGCGAGACGTTTCTCTTGCAGAGTGGCGAGAGCTTGTGCCACGGAATCTTCGTCGAGCGTCATTACGGGGTCGCGATTGTTTTTTTGATTGCAAGCGTTGACGAGAGCATTCAGGGATAGCGGATAGTAATCGGGCGTGGTGATGTCTTTTTCAATGAGCGAGCCGAGGACGCGGGTTTCGATATCGGTGAGGGGATCCACGAGGTGGATTGTACTGCAGCGGCGCGGCGCGGCGAACACGGTATCCTAATCTGCAGGCGAGGTGAGTGATTGGTCTTGAACGAAGTGGAGAATCTGGTGGTGGCCGCTGGAGTGACGGCGCACGCGTTTTCTCGGGTGCTGAAAGTTCTGAAGCCGGTTGCGATCGTCGCGGTCGTTGTTTATCTGCAGATCAGATTTCCGCAGTTGTGGGAAAAGCTCGGGCTGGCGCGGATCGAGCAGTTCGGAAAAAAGATTGCCCGCAGAAAAGGGCTTTGTGTTTTTCTGGTGGGACTTTGTTTATTCGCGATTCGCGGTGTCGGGGCAATTCTCCTGGGTGTGCCGTTGCCGCATTATCACGATGAATTCAGTTATCTGCTGGCGGCGGATACTTTTGCGCACGGGCGGTTGACCAATCCTCCGCACCCGATGTGGGTGCATTTCGAAACATTTCATGTGATCTGGCACCCGACTTATATGTCGATGTATCCGCCGGGGCAGGGGCTGATCCTGGCAGTGGGCGAGGTGTTGGGGAATCCGTGGATCGGGCAATTGCTGGCCTCGGCACTGATGTGCGCGGCGGTTTGCTGGATGCTGCAAGGTTGGATTCCCGCGCGCTGGGCGCTGCTGGGCGGAGTGCTGGTGGTGGCGCGGCTGGGATTGCTGAGTTATTTCACGAATGGATATTGGAGCGCGTGTTTGCCGGCGGTAGGCGGGGCGCTGATTCTTGGGGCGTTGCCGAGAATCCAGCACGGAGCGCGAAGAATTCATGCGGTGGTGATGGCGGTTGGATTATTTATCCTCGCCAACACGCGGCCGTATGAAGGATTTTTGTTGAGCGTGGGAGTGGCGGTTGCTTTATTCGCATGGATGCTTGAAAAGCATGCGCCTCCGGTGCGGATTTCGCTGGCCAGGATTGTTTTGCCGCTGGTGCTCACTCTCGCTCCGCTTGCGGCGTGGACGGGTTACTACTATTACCGCGTGACGGGAAGTCCCTTCCGCATGGCCTATGACGTGAACCGGGAAATGTATGCGATGGGGAGGTATTTCATCTGGCAGAAGCCATGGCCGCAGAAGACTTATCATCATGCGAAGATGCAGGCGCAGTATGAACGGGAGTTGCGCGAGGCCACCGAGTACAAGACGTTGAGCGGATTTATGCGGCGGGGGCGCGGCAAACTTTATTATTTCTGGCAAGTGTATCTGGTTCCTCCGTTGCCGTTTGTGCTGATCGCGCTGCCGTGCGCGGCGCGTGACCGGCGACTGCGCGTGCCCTGGATGATTCTGGGAATTTTTGTGATTGGATTGGCGATCGAGGTGTGGTTCCTGCCGCACTATTTTGCTCCGGCGACGGCATTGCTTTATTTGTTTTTGATGCAGTGCATGCGGCATCTGCGCTGGTTTCAGTGGAGAGAGCGTCCTGTGGGGCTGGCATTGGTGCGGGCGGTTGCCGTGATCTATGTAGCGACGGTCACACTGCGCATCGGAATGGCGGTGACGCACCTGCATCCGGAAAAAGAATGGCAGCATGGAGACATGGGGCGTGCGGCTATCGTAAACGAGCTGGACGCAATGCCGGGAAAAGATGTGGTGCTGGTGAAGTACGCTCCGGATTTTGATCTGGACCGCGAATGGGTATTCAATGGCGCGAATATCGATCAGCAAAAGATTGTGTGGGCGCGGGATATGGGACCGGAGAAAAATCAGGAGCTGCTGGATTATTATCGCGGGCGGAAATTCTGGATGGTGCAGGCCGATGGGTCGGCGAAGCTGGAAACCTACGTTGGGGCGATACCTTGACGGAACAGCAGGTTGCCAAAGATCATTAAGCCAACGTCATTAAGCTACGATCATTAAGCTAAGTTTTAAATGGACTTCCGAATTGTTAGCGTTGCCGGCGGTGGTCGGGCAAGAGTGTCCGACCTGCACGATTGCGGTATAGTTTGCGGAGCGCAAAGGAGCAAATATGAGGATGCTGCTGCATTGGGTGCTGAGTGCGTTGGCGGTTTGGATTATGTCGCGCGTGGTGCCGGGGATTCATGTGAGCGGTCCGGTGGCGGCCTTGATTGCGGCGCTGGTGATTGGCTTTATTAATGCGACGATCGGGCTGGTGCTGAAGATTCTTACTTTTCCGCTGACGCTGCTCACGCTGGGATTGTTCTGGCTGGTGATCAATGCACTGATGCTGGAACTGGCTTCGGCACTGCTGGCGCCCGGATTTCAGGTACGCGGGTTCTTCGCTGCGTTTGTGGGAGCGATTGTGTTGAGCCTGGTGAACCTGCTGCTGAAGGCGATCGTGATGCCTTCGAATAGCGGCCGTTAATTCGTAGCAGGACAAGAAGCAATGAACCACGAGGGGCACGAAGTATCACGAAGGGGTCATCGATTGGATTCGTGACCTTGCGGTGAGGTCTTTCGGTTGAGTCACTACGTTTTCTTTTCGGTTGCAACAGAGCCTGACTTTTTGGGCTTGATCGCCTGCCAATCTTCTTCTGTAAGAACGCGGCCGAGATTGCTGAATTCTCCTGCGCCTTGCAGGAATTCTCCGCCATCCATGCGAATGACTTCTCCGTTGATGTAGCCGGAGCCGTCGCTTACCAGGAATGCTGCGAGGTTCGCTAACTCTTCCGTGGTGCCGAAGCGATGCATGGGATTGCGGTCGAGGGCCAGCGGCTCAAGCTGAGAGAGCGGCAGAACGCGCGAGAATGCGCCTTGCGTGGGAATGGGGCCGGGGGCGATGGCGTTCATGCGGATTCCGCGATTGCCCCACTCGACGGCGAGACTGCGGGTGAGGGCTTCGACTCCGGCTTTCGAGATTGCAGAGGGGACGACATAGGCTGAGCCGACCGGGGCATACGTTGCCGAGATGCTGAGGACGGCGCCTTTGTGGTTGGCTTTGAGCCAGCGGCGTCCGCAGGCCAGGGTGGCGTGTAGGGTGCCGAGGAGAACGATGCCGATGACGGAGTCGAAGGCGCGCGGAGAAAGTTCTTCAGTGCGAGCAATGAAATTTCCGGCAGCGTTGTTGACCAGAATATCCAGAGGACCATCTTTCCAGATGGAATCGATCATGGCTTCGATGGCGTCGAGATTGCGGACGTCGCAGCGCAGGAAGTGGATCTCAGCTTTTGTTGCGGCGGAAAGCTCTGCGGCGGTTTTCTGGAGTACGTCTTCGCGGCGGCCGCAGATGTAGACCGTGGCGCCGAGTTCGAGGAAGCGGTGGGCCATGGCTTTGCCGAGGCCGGTGCCGCCGCCGGTGATGAGGATGCGGTTGTTTGCGAGAAGGTCTGTGCGAAACATATTCTTGCTCGATCCTAGTGTTAGCCAACAGCAGGTTCCTCACCGGGCTAACGCCCGATTTGGAATGACAAATTATAGGGGTTGAAGAGTAATGCAAATCGGAATGACGGAAAATTATATGCGGATGGGTAAAGGATCGGCGGCGATGCGGAAACCGTAGTCCGCGTATTGAAAGTCGGGAGGAATGCTGGAGCGGGCGGAGCAGCGGGAGACTTTGACGTGATGCCGCCAGGATCCGCCGCGGGAGGATTTGCGTTGGCCGGTTCCGGAGCGAGGTTCAGGGCCGCGAGGATTGCGGTCAGGCGACGTGGCGTAGTAGTTGGGATCGTACCAGTCGCTGCACCACTCGTGGACGTTATCGCAGATGTTGTAAAGGCCGAAGGAATTTGGAGCGTAGCGGGCGACGGGCTCGGGTCCGGTTTGCCAGCGAGTGGCATAGTTAGGAAGAGCTTCTGGAGGATCGTTGCCCCAAGGGAAATCTTTCTGTTCGAGATCGCCGCGAGCGGCGCGCTCCCATTCGGCCTCGGTGGGAAGACGGTAGGAGCGGGCGGTTTTCGAGGACAGCCATTGGCAGTAGTGGTCGGCTTCGAACCAGGAGACGCTGGTGACCGGCTGTTGAGGGTGGTTGAAATTTGGGTCGTTCCAGGATGGAGGTGCGGGTAATCCGGTGGTGCGCAGGTAAGCTGCGTATTCTGCATTGGTGACCTGAGTGACGGCGAGTTCGAAAGCGTCAACCCAGACGCGGTGAACGGGACGTTCGCAATCCTGACCAGTAGAGGAGCCCATGAGGAACCAGGCGGCGGGGATCGAAACCAGATGCGGCTCGATGTTGCGGGGATCGGGCTGGGAATATGAATGTGCTGCGGACATGGTTCAGCTCGGATGTTGCCGCATGGATCTGATCTGGATAAAGTGTAGCAGCGCTGATGGAGGCTGCGATGGCGAAACAGAAACTGCGCTTCAAAGTGAAGATTGAGGGCAAAGGGGCGGGAGTGGTGGCGGCGATTACGCCACCGGTGGACGTACTCGAGATTTTTGGGACGCGGGCGCGGGTGCCGGTGCGTGGGACGATTAACGGGTTTCCGTTTCGATCGTCGCTGATGCCGATGGGTGGTCGCCACATGATGCCGGTGAATCAGACTTTGCGCAAGGGTGCTGGAGTGGATGCCGGAGACATAGTCGAAGTAGTGATGGAACGCGATGATGAGAAGCGCACAGTGGAAGCGCCGGCGGAGTTGAAGAAACTACTGGTGAAAAATAAAGTGGCGCAGGCGAACTGGGAAAAGATGGGGTTCACGCATAAGAAAGAGATCGCACTTTGGATTGAGGCCGCAAAGAAAGAAGAGACGAGGGAGCGACGGGTAGCGAAAGCGATGGAAGTGTTGGAAACGGGGACGAAGGACACTGGGTGAGGATTTGTTACCCAGGCGCTAAAGCGCGGTTCCAGTCAGGCCGGATGTGATCGCAGTGTTGAAGCGCTGCGCCAGCCAAGGACGTTCCATCAAGATCTGCGTAGGCTGGACACGATTTGCGTGATGCCGTTTTCCTGAAACAGACGGATGGCGGCGATGCCGGCTGCTCCGGCTTGCAAACAGGAAGCGGCGTTCTGCAGGGTGATGCCTCCTAGAGCGAGGACGGGAATTCTGGCGAGGCAGGCTTTGCGCAGAGCTTCGAGGCCGGTGGCGGTGCTGCGGGGGGCATCTTTTTTTTCGAAGACGGGGGCGAAGATGGCTAAGGTGGCTTGATTTGACGCGGCTTCGGCTACTTCTTCCGGAGAGTGACAGGAGATGGAGATCAGCGGGTCGCGTGGTGAGGTTTCGCGGGCGAGGGCGCCCGCGCCACACTTCCATATTTGTCGAATTTCATTTGGCGAAAGATCGTTGGCTGGGAGGTGAACGCCTTGGGCTTCGGTGGCCAGGGCGACGTCGGTGCGGGAGTTGATTAGGAGAGTGGTTTTCGATTGTTTATTGTTCCGGATGATTTGGATTGCTTCGCGGGCCAGGGATTCCAGGTCGCGCGCGGAGAGATCTTTTTCACGGAGCTGGATGTAGTCGACGCCGGCGCTTGTGGCTTCGGCGATTTTGTCTAGCAGACAACGGCGCCGGGTGAGTTCATCTCCGGGGAAGGCTTTGCGATCGGTGATGTAATAGAGGATGCAACGTTCCGGCATGGCTCACTCGCGAGGACTTGCAAATCTTTAACACAGCAGGGACGGGGTTCACAGGGTAGAGCTTAGCGTCCGGACCTCCCTTTTCGATTATGGCCTGGTTCGGGCGATCTCGGGGAGGACTTCTTGTTCTTTTTCTTTCTTGGGCGGGCCGCCGAGGTGATATTCGGTGAGGCCGTCGCGGAGGAAAGTGAAGGCGTCTTCTGGAGTGTCGACGAACTTGAACAGGCTGAGGTCTTCGGGAGCAACGGTGCCGGCATCGACGAAGGCCTGGAAGTTCATGATGCGATGCCAGTATTCACTGCCATAAATCACGACGAGAATTTTCTTGGCGAGTTTGTCGGTTTGCGCGAGGGTAAGGATTTCGAAGAGTTCGTCGATCGTGCCGAAGCCGCCGGGAAAAATCACCAGCGCTTTGGCGAGATAGGCGAACCAGAATTTGCGCATGAAAAAATAATGGAATTCGAAGTTGAGCGAGGGCGTGATGTAGGAGTTGGGATTCTGCTCGAAGGGCAGATTGATGTTGAGACCGATGCTCTTGCCTCCGGCCTCAAACGCGCCGAGGTTGGCGGCTTCCATGATGCCGGGACCGCCGCCGGTAGTGACGACGAAACGGTGGCGGCGCGCGGGAATTTGGATTGACCATTCCGTGAGTAGATGAGCGAGGCGGCGCGCGTCCTCGTAGTAGCGGGCCATATCGACGGCGGCGCGGGCGCGCTTCAGGCTGGTTTCATGTTCCTGGGCGGAGATCTTTTCTTCGTTCTTTTCTACAGCGATCAGATTGTTTTTGGCGGCGTCGCCCCCTTGAAAGCGCGCGGATCCGAAGAAGACGACTGTGTCCTGAATCTGTTCGCGGCGAAAACGGGAGAGCGGTTCCTGATATTCGGCAAGGATGCGAAGGATGCGGCCGTCGGGACTACTGAGGAAAGGGTCGTTCTCATAGGCCAGAGGAGCGGGTTTTAGCTTATCGATCATGTAAGAAACTCATGCATTTAAGAAACTCGCGCACTTAAGACGCTCACGTTCTAAATCTGAAATCCGGGAACCCATGGTGCAGGGTCCCTGACCGCTATTGACGATCGTGATAGTGGAGGGCTTCCCAGAAGCCGATCCAGATATCGAGCAAACCCAGGCCGCTGCACAGGCCACGAAAAAAGCCGGTGGAGATTAGAGTGCGCAGCCAGGGATAGGAAAGCAGAAGATAATTGTCGGTCCACTCGGGGGTCCAGGGGAGAATGAGGAGCAGAACGCCGGCGATGGCGCTGATTAATACGAAGAGGAAGACGGAGGTACGATGCAGCCAAAGCTGCAACCCGCCATGCGCTTGGCGCACGGGAGCGGAAGGCGGTGGATCGAGAAGCCATGTCCTGTTTTCAGTGGAAGCGGGAGTGGGCGCCGGGCCGTTCTCCACGGGCAATTTGGGATCGGTAGTCACTGGGCGCTCCCCTGCGGGGAAGGGATGGGACATAACGGCGATGTTGGTTGTGCCGGGAAGAACCAGGGTCCCTCGCTTCGCTCGGGATGACAAGAGTGCTCGGGGTTAGGACGACCATGATCGTGGTAAAAGGTGTTGGACACGAAACCCATCGGGCTATTCTACGACTTCAGAGGCTTGATGCGCTCGGCGACGTCACGATAATCGATGTTGCGACCGTAAACTTCCATGAAGTGCTTGAGCGCTGATGGTTTGTCGCCGGCGGCTTCGTAGGCTGCGGCGAGTTCGTAGTGGAGCGCGGTGCGGGTTTCCTCGTCGATGCCGGGGGCTGCGAGGGCTTTTTGATACCAGCGAATTGCAGCCTCAGGTACGCCTTTATCGAGGAAGCATTGCGCCAGCCAGGTGTAAGTCTGCATGACCTGAGGGAACGGATGGCCGCGGTCGACGGCCTGGCAGGTCTTTTGCAACTCGCCGATGGCTTCATCGAGTAGACCCATTTCGCGGAAGGCGATACCCAGGTTGTAGTGAGTTTCGGGATCTCCTTCATCCGCGGTGGTGCCCGATTCGAGGTCTTGTTTCAGCTCACCGAACATTTCGGCCAGATCAACGCCGGCATCTTCACCGAAGGGGGAAGACTTGGCGGCGGCAGGTGGGCCGGGGATGATTGGAGGAACCGCTGCCACGGGAGCAGCGTGAGCCGATTGCTGTGCAACCGGGGCTGAGGCTTGTGACGAAATTACGGGAGCGCTGGCGGATGCCGAAGCGGCCGCGGCGCTGGCGACTGCGGGCGGAG
This sequence comes from uncultured Acidobacteriaceae bacterium, assembly GCA_963724815.1. Lineage (GTDB taxonomy): Bacteria > Acidobacteriota > Terriglobia > Terriglobales > Acidobacteriaceae > Sulfotelmatobacter. The sequence continues at coordinate 61,948 of CAVRWS010000021.1, forward strand.
CTGGTTGCGCAGCGGGTGCGGGCCATTGCTGCGCGGGCGCTGCCGCGACTGGCGGCTTGGATTCCTGGACGGGCTGAGCTTGAGGCGCATGAACTGGTTCGGGAACGGGAGCGTCTTTGAGGAAGTCGTCGCCGAGGGAAGCTTCGAGATCGGCTACGAATTCACCGATGACCTCGTTTTGCGGAACGCCGAATGTAGTGGGCGTGGCGTTGCCAACAGGCTCGAGTTCGGGCTGCGACGTATGTTCTGTTTGAGCAGCATGTGCTGAAACAAGCTCAGCGGAATGAGCGGGCTCATGCGGCACGGCGCCGGGCAGAAAACTATCGCCCAGCGAAGATTCGAGATCAGAGACAAATTCCTGGAGGACGCCGGGTGCCGATGCGACCGCCGGCTCGACTACAGGAGGCTCGGGTGCGGGAGCTTTGGGCGCGGGAGGCTGAATGCGGCGAGCAGCGGGAGGTTCCACGTGTACGGCTTCGACCGGAGGAAGCGGAGCAGGTGGTTCGACCGGAAGCTCCTCGACCGCGACGGGCTCATCGAGAGTGGCGGAGGGAACTTCGTCAATAACTTCATCGATAGTAAATTCAGCCGCAGGTTCGTCGGTTGCGAAATTCGAAACAGGCTCAAGCGCGGCGACATCTTCAGCCGCAGAGGCGGCGGGATGAGAGGCTGCTTCAATCTCAGACCGCAGGGCGCTCAATATAGATTCGTCAGAGGTGAGAGCTTGAAGTTTTTCGAAAGCGGAGGCGGCTTGCTCGGGCATGCCGTGCTCGAGATAGAAACGAATCTCTTCGACGCTCTCGGCGATCTTTTCCTGACTGGCCTGCGCCTGGCTGGCCTGCGCGGGGCGGGCCTTGGCGGCTTCGGTATGAGCGATCGGAGGCTCGGCGACGGCACTGGGAATCTCTATTTCGGCGACTTCTGCAGCTGGCTCTTCGGCCTCGATGGTAATGGCATCGTCCCACTCGGAGGATAGATCGATCTCGGCAGGCTCGGCGGGAGATTCGATGGCGGCTGGCGCCTCGGCGGCAGGTTGATGATCCAGGGTTTCCTGATTTTGATCTTGCTGATTTAGATCGCGGTGTTGGTTCTCGCCAGGATCGGCGACGACGGAAAATTCAAGTTCATCTGCAGGCTGAGCAGGAGCCGCAGGCCACGGAGCAGAGACCTCGGGCGCAATCGAAATCTGGTCTGAAGGTGTTTCCTCCGTGAGCGTGGGCAGTTCGATGGCGGAGTGAGCAGCAGCGGAGATTGCCGAACGCTGTTCATAGCGGTCGGCCAGTTCGCCGTAACGTGTGGCTTCTTCGGGATATCCAGCTTCGGAGTAGACGCTCTGCAAGGTGCGGCAGCAGACGCCGGCTTCCGCAAAACGTTCGGCGCGAGTGTGCAGCGCGGCTAGCCGCTGGTTCAGGCGAAGATCGTTGGGCGCCTGCGGCAAAGTGGCCATGAGCGGGGCCAGAGCCTTGGCGGGCATGTTGTAGGAAATAAAAAGTTCCGCGTCGGTGAGGGCGGAGCGAACGGCCAGAGCCACGGCATCCGGATAATGTTGATGAACGGCGGGAGATGTGGCTTCCAGTTCGTCGACGATGACGGCAGCTTCTTCCGCGGAAATTAATTTTTCGGCGGAGGGTCCACCAAGCTGGCTGACCACCTGCTGATAATTATTCAGGTGCAGGGGATTGCCGGGCTCCATGGTGGCGAGTTTCTGATAGAGATCGCGCGCGCGCGCCAGATCGCCGGATTGCACCGATGCATGAGCCAGCAACTCGATGACTTCAGTGATGTGAGTGGACTCGCCCGCTTTCTGGAAGAGATCGAGAAGCTTCTCGAGCGAAGCGGGATTGTCGCGTACATGGCCGATGACGGAGTGCAGATTTTTTAAAACCTTGTCGGAATCTTCGGCCAGCAGGCGGTCGGCATGCTGATCGTAAACCTGGAGCGCGTTCTCGTACTGGCCGGCCTGCATGAGGGCGTCGGCGAATGTAGAGATGGCGGCGAGATCGTTGTGGACGCTGAGAAGTTTGCTGGCAAGCGTTCCGGCATCGGAGAGGCGTCCATTTTTCAGGTAAGCCTTCAGGAGGTCGCGCAGGCCATCGGGATTGGAATCGAGATCAGGAACTTTTTGCAGAGATTCGATGGCGGCTTCGGCATCGCCGGCTTCGAGCTGATTGCGTCCTTGCATCAGCAGCGCATAGCCGTTGCCGGGATCGAGCGTGAGCATGCGCTGCAAAACTTCTTCGGCGCCGGGGAGGTTGCCTTTGGAGCGAAGAGTTTCGGCGGCGGCGGAAAAAATCTGCCAGGCGTCATTTTTTTTGCCCAGGCGAACATAAACTTCCGCCAGGCGGACGCGCATGTTGGTATTTTCCGGATCCATTTCCAGAATTTTCTGGAAGATGCGGACGGCGTTGTCGAGCTCGCCGGATTTCAGAAATTCTTCGGCGACCTGCAGGTACTGGGCGCGGGCATCGTTGAAAAGTCCCTGCTGGGTGTAGAGTTCCGCCAGCTTCAGCACGCTCTCGAGCGAAGGCTTGAGCTTGCTGATTTTTTTGTACATGGCGATGGCTTTGACCGTGAACCCTTGCGTAGCATAGGCATCGCCTACGGTCTTGAAACATTCGGTGGCTTTATCGGCATCGCCGAGGCGGGAGTAAAGGTCGCCGACCGTGTTGGTGACGGTGAGGTCTTTGGGGTCGGCCTTGATGACCTTTTCGTACTCAACGATGGCATTTTGCATCTTGCCCTGCTGGACATATTTCTCCGCAGCGCTGAGTGCCTTTTGTTTGTTGAACCCGAAACCGAACGCCATAAGGTTACGAACTCCAGCCCTGGTTGCGAATGACGGTAGTGCGAATGACGTTCCTGGGAGCGTTGTCCGGAAACGTCAACTTGGCCAAACTCCTTTTTTAGAGATGGCCGGTTGGAACAAGTGCAATTGTACGGCTGGAAGAGTGGAATCGCATGGTTACCAAGGGTTACCAAAAGGGAGTGTACAAGTGGGTTACCTTGGGAATCAGCGGCGGAACGGGCGGTTTTGGCCGTCTCTAGTGCAAAAGCGCTATTTGGTGGCGAGGAAGCGGAGAGTAATCTTCCGGCTGCGCTTTGAAAAGGGAGTGGGTTCGAGGTGCGCCGTTAGCGGCCTTTCAAACCTCGACCTGGATGGAGGAAGAGTCGGTCTATGACATGGATTAAAACCGTACCATTGGCTGAAGTGGACGAGAAGCTGCGTAGCGCGATGGAGGGGCAGCGGGCGTTGTATCCCGTGGAGTATGCCACGCCGGTGCATCCCGATGAGTCGGGCGGATCATCGATTGTGGGGTCGCACACGCTGATTCCGGAGGCGCTGTATCACGCGTTTGGAACATTCGGGGCGCTGATGTCGCCGGAGTTGCCGCTGAGCCGGCGGCAGCATGAAATGATTGCCACCATGGTCTCGGTGACCAACCGGTGCGTGTATTGAATCGAATCGCACGCAGAGTTTCTGCGCAGAGTGACGCTGGATCGGGAGCTCGTTGACGCGCTGGAAAAGGATTACACAACCGCACCCATCACGCCGCAGGAGCGGGTGATGGTGGACTATGTGGTGAAGCTGACCAAGGACGCGACGGGCGTTTGGAAGGATGATATTGAGGGGCTGCGGGCGGCGGGGTTTGATGATCGCGGGATTTTGCAGATTACACTGATTGCTTCGTGGTTTAACTATATTAATCGGGTGGCGGATGCGCTGGGGGTGGGCAGGGAGTGAGTGCGCACAGTTATCGGTTGCCTCGTGCGTGCACTTGAGGCGGGTCTGGGCGCGGTAACGAGGTGATCGTCAAAGGAGGGGACTCGCCGCTGCGTAGCTAGGTCTTGCTCTTAAATTCCATGAGACTTAACGAAACAGTGCCAGGTTTCGAGTACATTCTTCACAAGCTCCAAGCATTGAAGGCTTGCGCCATCATTCAGCTGGATATCAATGCTTTCCTCCCCAATCCCGTACCCGCCATGACCAAACCTGCCTGCACCGTAACCGCTTTCCGACCGGGCCGATGCGGTCACTGGACTTCGCTTTTGTAAGGTAAAGTGTTTGCATGCATTTGCAAGGTCACCACAGACCCTCAGCCATCTATCATTGCGCAGGCCGTCCACAACAGCGGCGGTTTTCGCCGGAGCAGGGACGTTCGGATCGTTCTTGATCCAATCGATCATGGAATAACCGGTGACAACAAAGTTGAACAAGCGATCACTCGTGACCTGTTGATCCAAGGCCTCAGCATCCCGCTGTAACTTCGCGAACAGATCGCGTGCGGATTTCAGATCGAACGTAAGTGTCATTTCATTACTACTCCTTGTCACGATCAGCCTTTAGAGCTGCTCGGGCCTCGTCAGTGATGTCCACTCTGCCATCCGTCGCTGTCGCGCAGTAGCCTGAATAGGTTAGATCGAATTCGACACTCTCTGGAATTTTCATATCGTGCAGGACGCTCGGGTTCGGGGTAAACGTACCCCCGGCCGCCCTTTTTTTCTTGAAGATGTAGTGACCAAGAACGTATCCTCCGGCGGCGTTCTTTGATCGGTACTCAGTGCACAGCAGTTCGAAGTTTTCTCCGTCCCCGAGAATTACAGCGTTGTTGATTCTGAAGGACTCCCGATCGACCATCGTGTCGCGCAGTCCGCGGATTGCGACGATGGCAGCAACGCGATCAAGGTCGGGTTTTGGCTGGTCGGGTTGTTTTGGTTGATTCGCTTGTGCTGAGCAGCGACACGACAGAGCGAGAACGAGTAGGACGGGTAGAACGGGTAGCTTCATCGGCACTCCTAAGGCGACTGATTTAATTAAGCTGGAGCAAGAATAGCACCCCCCCAACAGGTAGATGCGGCGATCCAAATCACCTGCTGAGTGGTTCTCGGTGTCAAAACATAAGGACACGCGTTCGGGGGTTCTCTGGGGCCGCCACGTTCCAAAAATCTGCCGGCGGGAGCGCGCTTGTTCCCTTCTGCTACTAAACTTGCCTAGAGGCAAGGCTTCGGTTTTATCTCTGCCATCTCCGCTCTTCATTCCATGACTGATTCTTTAGCAGAGTTTTTTCTGACGAACTTTCAGGCGCGCCGCGATGAGCGTGCCTACGGGCAGCGTCGTGGGTATCGGATGGAGTGGTTTACGTACGGGCAAGTTGTGGAAATGGCATTTCTGTTTTCTCGACAACTGGAGGCGCGAGGGATTGGCAAAGGTGAGCGGGTGATGCTGTGGGGAGAGAATTCCGCAGAGTGGGTTGCGGCGTTTTTTGGATGCGTTTTGCGCGGTGTGGTTGTTGTTCCGATGGATGATGGGGCATCTGCGGAATTTGCGGTGGGGGTTGCGCAGCAGGTTGAGGCGAGCCTTTGGATTTGTTCGCAGCGGCATGTGGGGGAAAGCGCGAGCATTCCTGGCGGAGTCCCTGCTGTACTCCTTCAGGAATTCAAAATTCCCACTTCTCGCAAAGGAAGCGAGAAGTGGGGCACCCCTCTCTCATCGATTCCGTCGGTCGGTCGCGACGATACTTTGCAGATTGTTTTTACTTCGGGGACTACGGCGGAACCTAAGGGCGTGGTGATCACGCATGGAAATGTGCTGGCCAACATCGATCCGCTGGAGCGGGCGATGCAGCCTTATTTGAAATATGAGCGCTGGGTGCATCCGGTGCGGTTTTTGAATTTGTTGCCGCTGAGTCACGTGTTTGGGCAATTCCTGGGAATGTTTTTGCCGCCGATTTTGGGTGGGACAGTAATTTTTCAGGAGGAGTTGAAGCCTTCGGAAATTATGAGCACGATCCGGCGGGAGCGCGTCTCGGTGCTGGTGAGTGTGCCGAGAGTTTTGCAGTCTTTGAAACAGAAGGTTGAGCGCGATCTGGAAGATCGAGGCAAGATCGAAAGTTTTCGGCGACGATTCAGGACGTCAGAAGGAAAACATTTTCTGCGGCGGTGGTGGATTTTTCGTGACGTTCGCCGGCAGTTTGGCTGGAAGTTCTGGGCGTTTATTTGTGGAGGCGCGGCGCTGGACGCGGAGACCGAACAATTCTGGGACCGGCTGGGCTATGCCGCGATTCAGGGTTATGGGCTGACGGAGACGACGTCGCTGATCAGTGTGAATCATCCGTTCAGGCTAGGGAAGGGATCGATTGGGAAGGTGCTGCCGGGACGCGATGTGAAACTTGCAGAGGATGGAGAGATTTTGATCCGAGGAGGTGGAGTGGCATCGCGATATTGGGGGGCGGACGGTGCGCACGGCGTCGCGGACGAGCAGGGCTGGTACCACACGGGAGATGTGGGCGCGCTCGATGAAGCCGGGAATCTTTATTTCAAAGGGCGCAAGAAGGAAGTGATTGTTACTCCGGCGGGGCTGAACATTTATCCGGAAGATTTGGAAGCGGCGTTGCGGCGGCAGCCGGAGGTGAAAGATTGCGCGGTTGTGGGGATTGAGCGTGGCGGGAATGCGGAGCCGTGCGCGGTGGTGATTCTTCGGGGCGATGCGAAATTGGAGGAAGTGGTGGGGCGGGCGAACCAATCGCTGGCGGAATTTCAACGCATGCGGATGTGGGTGCGATGGCCGCAGGAAGATTTTCCGCGGACGAGCACGCAGAAGCCGCGGCGGAATGTGATTGCGGAATTCGCGGCAAAGCAGATTCTGCAAGGTGCGGAGAGAGAGGCGGCAAATGATAATCCCATCGCGGAAATGATCGGGTGCATTACGGGGCGAACGCCGGCAGCGCAGAATGCTGGGGCGAAGCTCGACTCGGATTTGGGATTGAGTTCTCTGGATCGCGTGGAGCTGATCAGCGCGCTGGAAGATCGATATCAGGTGGATCTGAGCGAGACGAATTTCAGCGCGGCACGGACTGTTGGCGATGTGGAAAAGATGTTGCGCGGCGAAGTAAAGCAGCGCGTTGAGTTCCATTATCCGGGCTGGGTATTGCGATGGCCCGTGACGTGGAAGCGATGGCTGGCGCAATACTTATTGATGATGCCCGCGGTCATGGTGCTGGGCCGGCCGCGCATTGAAGGGCGGGAAAATTTGCGAGGCTGGAACGGGCCGCTGCTGGTGGTTTGCAACCATATTGCGGATGTGGATTTTGCTTTTGTGCAAGCGGCGTTGCCGGCGCGATTGCGGAGCCGGATGGCGATCGCGACGCGCGGCGAGGCGCTGGAGGCGCTGCATTCGCCGGCTGCGGGCAGAGGTTTGTTCGGGAGAATTTACGATCGGATGAAATGGGTGTTGGGAGTTTCCCTGCTCAATCTTTTTCCTTTGCCGCGCGAGGCTGGCTTCCGGCAGAGTTTTGCTTATGCCGGGTGCGCGGTGGATCGTGGTTACAGCGTGCTGGTGTTTCCCGAAGGAAGGCATACGGAAGATGGGAAGATGAATCCGTTTCGCGCGGGGATTGGGTTGCTGGCGAAGAATTTAGATATTCCGGTGCTGCCGATGCGGATTGTGGGATTGTTTGAGGTGAAACAAGCGGGAAGAAGATTTGCGCGCCCGCGGGAGATTGTAGTTCGGATTGGACGGCCGATGCGGTTTGCGGCGGATAGCGATCCTGCGCAGATTGCGCGGGAGTTGCAACAGACGGTGGAAGCGTTGTGAGTTGTGGGAAACCAGTCCACGGCCGGCCTTTTGCAGCGGCTAAAGCCGGACTTTGTTAAAGGCTTACGCGGCGCTGAAGCGCCGCTCTTCCACGGTGCTGCGCGCTTTCGTGGCGCTTTGATTTGTGGTGCTAACAAGTTGCAGCGCTGTAGGAGATATTAAAGGATCATTCTTCGTCCAAACCACCTTCGTCTTTGTGCGCGTCGGTGTCGATCTTGATTTCTGGCAGGTTCGCGCCGCCGAGAGAATGATTCAGTGCAGGCAGATCCGTGGTCCGAAACGCGTCCCAGCGTTTCATTACATCTGCGGCATCCCGTTCGATTGCCGCCAGGGCTTCGGATTGCGAAGTGGTTGGGTCGGCATCGACCTGCCATATCTGGCCGTACAGAACGGCAACCTGACTGTTGGCTCTGGTGAGAGTGTTTTCATTGGCCGGCGGAGCGAGGAAACCGGCGGGCGCACCGAGAAGCGTGAGAAATTTGTTTTGAAAAGCTTGAATAGAATCGCGCATCGGTCCCGTGGCTTCTCCGCTTACCTTCTGCAGGGGATCGCGAATCGATCCCGCTTGTTGCACGGCTTCGGACGTCTGAGTCAGAAGAGAGGCCAGGCGCGTTTCCAGTTGGAATTTTCTTTCCAGACCAGCGGTCGATGTTTTTACGCGGGGATCCATCTTCAGGACGAACGATGCGGTGTAGTTTTTGCCATCCACGGTGAGGCGCGCGGTGTAGGTTCCCAGCAAGGCCGTGGGGCCGAGCGGGAAACGGGGAGTGTCGCCGGGAATCGCGGAGATGGGATATTCGTGACGCGTGGAATCTGGCGCGGGATAGTGAAGATCCCATACCCAGCGGTGCATGCCGGCATTGGAAGACAGAGCCTGGAATGGACGCAGCCAGTACAGCGGGATGAGTTGCTTTTTTAATTCCTCTTCGCTCACCTCCGGCTTATCGGTGCTGGAAAACTTGCGAACGAGTTGACCGCGAGCGTCGAGAATTTCTAGAGTGACCGGAGAAGACGCGTGAGGCAGATAGTAATCGAGGATGGCGCCGTCGGGCGGATTGGCGGCGAAGGGCTCATCGGGAGGAAGCGGCGTATCGGTGTAAGTGTCGCGCTGGATGCGGAAGGCCGGAGCCGGTGTGAAAAGATGCGCTTCGCTGGTGGACAACGTTTTTACTTCGCGTAGTGCGGTGATGTCATCGAGAATCCAGAACGAGCGGCCGTGGGTGCCGACGATGAGATCGTTGTCATGAATCCAGAGATCGCGCATGGAAGTGTGCGGCAGATTCAGTTGCAGCGATTGCCAGTGGTCGCCGTCGTCAAATGAAATCCAAACAGAATTTTCGGTGCCGGCGAATAACAGGCCCTTGCGCACGGGGTCTTCGCGGACCGTGTCGACGGGGCCGAAGTCGGGAAGGCCGGTGGTGATCAACGTCCAATTTTTGCCGGCGTCGTGCGTGCGATAGATGTAAGGGCGGTTGTCGTTGATGCGGAAGCGGCTCACGGAGGCGTAGGCGGTGTCTTCATCGAAGTGCGAGGCGCTGATCTGTGTGACCTTGCTCCACGGCGTCAGATCTTTGCGAGTGATGTCATTCCAGTTTTTGCCGCCATCGCGCGTTTGCCAGATGAGGCCGTCGTCAGTGCCGGCCCACAGCGTATCGATGTTCTTGAAGGAAGGTGCGAGAGCGTAAATGGCGCCACGCTGTTTGTCGGCTCCCTTGGGAACGAGGCTGCCGACGCTGGCAGGGACGCCGGGATTTTCGCGAGTGAGATCTTTGCTGATGGTCTGCCAGGAAGCTCCGCCGTCGGTGGTTTTGAAAAGCACATTGCTGGCGTAATAAAGCGTGTGCGGGTCGACGGGCGAGAACATGGTTGGCTCGGTGCGGTCGGTGCGGTATTTCGAGGTGCGCAGCGGGATTGGAGTGACATTCTGCACCTGGCCGGTAGACCAGTGAAATTTTGAGACTTCGCTTCTGCCGCCGCCATAAATAATGTCGGTATCGAGTGGATCTGGCGCGACGTATCCGTATTCGATTACGCCGACGGGATGCCACTCGCGGTAGGTGATAGCGCCGTCGTTGCCGCGACTGGCGATGCAGACGGAACCACTTTCCTGTTGACCGCCGCAGACACGGTAGGGGAACGTGGGGCTAATGGAGACGTGATAAATCTGCGCAGTGGGTTGGTTGTACCAGGAACTCCAGGATGCGCCGTCGTTGACCGTCACAAGGGCGCCTTGATCACTGACTAAGAGAATAATGTTGGGATCGTTGGGATTGATCCAGAGATTCTGATAGTCGTCGCCGCCGGGAGCGCCGCGAAAGCCTAACCAGGTTTTGCCGCCGTCGGTGGACTTCATGGTCACCGTGCTTGCGCAATAGACCACGTCCGCATTTTTGGAATCGACTCGAGGAATGGCGAGATCGCCGCCGCCGATGCGGCCGGAGGGGCGAGGATCGTCCGTGGGCTTGCTCCAGGTTTCGCCGGCGTCGTCGGAGCGATAAAACGCCAGTGCGCCGGATGCCGCGCCGATTGTGGCGTAAAGACGATGCGGGTCGCTGGGGGCGATGGCGACGTAGATTTGGGAAAGATCTTTCGGCAGACCGTTAGATAACTGGTGCCAGGTGTTTCCGCCGTCGGTGGATTTGAACAATCCACCGCCGGTTCCGTTGAATTCGTTGCCGTCTTCCCAGGGGCCTTCGCGAACTTCCCACATGGAGGCATAGATCACATCGGGATTCGAGGGATCGATTTCCACGTCAGAGGCGCCGGTGTTCTCGTCTTTGTAGATGACTTTTTGCCAGGACTGGCCGCCATCGGTGGAGCGAAAGAGGCCGCGCTCTTCATTGGGACCATAGGGATGGCCGAGCACGGCGGCGAAAACTCGATTGGGATTGCGCGGGTCGACGGCGAGAGCCGGGATTTGCTCGCCATCGCGCAGGCCGAGGTGCGTCCAGGTTTTTCCGGCGTCAGTGGATTTGTAAATTCCATTGCCAACGGAGAGATCGGGGCGATGCAGGCCTTCGCCGCTGGCGACATAAATAATGTTGGGATCGGAAGCGGCGACGGCGATGGCGCCAATCGACTGCGTGGATTCATGGTCGAAGATAGGATTCCAGGTGCGGCCGTAGTCGTTTGATTTCCACACTCCGCCGTTGACCTGGCCCATGTAGAAAACATTTGGCTGAGTGGGAACGCCGGTGGCGGCGCGAGTGCGACCTCCACGAAATGGGCCGATCATGCGCCAGTGCAGGTCCTGATAAGTATTCTCGGGAACTTGTTGTGCAGAGCTCGATACAACGGGGAGAAAAACCGAGATGCAAATCAGTAAACGAAAGACTAGCGACGGTACCGTCAATTAGGCCCCCTGGGACACCAAAAACCAAACTGACAGAATAACCTAAAAGTCGCGGGAATGCGCTTCCAAGATTTTAAGATCTTTAACACAGGGGACACGGGGTCTCACAGAGGAAGGGCGAAGAATCTGTAACGGTCAGGCAATTTGTTGCAGGGTCTGGGTCAGGCTGCCGAGGCTTGGTGCGGGGGTTCCGCCTGATTGGCTGGCTACCCAGGCGCCGACTCGGTTGGCGGTTTCATTGATTTGCGGCAACGGCGTGTGGCGAAGATATCCGTGAACCAGGGTGGCGGTAAAGGCATCGCCCGCGCCGACGGTGTCGGCAACTTTCACGCGGAAGCCGGGATGTTCGCTGCATTCATCGGCGGAGACGAGCAGGCTGCCGTTGGTGCCGCGCGTGACGCAAACCAGTTTCAGATTGTGTGAAGACAACAAGTGCCGGGCAGAATCTTCTTCGCTACGATGCTCGACTTCGAACATCCGCATGATTCGAGGAAGCTCTTCGTGATTCAGTTTGACCACGGAAGCGAGCTTCATCGATTCCGCGAGGACTTCCACGGTATGAAAGTGCTGGCGAAGATTTACATCGAAAACACGTACCGTGCTGGGGCGCGTGGCTTGAATAAATTGGCGGATCGTATCGCGGCTGGTTTGCGATCGTTGCGCCAGCGATCCAAAGCAAACAGCATCCGCTTGCTGCGCTAGCGACTGCCATTGCGGCGTCCAGGCGAGGAAGTCCCAAGCGACGGATTCGGAAATTTCAAAACACGGCTGGCCGGTGCGATCCACTTCCACCTTAACGGTTCCGGTGGGATGATCGGCATCCTGCTGAATGAATTGGGTGGAGAGGCCGAGTTCGGTCAAACGAAGAATTGCTTCTGAGCCCAGAAAATCGTCTCCGAGGCGGCTGGCTGGAATTCCTTTATCCCCGAGCAGGGTGGTGATGTAGGCGAAGTTTGCCGGGGCTCCGCCGAGTTGCTTTCCGGCGGGCAGTAAATCCCACAGTAGTTCGCCGAGGCCGACGACGATGTTTTTCTGAGTCAGCATGATCGGAACCAGCGTGGCGTGACCCAGCATGATCTGAATCGGTGTGGAATGTTCGCTCGTACAGCGCGCGGTTGCAGGAACCAGGGAACTGGCGGACAATTTCGTCTATGATCCATTCCGTTCACGTCAAAAGCTGTGTGAAACTGTTTGTCGTGTTTCTGGCGCTGGCCTCACAGGATAGCGCAAGTTGGCCATTTGGAGCTTGGCAGCATGCGTCTGACACTCCGGTGATATCGCCGCAGGGCGATGGGTGGGAATCGGCCGGAACCTTCAACCCTTCCGTGGTACTTCGCGACGGCAAGATTGTAATGCTGTACCGGGCGCAGGATAGGGCAGGCACTTCGCGGCTGGGCTACGCGGAGAGCGTGGATGGCATCCACTTCACGCGCCGCAGCCAGCCTGTGTTCTCGCCGGAAAAGGATTACGAAAAAGATGGCGGCGTAGAAGATCCACGGCTGGTGATGTTTGGCGATACGTATTATCTGACGTATACCGGCTACAACAAAAAGGATGCACAGTTGTGTCTGGCGACTTCGAAGGATTTGATCCATTGGGAGCGACGGGGAATCATTCTTCCGGCTTACAAGGGAAACTGGAATGTTCGCTGGACGAAGTCTGGTGCGATTGTCCCGGAGAAAGTTGGCGGCAAGTACTGGATGTATTTCCTGGGAACCAGTCGCGATAATAAGGACCAGATGGGGCTGGCCTCGTCGGACGATCTGTTGCACTGGACGGAAGCGACCGAGACACCAGTATTGCCGGCGCGGGAGGGAAAATTTGATTCCCGCGTGGTAGAGCCGGGTCCCGCGCCGATTGTGACTGCGAAAGGGATTTTTCTAATTTATAACGGGGCTGACGACAAGCTGGTTTATCGCACTGGGGTTGCCGTGTTTGACCGGAATGATCCTCGCCGCGTGATTTCGCGAACCGAATCGCCGATCTTTGCTCCGGAAAAAGAATGGGAGAAAGTTGGGCAGGTTCCGAATGTGGTGTTCGTGGAAGGAATGGCGCGTAAAGGAGACGATTATTTGTTTTATTACGGAGGCGCGGATACGAATGTTGGGGTGGTGAAGGCGGCGGCTCGGTAGGAATATTGGCGGGCGACCACAGGGGCTGAAGCCCGAACAAGTCAGCGCCGCTCTTCCACGGAGCGCGCGGCCTTCGTGATGACATTACTAACTGTATCGAGCGGCGGCGTTTCGATGAGAGGCAAATCGCACGAGAACCTACATCGTGCTGATCTTCATGTAACGGCGTAAATCGGGCAGCGAATTAATAATGATGTATCCGGCAAATACCAATCCAACCGCGCCCAGGACCGTCGATACTGTCTGAAGTCCTGACAAAGCTTTTTTCATAAAATCTCCTTCGGACCAAACTTAGGATGTAAGTCGTTGCTTAAAGGAAGCCTCAATAATTTCTTATCCAGTTATTTTCGAGCGTTCGAGTTTGGGGCGGATGAGTGCTCCCAGTCGCGAGTGCGGGAAACGGCCTCGTTCCAGCGGCGGCGCAACTGGTCCACTTGCGATTGCGGCATGCGCGGTGTGAACTGGCTGGCCTCGACCGGCAAATCAGAAATTGCGTGCAGATCCTTCCAGAAGCCCACGGCCAGCCCTGCCAGAAAGGCGGCGCCTAGCGCGGTTGATTCCGTGATGGCGGGGCGCAGTACGGGCACGCCGAGAATGTCGGCTTGAAATTGCATGAGAGCATTGTTGGCGGAGGCGCCACCATCCACGCGCAACTCGGTGAGTGGAGCGCGAGTATCGGTTTGAACTGCGTCCATGAGATCGGCGACTTGGAACGCAATGCTTTCGAGGGCAGCGCGCGCAATGTGACCTGAGGTGCTGCCGCGGGTGAGGCCGAAGATTGAGCCGCGAGCGTCCGAATCCCAGTGCGGAGCGCCGAGGCCGACGAATGCCGGGACGAAATAGACTCCGCCGTTGTCGGAAACGGAATTGGCGAGAGCTTCTACTTCCGATGATGTACGAATAATGCCCAGGCCGTCGCGGAGCCACTGCACTACCGCGCCGCCGACAAACACGCTGCCTTCCAGTGCGTAATTTGTAACGTTACCCATTTTCCAGGCAATGGTTGTGAGCAGGCGGTTTGTGGATGCAACAGCGCGAGTTCCCGTGCTCTGCAACATGAAACAGCCGGTGCCATAGGTGTTTTTGGTGATACCCGGAGTAAAACATTTTTGCCCGAAGAGCGCGGCTTGCTGATCGCCAGCGATGCCTGCGATAGGAATGCCGTTGAGTCCGGAGACGGCGCTTACTTCCGCATAAACTTCGCTTGAGGGCAGCACCGTGGGGAGCATCGAGGCGGGAATCCGGAAGAGATTGAGGAGATCTTTATCCCAACTTCCAGAAGAAAGATTGAAGAGCATGGTGCGGGAGGCGTTGCTGGCGTCAGTGATGTGAAGACGGCCTCCAGTCAAGTTCCAGATGAGCCAGGTGTCTACGGTGCCGAACGCAAGACGGTTGGCTTCGGCGAGTGAGCGAGCGTTGGGAACGTGATCCAGAATCCAGGAAATTTTGCTGGCGGAGAAATATGCGTCGATCAGTAAGCCGGTGCGTTGCTGAATCAGAGTTTCATGGCCTTGAGCTTTGAGTTCTGCGCAGAATGCAGCGGTGCGGCGATCCTGCCAGACGATGGCGTTACAGATGGGCTGGCCAGTGGCGCGATCCCAAACGATCGCGGTTTCGCGCTGGTTGGTGATGCCGATGGCGGCAACGTCGCTAGCTTGGACTTGAGCCTGGGCTAAAGCCTCCCGAGCGACGGCGAACTGGGATGCGGCAATTTCCGCGGGATCGTGTTCGACCCATCCTGGCTGGGGAAACAATTGCGTGAACTCGCGCTGCGCGACGGAGCGGACGCGGCCCTCATGATCGAATAAAAGCGCTCGCGAACTGGTTGTTCCCTGATCGAGAGCGAGAACGTAGCGCAAGAGACCTCCTGTTTCGGCGTAGTCGAATTATGACGACTGCTGGGATGCGCGCAAAAATCTTCGAATGCCGAAATCATAGATCACGGCACCCACGAGTCCGCCCAGCAGCGGAGCGACGATCGGCACCAACCAAACTCTAGAACCGTCAGTGAGTCCATTGTTTTTGAATCCGGCTACGACAGTGAAAAGACGCGGACCAAAATCACGAGCGGGGTTGATGGGATATCCGTGCATGCCTCCGAAGCTCATGCCGATCGCCACGACGACCAGACCGATCATCAGAGGAGTGAGATTGGCTCCGGGCGGGACGTTGAACTCGTCCGTAATCGCCAGCACGAGCAAGAGCAGCAGAGCAGTACCGATCACCTGATCCAGAAATCCGGCTTGCGGCCACGCGGGGAAGGCAGGGAAAGTTGTGAAGATGCCCGCAGTTCTTTCCAGTTGGGGATCGACCTGGTGGAATGCCGGCAGATAGTTGCGATAGGTCAGAGCCGCGGCGAGGAATGCTCCAGCGGTTTGCGCGATGGAATAAGGTAGGACTTTGCGCCAAGGAAAATTACGAAAGACCGCAAATGTGAGCGTGACAGCGGGATTGAGATGGCCGCCGGAAACTTTCCCGGC
>CAVRWS010000022.1:0-65074 GCA_963724815.1 uncultured Acidobacteriaceae bacterium
ACCATATTTCAAAGCATACCAAGCCAGAGAGATCCAGTTTCAGTCGCGCGAACTATACGCGAACATCGGGCAGGACGTTCGCTGTGCCGCAGGGTCGTTGTTGTTTCCCACAACTTCGGTTGATCCAGCAGTTTCCACATTTCCACGAACCGGGCATCGACCCGAATACTGAGCGTAATATAGAAGCCAAATTTCTGTGGGGAGCTGACGAGTTCATGGGGGGAAGAGTCGACGAGCCCTCTCGCGTGTATGCGGTCGCGCGCTACGCTCTCGCGCTTGTCTTGGTGGCAGTTGCGCTCTTGATCTCCCTGGCATTGCAACATTCCTTTGGCAACCCGTTCTGGTTTTTCTTCTCCGTCGCGGTGATTCTTAGTACCTGGTTTGGCGGAACAGGGCCAGGCGGGCTTTCCGTCGTTTGCAGCACACTGGCAGTGATGTACTACTTCACGCCACCAATCCGCAGCTTTGCGGTAACGCCCAGCGATTTGCCTTACTTTGTCACGTTCGTCGCTTGCGAAGTGGGCGCCGCCCAATTGATTTCCTGGCGTAGACACACTGAAGATGCGCTGCGGGAGGCTCGCGATGAGCTTGAGGTGAGGGTCGCGGAGCGAACTGTTGAGCTAAAAAGCGCAAACGAAGCACTCTTAAGACAAATGGACGAGCAGAGGCGTACCGAGGAGACGCTTCAGGCTACCCGAGCAGAGTTGGCTCGAGCAGCCAGGATCACGACGATCGGCGAACTAACAGCTTCGATCGCGCATGAAGTGAACCAACCGCTCGCCGCCGTAGTGGCAAATGCAGATGCCTGTGTGGCCTGGATATCTCGTGAAATGCCGGATCTTGCGGAGGCACGCGCCGCCGCAGAGCGAGCTACCGAGGGCGCCACTCGGGCGTCGGATGTGATTGCGCGCATTCGTTCGCTGATCACCAAAGCAACACCCGAGAAGTCACGGGTTAAGGTTAACCGGGTTATAGAACAGACCGCCATTCTCGCCGAAGGGCAAGCGGCCAGAAACCACGTGGCGATCGAACTCGAACTCTCGCCCGACTCACCCATCGTGCTCGGCGACAGCATACAACTGCAGCAAGTGGTTCTTAACTTGGTGATGAATGGAATTGATGCGATGACTACAATTACCGATCGACCAAGAACCTTGACACTTAGGTCGGAATCACAGAGTAGCGGAAACGTCCGGGTTGTGGTCCAGGATTCTGGCGTCGGCCTGACCGAGGAAGTGAAGGACCGGTTGTTTGAACCCTTCTTCACGACTCGGTCAAAGGGAATGGGTATGGGACTATCGATCAGCCGCTCGATTATTGAAGCTCACGGTGGGCGATTGTGGGCAGAATCCAACGGCTCCGGCGGAGCGACATTCCAGTTCACGCTGCCGAGTAAGGGTGGGCCGACGGCATGAAGGAGCAGGATCCAATTGTCTTTGTCATCGATGACGATCGCATGATCCGCGATGGACTCCAAAGCCTGATCAGATCGGTGGGACTTCGTGTGGAGACATTCGCTTCAGCCCAGGACTTCTTAGGGGCGAAGCGGCCAGATACGCCGGCCTGTCTGGTTCTGGATGTAAGAATGCCGGGTCTCAGCGGACTCGATCTGCAATTGAAGTTGAGGGATGACGGAATTCCGATTCCCGTCATTTTTATCACCGGCCATGGTGACATTCCGATGTCCGTGCGGGCGATGAAGGAGGGAGCGCAGGAGTTTCTGACGAAGCCGGTGCGCGGTCAGGATCTGCTCGACGCAGTTCAGAAGGCTCTGGCCAGCGATCGAGCCCTGCGTCAAGAACGCCGGCAAGCAAGCGAAATCCGCTCGCGCTTCGAGTCCCTCACACCACGGGAGAAGGAAGTGCTTGACCTAGTTGTGGCGGGTCTCCTCAATAAACAGATTGCTGATCAACTAGGAATGAGCGAGCTAACGGTTAAGACTCATCGTGCTCATGTAATGGAAAAAACCCAAGCTGAATCCCTGGCCCACCTTGTCCGCATGTCTGAGAAGCTCAAGACTGCCACTCGAAAGTAAGGATCGATCTCCTCCTAAAGCAGGAGATTATTCAAAACAAAGCAGGATAGTTTTCAAGTTGCCTGGTTGGTAGTCTCATCCTCGTGGCCGATCCAACGCGCCACAGACTAGGTGAACTGAAGTGGATGAGACTCTAACCAAGACCGGAATCATCGCCATCGTCGACGATGACGAACCCCTTCGGAAAGCACTGGGAAGCGTAATGAAGGCGGCCGGCTTTTCTCCAAGGACATTTGCCTCTGCCGAGGACTTTCTCGGCTGTGACGATTGCGACGACACAGCCTGCCTCATACTCGACGTGCGCTTGCCGGGAATGAGCGGGATCGATTTGCAACAGAAGTTGAGCAAAGCGAACCGTCAGCTTCCTATTGTTTTCGTAACTGCGCACGGTGATGCCTCGCTGCGCGACTGCCTGATGCGAGCCGGAGCCGCCGCTTTTCTTTATAAGCCAGTTCGGAGCGACGCGTTACTAAAGGAAATTCGTAGGGCGCTGGAGCAAAGCAGCGCCAACAAACGGTGAATGGAGTTAGTTATGGCTTCTGCCTATACGATCAGGACGAACGACACTACGGCGAATTTCAATCTCGCACGACTAGCGCGATCTCGTGCGAACGCCACGAACGAAATTGTGGGGGAGAGCGAGCAACTGGAGTCCGTGCTGCAACAAGTAAGGCTCGTCGCGCGGACAGACTCCACAGTCCTGATTTTGGGGGAAACGGGCACCGGGAAGGAGCTGATCGCGCGTGAAATTCACCGGCTCTCCAACCGCTCGTCTCGTCCATTTATCCGCGTGAACTGCGCGATTCCACCTTCCCTGATCGCGTTTGAGTTATTCGGACGCAACAACAAGAACCGGGTTTTCAACGTCCCAAACAATGCCAAGTTCACCATCGATGGAAAGGAAAAGACCATTTTTGATCTGCGGAAGGGAATGAAGATCAAGGCCATGATCGTCACCGACGATGAGCATACGGTAGTCGAGCAAAGCAAATTCGCTTTCGGTCAAGCGCCGTCGCAGACCCCGCGTGAAGTTGGAGTTTTATTGTTCCTTGCTCCGACCCAGCCTCAAGTCGCTTTGGCCAGAGCGGAGCAGCCTGCGGAAATGCTCCCAGAAACGGGTAGTTCGCTCCCGCTGGTGGGATTGATGGGCTCATTGGCAATTGCAATGTCGCTCGGACCGTGGGCCGTTCGACGGACCCGCACGATCTGATGTCGCGCTGAACGGCCCGTCCGGCGGTGATTGAGCGGGATGGGCCTTTTTTAAAGATGATCAAAAGGCTAGACAACAGCAAAGGAGATGTACTATGAAAACCATACTGATTACCGGCTGCTCCTCGGGCTACGGCCTTGAATCGGCTCGCTATTTCCTCTCGAGAGACTGGAACGTCATCGCAACCATGCGGACCCCATGCGAAGACGCTCTGCCGCGCGCGCAGTCGCTGCGTATCCTCTCGTTGGACGTGACGGATGAAAAAAGCATCGCGGCGGCCATAAAAGCGGCCGGTCCGATTGATGTCCTCGTCAACAATGCCGGCATCGGCGTCGTCGGCGCTTTCGAGGCGACGCCTCTGTCGTACATTCGCAAGGTCTTCGAGACCAACACCTTCGGCGTGATGGCGATGACCCAGGCCGTGATCCCGCAGATGCGCGAGCGGCGATCAGGCGTGATTGTCAATGTCACGTCCAGCACAACCTTGGCACCTTTCCCGTTGGCGGCAGCTTATACCGCGAGCAAACAGGCGATCTTGGGCTTCACCGGTTCGCTGGCTCACGAACTTGGGCATTTCAACATTCATGCGAAGCTGGTCGAACCCGGATACGCTCCCACGACGAGGTTCACGCAGAATACCGAGGGTCGCGTCGAAGACCTCATACCGAAGGTCTATGCCGACTTCGCCGCGCCAATTTTCGCGGAGTTCGCGCGACCGGCTTTGACCACCAAGGAAAGCGACGTGGCCGAGGCCGTATGGCTGGCCGTGAACGACACTTCCGGGAAGCTCCATTTCCCCGCTGGGGCGGATGCGGTAGCTCTTTCAGGCGACACGCGATAAACGTCAGCATGCCCGTTCGGCATCTCTGGCGGGACGGGCGTTCTTCTCCAACCTAAAACCGAAGACTAGAAGACAAGGATATTCACATGGAACCCAATCCCATACTTTTTCGTGATCTCACATACATATTCGTGGCTGCCGTACTTGGTGGCCTGGTGGCCTGGCGTATTCGGCTGCCCCTGATCATCGGTTTCGTCCTGGGAGGAATCGCGATCAGCCCGTTCACCCCGGGGCCGCAGCTTTCCGATTTGCACACCTTTGAATTGCTGGCCGAGGTCGGTGTGGTGCTGCTTATGTTCTCGATTGGAGTCGAGTTCTCCATCCCCGACCTGATGCGTGTGAAATGGGTTGCTCTCATCGGAGGTCCCATCGGGATCCTGATCATGCTGGGTATCGCAATCGTAGCCGGAAAGTTGTTCGGATGGAGCACCACCGAAGGGTTCGCGATAGGAGCGGCAGTTTCGGTGGCAAGCACGATGGTACTCGCGCGTCTTTTGAGCGATACAGGAAGACTGGCTACCACCTACGGACGCGTAATGATCGCCATCACTCTGGTGGAAGATCTCGCTGTGATCTGTATGACGGTGGTGATTCCGGTATTTGGCAACGCCCAGCGCGGAGGCTTGCTGATGGCCGCATGGGTTCTCGGTAAGGCTGTACTCTTGCTTATCCCGCTGGTCTATCTCGCTATAAAAGTGATTCCCCGCTTTCTTCGGCGAGTCAAGGCAACCTGTAACTCGGAACTTCTCCTGCTGGTTGCGATTGCCATTTGCCTCGGGACGGCCGCGCTGGCCCAGGCAGTCGGATTCTCAGTTGCGCTGGGAGCTTTTCTGGCCGGCGTATCCATCAGCAGCCTGCCGGAGCTTCATGACGCTCACACCCAACTGGTTCCCCTGCGAGATACTTTCGTAGCACTTTTCTTCGTTTCGCTCGGCACACTGATTGATCCCGCTGTGATCTGGCATAGCCTGCCACTTCTCGGATTCATGCTGCTGCTTATTGTCGGCGGCAAATTTCTGGTCTGGAGCACAGTTGTGTGGCTCTTCCGGTATCCGGTCAAGACCGCAATTCTTGTGGCTGCGGGACTCACACAGATTGGCGAGCTCTCGTTCGTAGTGATGCAGGCCGCGCGGTCGGCGGGAATGGTAGCTGAGAACGTTTTTAGCACGGTGATCGCTGCATCGTTGATTTCGATCTTGCTCAATGTGTTTATCGTGCGCGGCACGTTTGCATGGCTAGGAAGAAATACTCCCGACCAGGGCTTGATCAGGAAGAAGAACGAGGTGGCGCCAGTACTTCAATCGACTGGGGCCGCTTGGCTTTAGGAGATTTTCATGATGCCAACAGTGATCTTTCATTCTCTGGGTTATTTTGTCGCTCTTCTCGTTCTCAGCGCCCTGGTGTTAACAGTCGACCGACTGGGTTTGATGCTTTGGGTGGGGTGGTTAAACCGTCGCGAAAACAAGCCTGAGGGCAATGCCTCGGGGCAATATTGGAGGGTACACCGGTGAAAGCCCTACTAACTAGAGTCGCCGTGCACTGGAGCCTAGCCGTGGGGATTGCATTCTCTGCATGCTCTGCGCAGGAAGCATCCACGTCTACTCACTCCCCGAATGTCGCTGCGGAACCATCACAGGGGCCGGGTATGCTTTCATTCGATGAACTGGCCGCGCTCGCTTCGACCGCCAGACCGGAAGGTACTTTAGGCGATCGGCTCAACGCGCTGCTGAACACACCTTTCGTACATAGAGAAACGTCAGCCGATATTCAGCCGCATCGCCCCAATGTGACTGGCCTTGGCCCCGTTCTTCGCGTGGGCTTCTGGAACATCGAAAGAGGCCTCAATTTTGACGAGATTCGTTCTGCGCTCTCCGATCCGGACAATTTTCTACGCAAGACGAAAGCTGGCAACAGTTCTCGCCAACGGGAAATCGTCGAATCGCAGCTCGCCACGCTGCAGGAGATTGATGTTCTGGTGCTGAACGAAGCCGACTGGGGAATGAAACGAACCGAGTATCGAGACATCACGCGAGAACTGGCGTCCGCTCTGCACATGAACTATGCGTATGGAGTGGAGTTTGTAGAAGTGGACCCGGTATTCGATCTGGACACCGAGCAACTTCATCTGGCCGACGCTCAGCAGGATCGGCGTCTGCAACAAGACTTGCAGGTAGATCGGCAGCGGTACCGCGGTCTGCATGGCACAGCAATACTCAGTCGCTATCCGATCGAAAGTGCTCGCATCCTGCGGTTGCCAGTTTGCTACGACTGGTACGGTGAAGAGTACAAAGCCATTTCCAAATTGGAGAACGGGAAGCGATGGTCGGCGCGCAAATTGTTTCGGGAACGAGTTGAGCGCGAATTGCGCCAGGGCGGGCGCATGGCGATAATCCTGAAGATTTCCGTTCCTGACCTGCCAACTGGCCAGGCGACAATCGTGGCAACCCATTTGGAAAACAAATGCACTCCGGAATGCCGACGGCGACAGATGCAGGCGTTGCTTGGTGATTTGAAATCCGATAACAACCCGCTGGTTCTCGCCGGCGATCTGAACACCACAAGCCGCGACAACACGCCCACGTCAATCCGAAATGAGATCATGACGCGTGTTGCCGATTACAAATTTTGGGTCGGCCAGGCGGTCTCCCACTTCAACCCTCTTGGGCCGTTTCAATACACTCTTATTCCAGTGCATTACTTTCACGGATACAACGATCCGACGGCGTTCCATCTTCCGATTCTTTGGGAGAATCGGGAGCAGCCTCTTTTCAAGGCCGTGGAAAAGTTCCAGTTTGCCGATGAGGGCGTATTCGATTTTCGCGGCGAGCCGGGCCGGACGCTTCCGCCCAGCCGCCACACGCTCGCCGACAGCAATCAACGGGGAAGGAAGGGGTTCGTTCCAACTTATACATTCGCTCGCAACTACGGAGGACTGGCGGGACAGTTCAAGCTTGACTGGGTCTTCGTCAAACCGTTCATCAACGATTCGCGGCGCACGGAACAGAGCTACCAGTTCGCGCCACATTTCCCAATGACAATGCGCGAACTGAACGGCTCCGTCGAAGACCGCATCTCAGATCATCCACCAATGACTGTGGACTTGCCACTGGCGGAAGCGACGAATCCCGTGGCTCCGGAGTCGAGAGCAAGTAAGGCGAGGGGAGGAGATGAAGAAGATTTACCGATTCGACGTTGGCGGCTAATGTCGCACAGGCCCTGATGGCTCTGATCACTGGCCGAGCCTTGCCGCAGGGCCGTCTGCCTTTCGAACTTCCGTCTTCCAGCGATGCTGTGCAACAGTAGGAGAGCGATCTGCCACATGATTCGCAATCGCCGCTGTATCCGATTGGATTCGGATTGCATTACTGAGAGCGGGGTCGCCGATTGGATCCGATCGCATCGTGGCGACGGTCATGCGGCGCGATCAGCTAACTCTTCTCGAATGCTATATTGATCGGCAGAGGGATGAACCGAGTGCCTCCTGATAAATTTCGCGTAGCGCTGGTGCAGATGTCGTGCGGGCCGGAGCCGGAGCAGAATCTGGCCAAGGCTCTGGAGCGCGTGGCCGATGCTGCGGGACGCGGCGCAGAAGTTGTCTGCTTGCCCGAACTTTTTCAAACACAATATTTCTGCCAGCGCGAAGATCATTCGCTGTTCGATTTGGCGGAGCCGATTCCGGGGCCGGCTTCCGACAAACTAGCGGCTGCGGCCAAGCAGAATGGAGTGGTGCTGATTGCGTCATTATTCGAGAAGCGTGCGCCGGGGATTTATCACAATACGGCGGCGATTTTCGATTCGAATGGAGCGCTAGCCGGGCTTTACCGCAAGATGCATATTCCGGATGATCCGCTCTACTACGAAAAGTTTTACTTCACGCCGGGTGATCTGGGATTTCGCGCACTTGATACCAGCGCGGGCCGGCTGGGAACTCTGGTTTGTTGGGATCAATGGTTTCCCGAAGGCGCGCGGCTGACGGCGCTGCAGGGGGCGTCTATTTTGTTTTATCCGACGGCGATTGGGTGGCATCCTGCGGAGAAGGCGGAGTTTGGCGAGGTGCAGCATGATGCCTGGCGCACCATTCAACGGGCACATGCGATTGCGAATGGTGTTTATGTTGCCGTGGTGAATCGTGTGGGTTTTGAAACGGGGAATGTTCGCGGAAAATCTACTCCGGGGCACGGGCTGGAGTTTTGGGGCGGATCGTTTTTTTGTGATCCGTTTGGGCGCGTCATTGCTGAGGCTTCGCATGATCGCGAGGAAATTCTGGTGGGTGATGTGGATTTAAAGGCGCTGGAAGATATTCGGCGGAACTGGCCGTTTCTGCGGGATCGGAGAATCGATGCTTACGCACCGATTTCTAACCGTTTGCTGGATGGCGGGTGAAATTGGGCCTATGAGTGTAATCGCCTGTTAATGGTAGTCGACCCTGGAAGTGTTGCAAATTCGAGAGTAAGCTGCTGTGGATGAAAACAGGGACCTCTACACACATTGCTCGGTGGCATATCTTGTTGTGCGCCGTTTTCTGTTTGTTCGCGATACTGCCCTTCGGGTACGCGCAAAGTATCACCGAACTCGAGGTTAAGGCTGGTGACGGCGACGTACAAGCGCAATTGGCCCTTGCCCAGGCGTATCACCTAGGTGCCGGGGTCGCGAAGGACGAGGCAGAAGCCGTGCGCTGGTGGGAGAAGGCTGCAGAGCATGGCGACGTTGCGGCGCAGATCAACCTCGGAGTCGCTTATCAACTCGGAGCGGGCGTTCCGAAGAACTACGTGGCTGCCGTCCGCTGGTACACGAAAGCCGCCGATCAGGGCAATGCAGAAGGTCAGCGCGGCCTTGCACTCCTTTATCACTTGGGACAGGGTGTTCCAAAAGACGACGTGGAAGCCGTGCGTTGGTACACCAAAGCTGCCGATCAAGGCAATGTACAGGCCCAGTCGGACCTTGCAGCGCTTTATCACTTGGGTGGACAGGGTGTTCCATCAGACGAGGCCGCAGCCGTGCGCTGGTGGAAGAAGGCCGCCGAGCAAGGCGATGTAACGGCTCAAGGCAATCTCGGAACAGCGTATGGCTTAGGAACGGGTGTTCCGAAAGATACTGCTGAAAGTCTGCGATGGCACACCAAGGCTGCAGAAAATGGCAACGCAGCTTCCCAGTTCAGCCTAGGAATGTTCTATCTCCAGGGCACTGGAGTCCCGAAGGACGAGGCAGAGGGAGTCAAGTGGCTGCGCAAGTCCGCCGAGCAAGGCAATGCTGCCGGTCAGTTCTGGCTTGGAGCTGCGTATGACTCTGGCACAGGCGTCGCACAGGACAGGGCCGAAGCTTTGCGTTGGTATCGCAAAGCAGCCGACCGAAGCTACGCTGCGGCTCAATACAACCTAGGACAAGCCTACAACTTAGGAAACGGAATCGAAAAGGATACCGCCGAGGCCGCCCGGTGGTGGCAGAAGGCTGGCGAACAGGGCCTTGCGAAGGCTCAATATAATCTCGGTCTGGCTTATCACGACGGTATAGGAGTACAACAGGACAACGCACAAGCTTATTTCTGGATAGCGCTTGCTGCGACATCTCTCGAACAGGGATTCGTGAAGGACCATCGCGACAAAGCCGAGGCGCTGCTCACAGCGGCTCAGCTTGCTGATGTGCAGGGACGCATTCGCAATTGGGAAGAGGCGCATCCGGCCATGCAGACAGCTTCATTAAACTCCTTACCAAGCGTCCCGCACGATCAACAACAGGCTCAGCCTCAGGGCACACAACCAGTTTTTTTACGGGCTCGCTGTGACAAGAAGCTCTCCTCGATCGTGATCGCCTCATTGAAAGAAGCCATCGCTTCCTCGGGGAAATACCGATTGGTTTCCAGCCTCGACGACGAAGGCAAGCTAGATTTGGTCCATACGATCCACATGACGTGCGCGGAAAACAATGATGTTAGCTCAGTTGCAACCCAATACGGGATTGCGAAGTGTCACAGCAGTAAGGAGTGCGGCTCCGTTATCGACGGAGACTCGCTCAATGTTTCGTTGTGCAATGCCAACCTGTCTGCTGATTGTGGTCGCGCGCTGTTCAAAGCGTTTGATTACTACATAGGCCTGAATCGACCGCTAAAAATCCCCTTCTGAGGGCCAAGGTTAAGAGAGCATAGGCAATCTGCTGGCGTAACATCCCGATTACACTGATTGAGCAGGAATCCCTTCGTCAAGATCGATGTCAGATCAGGACTCAACCTTCGGTTTATGATCCCATGCAATAAACTAGCTTGATGCCCCGATCCATTTCTGCGAGTGGTGCTTTAGATTCGGTTACCGTATCCCCCCGCTTCCGCATGCCCTCCGAATGGGAGCCGCATGCTGTAACCTGGCTGGCGTGGCCGCACTATCACGGGGATTGGCCGGGGAAGTTTGAGCCGATTCCTTGGGTTTATAGCGAGATCATTCGCGATCTGGCGCGGCATGAGCGGGTGGAGTTGGTGGTGAATGATGCAGCGGCGGAGCGTAAAGTTCGCAAGCTGCTGGAGAAAGCTAATGCGGCGCTGGCGAATGTTCGGTTTCATCGGTGGGCGACGAATCGGGTGTGGATGCGGGATTCCGGGTGCATCTTTGTTACGGCAAAGCCGGGCTTTGCCCGGCTGGACGACCGAGGGCGGCCGTCCCCACATGAACCTACGGACGCGCTTCGCGCTACTAAGTTTCGGTTTAATGCTTGGGCTAAGTATTCCAACTGGCGGCATGATGAAAAAATTGGCAGCTTGATGGCAGACGCTGCCGCGACTCAGGAAATTCGGCCGCTGTGCCACGATCGACGCGTGGTGCTTGAGGGCGGATCGATCGATGTGAATGGTCTGGGCACGTTGCTGACTACCGAAGAATGTCTGCTTAGTAAGGTGCAGCAGCGCAATCCTGGAATGTCGCGGAGAGACTACGAAAAAATATTTGCGGACTACCTGGGTGCGCCGCATGTGATCTGGCTGGGGCGCGGCATTGTTGGCGATGACACGCATGGCCACGTCGATGACCTCACACGCTTTGTTGCCGCTGACACCGTGGTCACGATGGTGGAGAACAATCCGCGGGATGTGAACCACAAACCGCTGCGCGATAATCTTCGGCGACTGCGGGAGGCGCGCGATCAAGCTGGCAAACCGCTGAACATCGTCGAGCTTCCCATGCCCGGACCGGTCGTATTCGAGCAGCGACGTTTGCCCGCGAGCTACGCTAATTTCTATATTGCGAATGGAATTGTTCTTGTGCCGGTATTCAACGACCCCAACGACCGGATTGCCCTCAATACGCTGGCGCAGCTTTTCCCTACGCGAGAAATTGTCCCCATCTATTCCGGCGATCTGGTGTGGGGACTGGGCACCATGCATTGTATGACGCAACAGCAGCCAGCAGCTCCCGCGCAGTCGCTTTGAGGAGCGCATTTTTGCAGACCGAGGGGTTCGTGAAGAAGATACGCAAAATTCCGGATCAATGGTCAAGGATAGTTGCACGGGTCGTTTCGCTGAGTCAACCCTTTAAACGAATCGTACCTTCCTACCAGAGGATCAAACTGCGGAAAACGCTGTAGACCGACTAGGCACGACCGCGCATAAAAAATTGTTGAGGAGAATCAAATGAATGGACTGAAGCTTTTTGCGGTAGCTGCCGTTGCTGCAATCTGTTTTATGATGACCGTCCCACCATCACAGGCTCAGGTAGTCGTTAATATCGGGCCAGCCCCTGATTGTCCCTATGGATACTATGACGCCGCACCCTACGATTGCGCGCCTTACGGCTACTACGGGCCGGAGTGGTTCAACAGCGGCGTATTTATCGGCGTGGGTCCGTGGTTTCACGGACCGGAAGGATTTCGCGGGCATGTAAATAATCACTTCCATCCTGACCACGGCTATCATGGCCCACACCCGGCACGCGGCGAAAGACCAGATCCGGCGCGGCCTCCGGGACACGTGCAGCACTTCAAGGGAAATGAAGTGCGGGATGGGCGCGGACACGCAGTGGGCAAGCACTAGAATTGTTTGAGGAATTGTTTTGGGATGGTGGTCCGGGTGAAAGCCCGGGCCATTTCTCTTTGGAGCGGAGGGTGCAGCGCTTGTTGTAGGAAGTGGAAGAGGTTCTTGCCCCTAACAAAAAGCGGGCCCGTGAACTGGGCCCGCGAATTGCGGGGGAGTTACAAACTGCTCCGGCGAACTTATCGGCCGGGACCGGAAGGCGAAGCACTGCCAGAGCCAGATGTGCCGGGGTTTGCGCCGGGATTCGAGGTTCCCGGATTCGAGCCGGGGGTCGAAGTGCCTGGATTTGTAGAACCAGGATTCGTCGAACCAGGATTCGTCCCGCCGTTCGGCGACGCGCCCGGATTGGAAGGCGATCCCGGCGTAGTTGGATTGGCGTTGGGACTGGTGCTGGGATTCGGGTTCGGGCTATTCGGGTTCGTCGACGGCTGGGCGCTGCCGTTCGGGTTTGATGGATTCGCTCCGGGCTCAGTGTTCGGAGCAGTGGAGCCAGTTGGGGGCGCGGTGGTGCTGCCGGTGGGCGGTGCGCCAGTGTTGCCGGTGGGGGGAGTTGAGGGCGACGCCTGGCCGGGTGTGGCGGCTCCGCCTGGGGATCCAGCTCCGCCGGCCGATCCTGCTCCTCCGCCGGGCGCTGCCTGCGCCACGACCCATGTCGCGCAGAACAAAATCACAGACAATAACATAAGTTTTTTCGCTGACATTGTGAAGCCTCCAGCATTGAATTTGCGGTTCCCTTTTCAATGCCGGCGAACCGCCGGGCTCAAGGGATCCATCGCTAGAGTTTGAGCGCAGGTTCATGGGATGAATATCCAGCGGATGCGGTAGGCAGGAGTATGGGATTCCTTAGTCAGAAGAAAAAAATCCCGCGCAGACGATATCAAAGGGGCGCAAGCGGAGCGAACCGATCTCTTGCGAATTACTTTTTATAGAGAGTTGGCTGCGGACCTTTTTCCAGCGTTTTGCGATCCCATATCCAGCCTTCGCGGGTATAACTGGCAAGTTCGAAATCCTGCGTGAGTTCGAGTGCGTCTACGGGGCAAGCGTCCTCGCAAAGGCCACAGAACATGCAGCGGCTCAGATCGTAGGTGAAATTGGTGAGTTCTTTGCGGCGGGTTTGTTCGTTGCGGGCGCTGGAGACGACGATCAGGTTTTCCGGGCAAGCCAGCGCGCACAGATCGCAGGCAATGCACATGGTCTCATCAGTATCTGGATTGACGTTCAGCCGGGGCGCGCCGCGGTAACGCTCGGCCACTTGCGGCCGCTCCATGGGGTATTGCTCGGTATAAATTTCCTTGGGATCCTGATAACGGAATGTGACCTTCAAACCTTGCAGCAGGTCGACGAGGAACACTTTGCGGAGCAGGTTGGGAATCCCCATCACGGGGTAAGCATATCACTTGGCAGTTGCTGGTTACCAGTTTGCAGCTGGAGCCGGAGAGAAAACTTACTGGGAACTTTCGCGGGCGCGTCCGCGTAGTTAAGAGCAGAGGATGTTATGCAAGGCTATCTCGCTAAATTGACGCCGAAGGCCCGCATGTTGGTAGTGTTGCCGCTGGTCGTACTCGCATATCCTGTGGTGACGATTGTGGTGCCGGCAATCATTCACGCGATCATTCCCGACGTAGTGCGATCCGTGTTGAGCCTGCTCTGATCCTTCTGCCTGGGGCGTCTGCCCGGCGATAAAAAGCGCATGATGAAAGCGCATGAGTGGTAATCTGCGCGCAGGGCTTTTGCTCGCTCACCGGCAACAACCCGCTGTCAATTGAGAACCGATCCGACCCATCACTCATGAGCAACGACGAGCTTTGGATGGAGGAGGCTTTGCGGTCAGCGCAGCGCGCGCTGGAGGCAGGCGAAGTTCCGGTTGGGGCAGTGGTGGTATGCGGAGGACGCATCGTTGGCCGGGGATGGAACCGCAACATCACAGATTGCGATCCAACCGCTCATGCGGAAATTATTGCGCTGCGCGAGGCGGGCGCAGCCGTGGGGAATCATCGTCTGGGGGAGTGCGACCTGTTTGTTACAATCGAACCGTGCGCAATGTGCGCGGGCGCGATGGTGTATGCGCGGATCAAACGCCTGATTTACGGCGCAGACGATCCGAAAGCGGGCGCGGTTTGGTCGGTGATGAAGCTGCTGGAACATCCCCAATTCAACCACCGGGTGGAAGTTCGCGGCGGCGTGCTGGCGGGTCGGGGCGCGGAGGTTTTGCAGGAATTTTTTAGAAGCCGGCGCTGAGTTTGCTGTGGCAATATCCCCGAGAGCCGACGGCTGACAGATTTTTTCACGCGGAGAGGTGCGTGAGTGGTTGAAACGATCCGCCTCGAAAGCGGACATACCTTAACGGGTATCGTGGGTTCAAATCCCACCCTCTCCGCCATATTTTTCTAGCAGCAGAAGCGCGCTGATCCGTTCTTCCGCCTCGGGAATGGCGCGGAGTACCGGGTCAGACAGGTTTTCCTCCAAACCGAACGTTGCTCCCGCGACAGTGACGAGATAGGCGCGCGCGGGCCGCTGCCCATAAAGTTCCTCTGCGAGGAGCAACAGAAATTCAGGGGAACTGTGATGTGTGCTGTCCAGCGGAGTGTTTTGGCTCGGCTGCAGTTGCCGGCACGTAACTGCTCCCGGCGGCGTACCCAGGGTAGCATCGACGAATATTACGATCTCTGCCCGGCTGATGGGTTCAGCGAGTTCGGGAGTCCACTGTTGCTGGCAATGAAATTTTATTGCCGAGTCGCATATAGAATTCTGCAATTGACTCACAATTCGAAGTGCGACGCCATCGTCGCCGCGCAGAGAATTCCCGCAAGCCAGCACCAGCGCTCGATTCATCATCCCCTGCTCATCTGGTCAAGGACGGTGCCGCCGGCGGAGATGAGCCGCACTTGCAGCGGCATTTGTCCATACGCGTGTGTGGAGCAACTCAGGCAGGGATCGAAGGCGCGGATCACTGCTTCGACGCGGTTCAACATTCCTTCGTTGATTTTTTCGCTCCGCACAAAATGGCGCGCGACCTGGAGAATGCCGCGATTCATCGCCAGATTATTGTGCCCGGTGGCGATCACCAAATTGGCCCAGGTGATGAGTCCCTGCTCATCCACACGGTAGTGATGGATCAAAGTGCCGCGGGGCGCTTCGCAACAGCCCACTCCCTCAAGATTATTCAGCGAGGCGGAGTAACGCGCGTGAGTCTTCGTGATGACGGGATCCAGTAAGTACTCTTCGATATGTTCGAGCGCAAAAAGAATCTCGATGAGCCGCGCGTAGTGATAATGAAACGAACTCAACACGGCGCCTCGCTCCAGGGCGCGGAACTCGATCCATTCCTGTTGGGCCAGGGGAGTGCCGCAATTCTCCACTAGGTTGATGCGTGCAAGCGGACCTACGCGGTAGATGCCCCCGGGATAGCCGAGGGGCTTGTAGTAGGGAAACTTCATGAAGGTGAACGGTTCCACCGCTTCGCCCAGGAAGTCGGAGTAATTTGCAGCCTCGAGGTTGTCGGCCACAATGTTTCCGTGAGAATCGGTAAACCGGATTTTGCCTTCGTAGTATCCGGCGCGCTCATCCGGAGTGACCAACCCCATGAACAGGCTGGGAAAATTTGCGAATGTGCGGATCTCTTCCCGAAAATTTTCGAATTCGATTTTGAACCATGCCAGGGCCTTCTGCGCGATCGCAATCACTTCCGGTATCTGCGCCAAAAGCTTGTCGCGCTTCTCAACGGTCAGGGGTTCGTTCACGCCACCGGGCACGACCCAGCCGGGATGAATCCGCTTGCCTGCGAGGGTCTCGATTACCTGCTGGCCGAACTGGCGCAAGCGAATTCCTCCGCGGCCCAGCTCAGGATTCTTGCGTATCGCGCCGAAAAGATTGCGCTCCTTGGGGTCGGCATCCATCCCCATGAGAAAATCCGGCGCCGAAAGATAGAAAAAACTCAAGGCGTGCGACTGAATGAGTTGGGCCAAATTCAGCATACGGCGCAGCTTGCCGGCGGACGGGGGAACTTTCATGGCCAGAAGCACGTCGCATGCTTTTGCGGAAGCCAGCAGATGACTCACCGGACAGATTCCGCAGATCCTTTCCATCAGGTATGGCATCTCATAGAACGGACGTCCGACGCAGAATTTTTCGAATCCCCGGAATTGTGTGACCTGAAAATACGCCTCGGAGACTTCACCATGATCGTCGAGTTGCAGCGTGATCTTGGCATGGCCTTCGATGCGCGTGACCGGATCGATCGTGATCGTTTTGGACATCTTCCCTTTCTTTCGAAACTCCAGGTGCAAATCAAGGTTGGTTACGCACCAAAGCGAGACAAAGCTGCTACGTCTGGAATTCGCCCCGCGAGCAACTCGCTGATTACTGCATAGATGGTATTGGCGGAGGGTGGGCACCCCGGAACGAAGAGATCCACATTTACGACTTCGTGTACCGGTCGCACCCGCGGCAATAGTGAGGGCAGGCGCTGCGCCGGCACCTGCGGCTGCAACAAACTGGCTCCCTGGTAAACGCACTCGAACAGTTCTGACACAGGGATTGGATTTCGCATCGCGGGCACATTGCCGGTTACGGCGCAATCGCCAAGAGAAACTAGAATGCGGGTATTGGCCCGCACGAGCCGTATTTTGTGTTCGTCCTCATCGCTGCTGACCGAGCCTTCGATCAGTGCGATGTCGACCTGCGCAGGAAACTCTTTGTAATCCACCAGCGGCGAATACACTAAATCAAACTGCTCGCTCAACTCCACCAGCCGTTCATCCATATCCAGAATCGACATGTGGCACCCGGAGCAGCCGTCGAGCCAGACGGTTGCGAGCTTGGGTTTGCTCATCGCTGGCCTTCCCGCATGTCCTTTAAATAAGAGAGAAAGTCTGGATTCTTGCGCACTTTGCCGCCAACCTTGCTCTTGTCGAACAGCGCGCCGGTGGGGCACACCTGGACGCACTTGCCGCAACTGGTACAGGTGTCGGACTCGCCCCAGGGCTGATGCAGGTCACTGATCAGCAAGGAATTGACTCCGCGGCCAAGGAGATCCCAGGTGTGTGCGCCTTCGATTTCGCTGCACACCCGCACGCAACGCGTGCACAGAATGCAGCGATTGTGATCCAGGGCAAAGCGTTCGTGCGAAACATCCACAGCAAGCGACGGCGAGCGGTAGGGAAAACGCACATGGGTGACGCCGTGCTCCTTCGCGAGATCCTGCAACTCACACATATTGTTGGCGACGCATACCGAACAGACGTGATTGCGTTCGGCGAACAGAAGTTCCAGCACCATCCGGCGATACTTCTGCAGGCGCGGCGTCTGGGTCGTGACCTCCATACCTTCTTCCACCAGCGTCACGCAGGCGGGTTGCAATCGAGTAGAACCTTTCAGTTCCACCAAGCACATCCGGCAGGCTCCCACTTCCGTCAAGCCGTCGAGATGGCATAGGGTGGGAATCGAAATTCCATTTTCTCGCGCCGCATCGAGAATGGTTTGGTTAACGCTTGCGCTCACGTCCTTGCCGTCGATCGAAAGCGTTTTTACGGCGGGCGCCGGATTCACGCGGAGACCTCCGCCAGTTTGTTGCATTCGCATACTCCGGCACGGCAATGTTTGTCGACGATGTGCTCGGTATACTCCTCGCGAAAATAGCGCAGAGTGCTCAGCACCGGATTCGGAGCACTCTGGCCAAGGCCGCAGAGGCTGGTGCTGCTGACCATGTCGCAGAGTTCTTCCAGGAGATTGAGATCATTGAGGGTCGCAGTTCCAGTGGTCATACGGGTGAGAAGTTCGAACATCTGTGCCGTCCCGGCGCGGCACGGAATGCACTTGCCGCATGATTCGGACATACAGAACTCCATGAAATAGCGCGCCACATTCACCATGCAGGCGGTATCGTCCATCACAATCATGCCGCCGGAACCCATGATCGAGCCGACTTCCTTCAACGATTCGTAATCCACCGGAAGATCGAGAAACTGTTCCGGGATGCAGCCGCCGGAGGGTCCGCCAGTCTGAACCGCTTTGAAGCGATGTCCCTCAGGAACTCCACCGCCAATTTCAAAAATAATCTGGCGCAGTGGAGTGCCCATGGGGACTTCGATCAAGCCTACGTTCCGGACTTTCCCGCAGAGCGCAAATACTTTCGTCCCTTTGCTTTTCTTCGTTCCGAGCGAGGCATACCATTCACCGCCTCGGCGAAGGATAGTTGGGACGTTGGCGTAGGTTTCGACGTTGTTGATCAGCGTCGGCATCTCCCACAGTCCAGACTGTGCAGGAAATGGTGGCCGCGGGCGCGGCGTGCCGCGGCGGCCTTCAATCGAAGCGATTAGTGCAGTCTCTTCACCGCAGACAAATGCGCCGCCTCCGATACGAATCTCAATGTCAAAACTGAACCTGGTGTTGCAAATCTGGCTGCCCAAAAAGCCCAGCCGACGCGCCTCGCGAATGGCGGTTTGCAGCCGTTTGATCGCCAGCGGGTATTCGGCGCGCACATAAATGTAGCCTTGGCTCGCTCCCACGGCGTAGCCGGCGACGATCATTCCCTCCAGCACGCGATGCGGATCGCTCTCGAGCACGCTGCGATCCATGAACGCGCCGGGGTCGCCTTCGTCCGCATTGCAGATTACGTATTTCGTTGTCCCGATCGTTTTCGCTACCGTGCCCCACTTCAGACCGGTGGGATAGCCTGCGCCACCGCGGCCGCGCAGGCCGCTTTTTGAAACCTCCTGCACAATCTGTGCCGGGGCCATTTCCGCCAGCGCGTGTACCAGTGCCCGGTAGCCCTCCGCGGCGATGTACTCTTCAATCTTCTCCGGATCAATTCGCCCTGAGTTCTCGAGAACAATATTGGTTTGCCGTTGGAAGAATGCTTGCTCCCGAGAATAGAGCAGGCGCTCTGGCATGGTACCGGCGAGTCCTTTGACAATTTCGGTTACATCTGGCTCCGTCACGTTTCTTAAGAGATTTCCATCGGGCTCACTGCTCACGAGCGGGCCGAGAGAACAAAGACCCATGCAGCCGGTTCCGCGCACGCGACAATTCGCTCCCGTGCGCTGCACTTCCTTGTCCAACGCGGATTTGATGGAATCGCTGTGTAGAGACAGGCATCCCGCGGCGACGCAAACGTTGAGGGCACGCGGAGATTTCTGCTTCACCGCGCGGGATTCGGTTGCGATTTGTTCGAGATCCTCGAGCGTCATCAGTTTTTCCATCCATCCAGTTTTTTGCGAAGCACGGTCTCACTAACGTTCCCGGCTGTTTCTCCATCGAAGATGAAGGCGGGCGCCATGCTGCAGGAGCCGATGCAGCGCGCGCTGACCAGGGAGACATTTCCGTCCAGCGTGGTTTCCCCGGCTTTAACGTTAAGTGACTGTTCCGCCGCTGCAAGCAACTGGTTGGCTCCCTTGATGTAGCAAGCCGTGCCCAGGCAGACCAGGCAGGTATGCCTGCCGGGCGGCTTCAGGGTGAAGAAGTGGTAAAAGGTGGCAACGCCGTAGGCTTGGCTCAAGGGCACGTGCAGAGATTCGGCGACGAACTTCAGGGATGGCTTATCGAGGTATCCAAAATATTCCTGAACCGTGTGCAGGGTTTCGATAAGAGCGTCGCGGGCAAACCCGTGCCGCCTCATAGTTCCATTTACGATTCGCCACCGTTTGTCGTCCGAAGGAAGCTGGGGTTTCTTCGAGGTTGTAAGCATGATCGCATTGCCGGGGCTACCGCGTAGTATATACCGCGAAATTTTTCATCCGCTCGAGGCTGATCACGTCTTCAAGTATTTACATCAACCCCTGTTCTACATCGGGAAGCTTTTTATTCCCCGGTGCAATATCTACAGCAATGTAGCCCCTGTCGAAATTCGCAACAGAAAGTCCCGAAGACTATTTGCCCCGCGATTCTGGCCAGAATGTCACATTGAAGGGTGATCTGTTTCCTTGTGCTGTTTGTAGATCAGGGCTGAAATGGATTGGTCAGTCATCAGACCAATTCCGATGCTAGCCACTGAGTCAGTCCGCGTTGAGTTCAAGGCCATCCCAAGAAATAAGGTTTACCAGCAAGTTGCCAAACGGCTGGAGCGGCGGATTGCAGAAGAGCTGAAACCCGGTGACTTGCTGCCGCCGGAGCGCGAACTGGTTCGAATGCTAGGGGTAAGCCGCAGCTCCGTGCGAGACGCGATTCGTACGCTGGAACTGATGGGCCTGCTTGAGCCCCGACAAGGCATCGGCACGGTGGTTTGCAACCCCATCGCAAGTGCCCCAGACCCTCTGGCTGCAGCACTTCTGGAAAAGCGAAAGAAGATTGCGGATTTGCTTGAGGTACGCCGGATGATCGAACCGGCTCTAGCGGCCCGGGCGGCTGTGCAAGCCTCTGCCAGAGGCGATCGCGGATATGGATGACATCCTTTCGCGCCAGGAGGCGAAGATACGCGCAGGCGACCTTGGAATCGAGGAAGACTCCCGGTTTCATTACGCCATTGCTTTGGCGTCCGACAATGCCGCGGTGTTGAAAATTGTAGACGTCCTGATGGATTTGTTGCGTGAGACGCGGGAGAGATCGTTGCAGGTGGAAGGACGGCAGGAAAAATCGCTTGCTGGTCACCACCGGATTCTCTCCGCTTTGAAGTTGGGCGACGCTGCAGCCGCTGAGTCTGCCATGCGCCGGCACCTGCAGGAAATTGAGAACGTTGTTTTGAAAAAGCTTTAAGAGAATGGAGGTTGCCAGATGGGTCAATTATTCGCGGTCGAAGTAATTTATCGGGGAGTCTTTCAAAAGACTCTAGCGAAGAACATCACGCGCGACATTGTTTTAGCCGCGCACAACGAAGGCAAACTGGGCATTTCCTTTGGCCGTTACGGGGATGCTCCGGAACGCAACGGTATTCCAGCCAAGAGTTTCGCCATCGTCGCCAAAGACGAGTTGACGCTCGAAGCCGGAATGGCGCAATACGAGCCCAAGCAAGTCGATCTGACCGTGGTTCTCGATGACACGCTCTGCAAGGGCGGAGAGTCGTGGGCATGGTACGGATTACAGCCGGTGCATCACGCTCTGAAGCCGGGACACACCCTCATCGTAATTTCGCTTGAGGATGCGCCCACGCTGCTGAAGAGCATTCACCGGCGGGAAGAGCCTTACAAGCTGGGAATCATGAAGGGCGTCACCAGTTTCTCGGGCATGTGGGTGTTTAAAGATGACCACACGGATGTCCGCGTCCTGGGCGCAATCGCCAAGGCGCTTCCGGAATTGTTCAGCCTGAAGTCGGTAGAGCAATTCATCAACGACAAGCTGAAGAGCGACCTCAAAGTCACTTCGGCTCGCAACGCTTTCGAGCGCTTCACCACAGTGCCGGTGAAAGCGGGCGAAGGAAATCGCGAAGCCCCGTTCAAGTTCGAACTGCCCGGCTGGGAGGAGATGCGGTCTGGAGTTTCTATTAAAGGACAGCCGCAAGGCGGTCCGTACCCGGATCCAACCACCGGCAAGGTCGGAGGCTTCCGGCCAGCCCGCAACGAATTGTTCAAGAAGTATTCCACGCGTACGCTGCGGCCGGTCATTAATTTCTCGACCTGCACCAAGTGCACGCTGTGCTGGCTCAACTGTCCGGATGCGTCCTTCGACGTCACTCCAGATGGAACCTACGATGCGAATCTCGAAGCCTGTTGCGGTTGCGGTATTTGCGAAGAGGTTTGCCCGGTAAAGGAATGCGTTTCCATGGTGAACGAGTCGGAATTCCACGACAACAAGAGCCAGTGGGAAGCGTTCAAGGCAGACAAGGGCGCCTACCTGAAATGGCTGGAGACCACGATCGAGAAAGCGGAACCGATCGAGAAGCGGTCTCATGGATTCCGTTATCGCGGCCAATATGCAGAACAGGTCCCCGAGGCACTGGAGATCGCAAAGAAAGGCTAGCAGCCCAGCGGGCAATTAAGAATCAGCACCAACACTTGCCCGAATGAAAGACGAGGAGATTGAAATGGCGACATTAACACTACCAGTTGAAGAAAAGAAAAAAGGTACCGAGCAGGAAGCCCTGATCACCGGCGCCGAGGCCATTGCGATTGCCTGCAAACTGGCCAACGTGGACGTGGTCACGGCTTACCCGATCCGGCCTTACGACACCGTTATGCAATACATCAGCCAGCTGGTCGCAGATGGCGAAATGGATTGCGAATATATCGTGGCGGAAGGCGAGCATTCTCAATTCGAAATCGTGAAGCACGCGTCGGTTTGTGGCGCGCGCGTGTTCTGCGGTTCGAGCGGTGTTGGTTGGATGTACGCGATGGAATGTTTGACCGTAACTCCCGCGCTGCGCGTCCCCATGATTGCCATGGTGGGCAACCGGGCGTTGGACGATCCTGGCGCGTTCGGCGTAGAGCACAATGACGCTCTGGCCGTCCGTGACCTGGGCTGGATGTTGACCTGGGTCGATAGTGCGCAGGAAGCACTGGACACGGCGCTGATCGCGTATCGTGTGGCAGAAGACCGCCGCATGTTCGTACCCTGTGCGATCAGTTGCGATGGCGCGTTTCTCACTCACTCGCAAGCGTTGGTACAGATCCCGACCTCGCAGCAGGTTAAGAGTTTCCTGCCGCCTTACGATCGCGGCGATCTGCTGCTGCATCCTGACAACGTTATTTCGGTGGCCCCGCAGGCTAACGAAGATTGGGTCATGGAGATTCGACGGCAGAACTACGCAGTCACAGAAATTGCGTGCGATGTGATTCGCGAAGTCTATGCCGATTTCGAGAAAATCTTCGGACGCAAGTATGGCAATCCGTTCTTCGAAGAATATATGACGGAAGATGCGGAAGTCGTACTGCTGGGCATGGGAACACTCTCGACGCCCGTCAAAGTAGCCATCCGCAAGATGCGCGAAGAGGGGAAGAAAGTCGGGTTCGTTCGTCTGCGCTGGTTCCGGCCGTTTGCCGGACTAGAGATTGCCAAGTGCCTCGAGCGTTTCAAGGCCATTGGCGTACTCGATCGCGACTTCTCGTTCGGTTCTCCAGACTTGAGTGGCGTGGTGGCGACGGAAGTTCGATCCGCCATGTACAGCAACAGCGCTACCAGACCGCCAGTGCTGGGGTTCATCGGCGGGTTGGGCGGCCGCGAAGTGACCGTACCAGACGTGGAAGATATGACTGAGAAAGTATTCGAAGCCGCTAAAGGTAAGGCGCAACCCCTGACGCAATGGATCGGGCTGCGGGGATAACGCCAGTTGACATGGCGCTATTCATAGCCGGAAAGGACAAACTAATCATGAGCACATTTGTAGATGAACAACCGACGCAAGACCTGGAAGCCTTCAAAGGAGTCAAGAAGGTTCCACACGAGGAGTACTACACGTCCGGCCACCGCACCTGTCAGGGCTGCGAGTCTGCGCAAATCATGAAATTGATGGCGAAGGCCGCAGGTCCCAGGACCATCGTTCTGGGAAGTACTGGGTGCATGTACGTGGCTAACACCTCTTACTACGCCACTCCCTGGGGCGTCCCCTGGATGCATACACAGCTGGGCAGTTCAGGCTCGAGCGCGCTGGGAGCGGCGGCGGCATTCCGCGTCCAGATGCGCAAGGGCGTCATGAAGGATGAACCCATCAACGTCATCGCCTTCTGCGGCGATGGCGGTGGCGCGGACATGGGTCTGGGAGCAATCTCGGCTACCATGTGCCATCCCGATTACAACTTGCTGATCCTGATGTACGACAACGAGTCCTACGCCAACACCGATATCCAGATTTCCGGGACATCGCCGTACGGCGTCAACACCTCGTTCAGCACACCAGGAAAAGTAAAGCGGATCATGAATCACCGCTGGAAAAAGAACATGGCGCCCTTGATGATGGTTGGCCATCCCACAGTGAAGTATGTAGGAACTATTTCTACCTCATACCCGCTGCAGGCGATGAACAGCGTTCGCAAAGCGTTGTCGATCGGCGGGCCGACCTTCATTCACTGCTTGAATCCCTGCCCGAAAGGGTGGGATTTCGATCCTGTGCTTTCTTTCGAGCTCGGCGAACTGGCCGTCAACACCGGCATTTGGCCTCTGTATGAGGTTGAGAACGGCAAGCTGAAGCTCTATGGCAAGACCGAACAGATCGCCAGCGGCAGATTCAAACGTCTCCCGGTCCGCGACTACTTGCTCAAGCAAGGTAGGTTTGCACATTTTATCGAAGAGGATATCGATTACTTCCAGAGCAAAATCGATGACATGTGGAACAAGTGGCTGGTGCCGGGAATCATTCCGCTCCAAAGGGAACTCGACGCCGACGTTCCGCCGGCAGTTTAACACTGGCGGTTTCTTGCTCTGCCTCGTTCGGGAGGACGAAACGGCAAACCGCCTCGTTCTCCCGATCGGGCTTTCAACATGACCTCCTTTGACGCTCTGCAATTGCCAGACTGTCAATCGTTGGCCCTCGAAGTAGTGGTCTCAGCATGGTGAGGCGACTGGCTGGCGAGCGCGGGCCAGCATTCCCTCGGCAGTCGATTGCACCCGCGCAGTTGAACTACGTGGCAGCTACAAGGCATGCCCACAGCGACTCGCTTAGTACGGAACAGCATCCGCATTCGCTCGCTACCGAAACGCTAGCGATTCGGCGACGCGTTGGCCGCCGAACGATCGTGACAGGAAGGAGGAAAGGTTATGTCCGCTTTAGCAGAACGGATTACGAATAAAGCAGAACTGAGCACGAAGTTGCCCAGTGATAAAGAAATCCTGGGATACAGCAGGTGGGTAGTCTTCGGGGCGGCCTTTCTCATGATGGCCGTGATCAGCCCATACGAATACGCATGGAGCTCGATGTCGGGGCGCATTGGCCACATTTATGGGTGGTCCAGTCTGCAGATCGGTTGGATGTTCACCCTGTTTGTCGTCTTAGAATCGATCGGCACGCTTCCCGGCGGCATTCTGCGGGACAAGTACGGGCCGCGCAGTGTGACTGTGCTCGCGGGTGTGATCGCCGGGATCGGCATTTGGGCTACGTCTTTGGGTCCATCTTTCGCTTTCGTTCTTACTCTTTGGTGCATCGGCAGCTTCTTCGCCGGCTTCATCTATAACACGGCGGTGACCACCGCAAACAAGTGGTTTCCCGATAAACGTGGCACTACTGCCGGGCTGATCGCGGGTGCCTTCTCGTGGGGTGCGCTGCCGTTCATCTTCCCGATCCGCGCGATTCCCAAGACTGCGCCCGATGCTGTGTTCTTCCACGTCATCTATGCTATGGCGTTGATTATCGGTGGTGTTTCCATCGTAGCCTCCTTATTCATGAAGGATCCGCCCGCCGGCTGGCACCCGCCTGGCTGGGTGCCGAAACAGAAGGCGATCAAGCGGCCGACCGAGCATCAGTTCACGCTGCGGGAGTCGCTCTTGACCTGGCAAATGTGGATTCTGGTGGCGTCGTTCGTTCTGATTTCCAGCGCCGGACTTGCGGGCGTCAGCAAGATCGTCCAGTACGCCGGCAGTTTCCACTTCGCGGCCATGGCGATTACAGCGGCGGCGGGTGGCCTGGTCATTGCCAATGGCCTCGGCCGATGGGTACTGGGAAGCCTGTCCGAGTGGATCGGCCGCGAGAACGCGATGATCTGGAGCTATATCCTGTGCGGTGTGTTCCTGTTCCTGACCGTCATCGCGGGAGCGGTGCACAGTGAGACCCTGTTTATCCTCTCCGCGATCGTGGCGTTTTTCTTTTGGGGACCGCTGTTCTCCTTGTTCCCAACTACCATCGGACACTATTTCGGAGAAGCAAAGGCCGGCTCCAATTACGGGCTTCTATATGCCGTTGCCAAAGGATCGGGCGGAATTTATGGGGGAGTGCTTACCGCCGTTCTGATCAAGGGCGCGGGCTTCCCTATCGCGATGAGCGTATCCGCTATCATGGCGATCCTTGCCGGGTTGCTAATTATTCCTTTGAGGAACCGCCCACCGCTATGGCAAACGGGCGAACCGATTAGGCCGACTCGTGAATCTTTCAGGTCGAGCGTTAAAGGCGCGGCCTAGAAACTAAAGAACAGTTGGCGCCTCCTCGTCGCATGTGCGGGAAGTGGGGCGCCCGAATAGGCTGACGCAGCGAGGAAAAAGAACCGTCTGGCGGGGGTTGGCCGCTAGTTGGTCGTCTTGCTGAGGCCTACGGATCCAGGCAGTGTGAGACCACGCCAGTGGCGGCTTGGTCTCACGCTGCAGTGAAATCACGAACCCGTGTAGAAACGGGAAACTCTGCAAAGGCCTGGGGGAAACGTCTCGTGGGCGTACATGATCCCGGCCGCAGCGACGAGTCGATTCTTGCACTCCAATGCGGCTCGTTCAATTCTCCACTCCCATAGATCCTCCACAATCAGGAATGGCCCGGTTAGGAATGAACTCAGACCTGCCCTGAGGCAACCCTGGGATTTCTGCTCCATTTGTAAGCTTGTAATTCAAACGAAACAGTTGAAAACTCATCGCCCTTCCGGTGTTGCATTCCTCAGCTTTCGCTGTTGAACAATTCAGCTGGGCGCCGTGAATCCATAAGATACTGATTACACAGGATGATTCCGTTATTCCCTGCTCAAGAGTCAAAAACACGAATTCAGCCTGTTGTGATTTCTATCAAAGGGCGATTACAAATTCATCGCAAGAAATCTCTACACGGGCTTTCGGCCTTTACAAGTGGCGTGTTTCAAACGAGATTGCCAATTACCGGCGGAGTTGCTCGCAGTTCGCCCGTGTGGCATGGCGATTGCTTTTAGAAAGTGTGAGCGGCTGGCGAAACGGCCCTCCGACGAGGTGACTTATGACAGTCCTACTGGTTCTCTTCACTTTCATATCCTTCTTACTGATCGATTATTTCCGCACCCGAAAGGCGACGGTACATCCCGCGTTGGAGATGTCGGCGGCGAAGTACGACGCCGCACCACGCCTTCAGCCTGCCCTGGTCGCGGGCTTCCAGGTCCCGGAGAATCTCCGCTACCATCCCGGCCACACCTGGGCATTGAGCGAGAGCCCGAACCTGGTGCGGGTTGGCTTAGATGATTTTGCCTCCAAGCTGACTGGCATGGTGGAGAGCATCACGCTGCCGCAACGCGGCCAGTGGATTCGCCAGGGACAGAAGATGTGCACCCTCCATCGCGACGGTTGCGCCGCCGATATGGTTTCGCCGATCGAAGGCACGGTGTCTGACATCAACCCGGCATTGCTGGCAGATCCGAAACTCGCGCTGCGCGACCCTTACGGCGAGGGCTGGCTGGTGACGGTGCAAGCACCCGACGCCAAGACAAGCTTCCGCAACCTGCTGGGTGGGCCGCTGGCCCGCTGGTGGACTGAAGAGTCTGCAAGCCGCCTGCAGCGCCGCATGCCGACTGCACTGGCGGGCGCGCTGGCACAGGATGGTGGAGTTGCCATCGATAACCTCACCGTTGAGATTCCGGATCGAGACTGGCTGCCGCTGGCCAAGGAGTTTTTCCTGTCATAAACACAGCTCGCGGCCAGCGATGGCGAACCAGCCGCGCTGACCGGAACGAGGGCCGCTGAAGCACCGACCGCCCGGATCCAAGGCTGAATCAGCTAGGACACTCAGCCAGGACACCGGGCGGTCAGTGTTGTTCATGGCTTCCATTCGATCAGGATGCGGCTGAGAACTTCATTTAACGGCGCTACAACTGTCGCAGTGAGGGCGCGCCCTCAGGCGCTGGACAAGCGGCGGTGCGACAGATTCGGCACAGCGCACTCTCCTTGAGGTCGATCCACTCTACGCCGTGTGACGAAGCCATGACACAGCGGTAGTCATCGCAGTGCGTCAAGTTCATTGTGTGCCCCACCTCATGAACCGCTTCCTTTATTATGCGATTGCGAAATAGCTCATGATCGGATGGAAGACCATAGAACTCCTGCCGCAGGCGATAGGTTGAAAGCAAGGCGCACGGACCGCCCATCTGTGCTTCGCCGAAAACAAAGGTAAGAATCGGAATGTAGAGGTCGACGGCCGCAACGCCCAGCACTCGCCAGGAATCTGGGCCAACAAACTTTTGCATGCCATGCAGGATTTCCGAGGAGTGATATTGCTGGCGTTCCCCGTGGAAGGCGAACTCCGGATCGAGACGGACAGGAAGTATTTTGCACCGCGTACCAAGAATTTCCTCGATGGCGGGAGAAATATCCTTCAGCAGCGCATCATCGACGTTCCCGACCGGCAACAGGTGCAGCAGTTTCATCGCATGCCTTCATCGGGCGACTTCATCGGTCTTCGAGGTTTCCGGTTTCTTGTCGCTGCGGCTCCAGCCGTATTTCTTCAGCTTGTGATACAGCGTCACTCGATCGATGTCGAGCACATCGGCGGCATGGCTCTGATTGCCGGCACATTCCCCGACCACCCTG
The DNA here is from genome assembly GCA_963724815.1 of uncultured Acidobacteriaceae bacterium. Classification (GTDB taxonomy): domain Bacteria; phylum Acidobacteriota; class Terriglobia; order Terriglobales; family Acidobacteriaceae; genus Sulfotelmatobacter. Next base: position 28,421 of record CAVRWS010000022.1, read on the forward strand.
AGGATGTGGGCGCGCTCGATATCCTCAAGTGTCTTGCTCGAGCCGTTGGAAGCGGAGGCGCTTGGTGACTTGAAGGCGAAATCGCCCTCGTGCAGCTCCGGCTCCTGCCCGACGACCATGGCACGCTCCACCGAATTCTCGAGTTCGCGAACGTTCCCCAGCCAGGATTGCTGCTGCAGTTGATTCATGGCCGTGGGCGAAACCCGGGTGATGCGCTTGTTCATGGCCAGAGAGAACTTGCGAACGAAGTGATCGACCAACGCGGGGATATCTTCGCGGCGCTCGCGCAGTGCCGGCAGCTCGAGGCGAAAGACGTTCAAGCGGTAGAAAAGGTCGGGGCGAAACTTGCCCTCGTCGATTAGTTTTTCCAGGTCTTTGTTGGTGGCGGCGATACAGCGGAAATCCACTTTGACGATTTGATTGCCGCCGACGCGGGTGATTTCGCGCTCCTGCAGTACCCGCAGCAGATCAGTTTGCGTCTTCAGGGTAATGTCGCCGATCTCATCCAGGAAGACCGTTCCGCCTTCGGCAATTTCAAATTTGCCTTTCTTGCGATATTGGGCGCCAGTGAACGCACCTTTTTCGTGTCCGAAGAGTTCGCTTTCGAGAAGCGTTTCGGTCAGCGCACCGCAATGAATGACGACGAGTGGATGAAACCTTCGCGGACTGGCCTGATGAATTGCGCGCGCAACCAGTTCTTTTCCGGTCCCACTCTCTCCCGTGATGAGCACGGTGGCATCGGTGGGACCGACGGTCTCGATGGCGTCGAAGATCTTGCGCATGGCGGCGCTTTGGCCAATCAGCTCACCCGGACGCGCAACTTCGGCAACCGTCTCACGCAAGAGCACGTTCTCCTGCGCCGTCCGCTTGTGAGCCAGCGCGTTCGTCACCAGGTGGGAAATCTCATCCGGGTCGAGTGGCTTGGTCACGTAATCGTAGGCGCCATTCTTCAGCGCCGCGACCGCGGTCTCGACCGAGGCATAGCCGGTCATCATGATCACGAGCAGTTCAGGATCGATTTCGTGCATGCGACGCTGCAGTTCGATTCCGTCCGTGCCGTGCATTTTGATATCCACCAGAGCCACGTCCCAGCGTTGTTGCGCCAGGCTGGTAAGTGCGTCGCTGGCGTTTTCCGTGGTTGCAACTTCGTAGCCTTCTTCGCGGAACCATTTGCCTAACGAGTCGCGCACGCTTAATTCATCGTCCACAATAAGCAGTTTTCCCCGTGTGCTCACTTGAATCACCTCACGTTCATCGCGCCATTTCGTTCGTCAACCGCTAACACAGAAGGCCCGGCAGCCCGCGCTGGCAGAGTGACCGTGAAAGCAGTTCCCTGCCCTAACTCCGATTCGACCTCGATGCGACCATGGTGCCGCTCCACGATCCCGCGGCTGATCGCCAGGCCAAGTCCGACTCCACGTCCACTTTCTTTTGTGGTCATGAAAGGTTCGAAAATCTGCGGCAGGACATCGGGAGCGATGCCAGATCCGTCGTCGCGGACCTGGATGCTGATTTCGCTTTCATCGTGGTTCGTCTGCGTCTCGATCCAGAGATTGCCACCGCGCGGCATGGCATCGATTGCATTCATGATCAATGCCAGCAGGACTTGCTGAATCTGCTCGGGATCACAAGGCACGCGCGGCAGGTCATCGGCAAGCTTCAGTTGCAGCTCGATTCCAGCCGATTCGAGTTGATGCCGCACCAGCATCAAGCACCGGCTAATCACTTGATCCAAATCGGTCGACTGCACATTCATGGGCGCGGTGCGCGAGAGGGACAACAGATTCTTGATGAGTTCCCCGCAGCGGCGACTTTCCGCAGCAATCAGTTCCAGGCTTTCCATGGCCTCATCGCGTTTTTCATGGCCCACCTGGCCCGACGCCACCCACTTCCGCAGCAGCTTGGCGTAAGTCAGAATGCCGGAGAGCGGGTTATTCACTTCGTGCGCTACCACCGCAGCCATTTTGCCGAGCGATGCCATCTTTTCCACATGCAGAACGTGATCCTGCGCCCGGCGCAGTTCTCTGGTTTTTTCTTCGACCCGATCTTCCAGCGTCTTCGCCCAGGTGACGATTTGTTCATTCGCCGCGCGCAACTGCAGGCTCATGTCGTTGAAGGAATGCGCCAGGTCGCCCACCTCGTCCTGGGATCGCACCTCGATCTGATAACCCAGTTCGCCGCGCGACAGATGTTCCGTGCCGTGCTTCAGCGCGTTGATCGGTCTGGCAACCACCCGCCATACGAATAGCCAGCTCAAGATTGCGACCAGCAGGATTGCTCCTACGGTGTAGGCGAGCGTGCGCGCGCTACTGACTGCAATTTGCGCGTCCGCTGTGGCCAGCGAGAGATTTATGTCGAGCACTCCCAGAACCTGCTGGCTGGCGGGATGCGCGTGGCACGATGCGTTCGAACAGTTAAGCTGGTTTTCGATGGGTGTAATGATCCCCATGACGCGAGGGCCGCGATTGATCCGATAAATGCGAAAACGGTCAGGGCGGTTCAGACGCGTGAGCGGCCGCGATTGATTGTGACAGCCGTAGCAAGCCTCTGCCGTCTTATCGAGAATGCGGTTCACTTCCGATGCATCGGTGGAGTAGCTGACTCGGCCCTCCTGGTCAAGGATGCGCACCTTAACCATGCCGGGCTCGTCTGCCATGGTCTGTATGGTGTGGTAGAGGCCCTCGCGATCGTTGCGCAGCATGTAGTAGGTGGCGCTGCGCCGGATTACGTCGCTCACCCGCTCGGCACTGGCCAATGTGGCCGCTTCCAGATGTTGGCGGTGCAACCGAATATTCAGATAACCGAGGAGAGCGAAGATGACGAGCATCACCGCCAGCAAGGAACCGATCAATTTCGTACTGATACTGTAGCTCAGCCGCTTCTGCCGCAAAGTGTGGCGAATTGAGTCAGTCTCCCGCATGGGTTAATACCGCTGGGCTCGCAAAAGGTCTCGCCTTGGATAGGCGAGGGCGCTCCGCTGCGTATTCTTCTTTGGGAAAGATGGGTAGATATTTTACCGCGACGCTGAACAGGAAGAAACCCAATGCGACGATCATGAGAGTGATGGAGAATTCCGTCCATTTCGGAACGTAGTGGTGTCCGGCGTAAGTCTCAAATCCGATAAGAGCAATGTTGAGCCGGTTGGTGATAAAACCAAGCAGCGTAAAGATGGACGCAAGATATAAGAGCTGTGGCGACAGCCTGACCTTCTTGAAGCTGAGCATGGCGATGGGAATCACGAAGGTCAGCGTGAGTTCGAGCCATAGGAAATATGCTTCATAACTCGGCTTGATGATTTGTCTGAGCAGGCCGCGGTGGAAATAGTCGTCGAAGCGCAGCAAAGCATTCACCCAGAGAGCGACTAGTAAAGCGCCGCCTAGAGTAACCAACACCGGGAGTTCCAAGTGACGGCCGAAGGCCTTCGCACTCTGCGTGGATTCGAAAATTGTCATCGCCAGACCCACTGCGATCGCCGAGCCAAAGAAGAAGAAGGGCAGCGCCGGCGTGTACCAGAAGGGATGAAGCTTGCTCGGCATAATCAAATAGAGCGACCCCAGGGAGCTCTGGTGCAGGGTGGAAAGCAATATCCCGAGAACAATCAGCACTGGGTAAATTTTGTTAATCCACTTGATCGGAGCCTTCATATTGAAGCGCTCGAAGACGCTGGGAAGAAATTCGAAGAAAAGCACGGTGGTGTAAGTCATCACACACATGCCCACTTCGAACATAACCGAATGCGGGTTCATGTAAATGAGCTGATGCCAGATGTACCAGGGACGGCCGAGGTCGAACAGCAATCCAACAATAAAAAGTATGTAACCCAGGAAAGCAGTCAATACAGCGGGGCGCACAACACTGTGGAGGCGCTCCACATTGAATAAATAGACCGCACCCACCATGCAAAAGCCACCCGCTGCCAGCATGACGCCGCACAGGCAGTCGAAGCCGATCCATAAACCCCAGGGAAATTGATCACTCATGTTTGAAACCGCGCCCAAACCACGGAAATAGCGAACGAAAGAAGAGTAGAGGCCCATGGCCATGATCACAATGAAAACGACTCTCCAGAAAGTCAGCTTGATTTTCATCGTGCGCTCCCGTTCTTCTTTTCTTCTTTTTCTTGCGCTTCGGCGGCGGCTACTTCCTCGCGGCGATGCGATATCCAGTAAATGCCTCCCAGTACTAGTGACCACACTGGAATAAAGTCCGGAATTTTGTCCATCACCCGGCCGGTGTACTCCGGCATCGGCGTGTTGCCGATTTTTTCCGAGGCGGGATAGCCATACTCTTCCACTTTCATGCTGGAAAGAATGAGTACACAGGTTCCGCCAACTTCGTTGAGGCCATAGATGCGCGGTAAGTAGGTGGTTGGATTTTGGCGGAGGCGCTCTTTTGCTTCCTGAATGAGATCATCACGGTCGCCAAACTTTGTGGCGCCGGTGGGACAGATCTCGGCGCAGGCAGTCTGCTTGCCGGCTACCACGCGATCCGGGCACATAATGCATTTACGAACCCGCGGATTCAGCGACCCCCACTCGTACTTGGGCTGGGCGAATGCGCACGCCACCATGCAATAACGGCAGCCAATACACTTCCAGACGTCATACACGACCGGGCCTTCTTTTGTCTTATGGAAGGCACCGACGGGACAAACTGAAGCGCAAGCGGGATGCTCACAGTGCATGCAGAGACGGCGCATGAACTTGTCGTCTTTGGTCATGACGACCGTGTATTTGTGTGCGGATTGCACCGACTCCGCTGCTACCGCATCGTTGTAGGGCAAGTTGTTCTGCTGTGCGCAGGCGCCTTCACACTGTTTGCAGCCGATGCACATCGTCGCGTCGTAGAGCAGGGCTTTACTCATGGAGATTGCTCCTCGCCTCTCCTGGGTAGGGCTTCCGTTCCAGCGAAGTGAGGTAGGCAGCCAACGTGCGCCGTTTTGGAACGGAGTTAGGTAATGCAGAGAAAATCTCTGACCATTTGCTGACCAAGAAAGGTCCGGGGCCGGAGTGGTGAACATCCGGACCCGGACGGGCTGTTCCCTGTGGCAAGCAAAGAGAGGGCGAGTTCCCTGGCAGGACAACAAATCGGCAGGTTTGTACTCGCTTCCGCCGAATTAAACCAGGCATGTTCATACCGCCCTCTCGCCTTCCACGACCGCTGTCGGCGATTTGCGACAACGGCGGCGCGCAAAAAGGAACAGCCAATAACAGCCATCAGCACCTACTTCTGCAGGCTGCGAATATAGGTCACGATCATTTTCACTTGGTCGGGGGCCAGACTCTTAACGGTTCCGGGATGCTTGGCCGTTGTAGCGACCGATTTCGTCAAGTCGTCGTCCGAGGCTTTCTTGACATCGTCGGAAACCAGGCTCGGAATTTTGGCTGCCGGCTTACCCGTTGCATCCGCGCCGTGGCACATTGCACATTTTGCTTTGTAGAGGCTCGCCCCGTCGTCGGCGGCCCATGACAGATTAGGAATCAAGATGAACAGGGCTACAGCAATTGTCATTACCAGCATCACCAGTTTCGTTGTCTTCATGATTTCGTTCTCTCCTAGTTAAAATTTGCAATCTATGAAGGCAGCGATGATGAACGCAGAAAGAGCGCTCCCACAGCATGTAAGAACTCAGCAACGGCTTCGCTGCCTAGTTGAGATTTTCAACGGTAAGCGGAAGAGGCGCAGTGACCCGGATCACCTAAACTCGTGACTCAGGGTCGCGGAATCAAGGCTCAATGACAAAGACGTGCAGCATTTAGCAGCAGCCTTGCGGGAGCGCTGGAACGAGCCTTTCCTAATGGCCTTTCGGATGGCGACAAGAATAAAAATCCCGCCCGCTGGCGCGCGGGCGGGGAGGTTACCGGGTACGTCTTAATTCCGGCTCCCGATCTACCACCAAATCGGGATGCAGGCGACGAAATGTAGCGGCAACGTGGCAATTCCAGCAAACTGGATGGTGCGTGGAAAAGACTTCAGGAAGCTGCTCAGGGCGCAACTCTTTCCACTCGACCGTCTTGCGATCTGGGCCCAGCAACCCTGGGGCGCGATCCAGATGATGAAGTTCGCCGAAAGTTTTGTGACAAATCGCGCAGTCCTTACCCTGATACCACTGCGAAACCACGTTCCAGACGAGACAGTTCTCGGGATCTGCTTCGATCTGTTGCAGACAATCCTGACCACAATTTTCTCGCTCCGGCCACCGCGAGCATTCCTTCAGATGCAATACGGGTTCGGATAGGAAAGCACTTGCCGCAGCCTCACCGGCCGCGACATCCACAGCTACGGTCTTGTGAGTTTCCGGGCAGGTGACGAGGCGCTTGCCTCGGTAAGCGAAATAGGCCCTCACGGCTGGAATAGCCCGGAAGATAAACAGCCCGACTGCGATTGCCAGGATGGCAATCGCTATCAAAATGATTCCTGTCATAAGTCACCTCGGCGGCGGCGGCGAACTTTTTGTCTGGTTCCTGGATGGTTACCCCATCCCGAGACTCAGTGTGCCGCAAATGGCCCGAGTGATCCGCACTTCTATGCGCGGATCGTCAGGACCGGACAGGTCGCATGTGCTACGACGTGGTGAACAGTGGACCAGGGCAAGTGGCTCATGCCGTCGACGCGATGCGCTCCCAGCACAAGCAGATCTGCGCTTTGTTCCGCTGCCTTGTTCACGATGCAGCGCCAAGCGGAGCCGAATTCGACCAGAACTTCCGGCGCATATGCCAGTGAGGCTGTGGGAATTTCTTCTCGCAGCTTCCGGATTTCATCGTCCTCCGGCTTGGAGAGAATTCCCAGCCTGGAGTCACCCTCAACTACATGAATCAGAGTCAATCGAGATTGGAATTGCGCAGCCAACGAAAAAGCGACTGGCGCAACTCCCAGTGACTCAGCGGTAAGGTTCGTGGCATAGAGGATATGACGCAACGCGAATTCAACAGGAGCTGGCCCGCTCGCGGAAAATTCCTGCAGCCTGGCAGGACCGCAGATTCCGGGCCCGACGGTGAGCACCGGACACGGCGCGTGCCGCAAAATATCTTCAGCCACCGAACCCAGCAGAAATTTTCCTATTCCGCCGCGACCACGCGTTCCTACTACGATCAGGTCAATTCCATTTTCTGCAATGATGGGACTGAGCTTGTCCCAGACTTCCCCGTGGCGTACGTAGGTACGCGTCGGAGTATCTCTCAAGCGAGCGGCGATCTGATCGACTTTCTGCTGCGCCAAGCTGCGCGCGTCCTCGTATAGAACTTCGAAACTAGCATTGTCGGCTCCGCCCGTCATGAGCATCAAGGTTGAATCAGAAAAAACATGGGCTACGTGCAATGTGCTGCCGAACTTGCGGCAGATCGCGGTCGCGTAGGGAAAGGCCGCCTCGGACGTATCTGAAAAGTCTGTGGCGTAGAGCACATTCTTAACGGCGATCGCGGAGGGTTGCTTCCTGGTTTCTAATTCTCGGGTTACTTCCAGGACTGTCATATAGCACCTCCGTCACCAGTTTCAGACTTACACATCGACCCGATTTCGGCTGTGACTACCGTCACTTTTTTATGTGATGGTGGATACTCCAACGCAGGATGCGCCGGTAGCCTTCAGGAATAGTGAACCAACCGAGGCAGTCGATGGTTTCAGCTGGTCACGGCCGCACACTCTTGCTGGGTCAAAACCTCTAACTGTTCCTGGTAGCCGAGTGCTGCGAAATAAATCGCGTGATCGAAAAATTGCTCCAGCATCTGCAGCAGTTCAAGCTCTCCCATGATCTCCACTGCGCGGTCCGCAACCGCTTCGCTCTTCAGGAAATCCCAGAGATTTTCCTTGGTAAGGAGGATCACGTAGATTACTTCCGCCAGGGGTACCTTCTGCTGTGCCCTTCGCGCCCCGATCTCCCGGTAACGCGTTTCAATATCCACCAGGTTCTTTCCCAGCAGCCAATCACCTAGATGGTGATATATCTCATACACACGTTCCCGTAATTCGTGCGTGGGAATGGTGCGGAAGCAACTTACTGCAGAGGAAGAAGACACTTTCTTCTCCAACCCTGCAGCCAGCGTATCGGCATGGGTTTCAATCAGTCGTACTAACCTGTAGGAAAACATCATGATCCACCCCCTGTAACTCCGGACTTATGGGCCGAGCCTGGCCGCCCTCGATTATTCCGGTCGGCTCTCGGATCTCATCGAACGGTTTGAGTTCCCTCAATTGGTTAGGACGAAAATGACCGTCACGGTCGTTTCCACTTCAACGGGTTGCCCGTTCAACAAATAAGGACGGTAACGCCAGTGTTTGACCGCATCAATGGCTGCCGGCACTAACATCGGATGTCCGCTGACCAATTGCAAATCCTGGATTACGCCCTCTTTGTTGATGATGGCCTTGAGGACAACATTGCCTTGGATTCGGGCGGCCTTGGCGATGGTTGGATATGTCGGCTCGATTTTCTGGATCAAAAGACCAGTGGTTACTCCCTGGGAGATCCGTACGCGTTGCGGCACTACCGGCTGCAACTTGGGCAGGAACGCCGTATTCTGAGTAGCGCTGACGATGCCTCCAATCACCCCGCCCAGCTGACCACCGGGAATTCCGCCCGGTACGCCCCCTACGACTCCTCCGGTGCCAGGCATCAGCGGCGCCTCTTCTTCTCGGATCATTTGTACTTTTTCGGGGATTTTGGTGGGCGTACGGAGTTGGCCTCCCGTGAGCAGATCGCTTTGAATCTGCTTCATAATTCTGGCGGCTTGCGCTGCTGGCGGTGGTGGAGGCGGCGGTGGCGGCGGAGCCACCAGAAATGTCAGCAATTGCGACTTCGGCAATTCCTGCGTGAAATAAAGCGGCAACAAGAGCAGCACGCCCAACATTACACACTGCAAAATGAATGATGCGACTGTTGCCCAGGTCTGCCGGGTATGTTGGCCTTCGTAGCGCAGCAAGCTGTCTGAGAATAAGGGCCGGACCTGTGCTGGAGCCGTCATCAGGCGCTCCAGGGAGGAATCAGACACTGTTTGTTGCTGTGCCTTAGGAGCTTCCTTGAGTTCCTTTCCCGGGATCTCGATAGTGCCCTTCATAGCGAATTCCCCCCCAGTGCCCTCAGCAGTTCGATTTCCGGTTATCTCCTCGACCGCGGGGCACTCCCAACCTCATATTGATTTTCGGCCAGAATTGCGGGTACGGCCATGACCAGCAGCACAACTGCGTGTGATTGGGATCACGCACTACGGGGACGTTGCTTAACATTGCTTAACCTGGATCTTTGTTCGCTGTGTTGCAATCAATGAGCAGCGCAACGCCTACCGGCGCCAACTACGCCGGGACCCAGTTTCGGCGCTCGAGAAAAGTCGGGGGTTCATAGGTGCATCCTGCGAGCAGACGTTTCTGCTCCCGGCGTGTCGACCACAAAAGGATCGGGCCCAGCGATGCGGCGGTGAGGCGCGCCACGACGGGAAATTCTTTTTCGACTTGGCGGCGTAGATCGTGAATTTTCTCGCTCACATCTTGATTGACTTTCTCGAATTCCCGTTCCATTACCCACAGCGCGGCGTTGAAGGCGCTGCTGAGCTTTTTCACTTCCCGCGTAAACCGCTCACGAACGCGAGCATCGGGATGGTTCTTATAGCGTTGCCAACCCTGCAGCATAGTTTGGCACAGGCGATAAAGACTGGGTCCATTCCTCTCGAAGTCGCGCCAGAAGGCCCAATCCAGGAAGCGCTTCGAATCCTCGCGCGAAATGGCGCCGTGCTGGAAATTGAATTTGAATTGCCCATGGATGTCGGCGTACTCGATATTCGCCAGCAGGCGGCCTTGTTCGGCCATTTCCTGGTAAAGCGGCGTGCCGGGAACTGGTGTGTAGAGCATGAACTGATGGAAGTCGGTCTGGTATTCGATTGCGGATTCGATTTCGTTGACGATGTTGTCTGGGGTATGGTGCTCCAGTCCGATGATGGTCGAGCCCTGCACTCGTATGCCGTGCTGGCGCAGTTCTTTCGTGAGTTGCGTAACGTCGTGACCTTGCAACTTACCGTAATTCGACCGAGGAGATTCCAGGCCCATCCATACCCAGGAAACGCCGAGTTCCACCAGTTCCAGCATGGTGTATTTTCGAATGGCATTGGCGGAAGCAAAGACGGAAAGCTCCCAACTCTTACCGGCCTGCTTCATGCGCTCCAGCAATCGCATCGCGCGGGTGCGATGAAGCAGGAAGTTCTCATCCATCACAAAAAAAGAATTTACTTTGAGTTCTTTTTCAATTCCACACATGACGTCGAACAATTCATCGCCGGTCTCATAAAAGTTAACGAATTTCCCTTTACCTCCAAAAAAAGCTGAAGTCGTACAGAAGTTGCATCCCATAGGACAGCCCACCGAGGGAATGATGGTTGCTGCCGTGCCACCTTCGCGCTGCGGAAGACGCACTCCCATGATTCGTGTCTGCAAGCCGGAGACGATGGCGGGATGGCGAATCGGCGCCCTCTCATCTTCACCCAGGTAACGGCGCATCCAGGAGATGCCTTCGCCGCGAACTATGTGGTCGGCATCGATCATCGCTTCCAGACCAGGAATCGCGGCCACGTGTCCGCCCACCACGATTACCGAATCCGGCGATAACTCTCGTACCAGCCGGCACATTTCCCGGACCTTCAGAACATTCACGATGATGGAGGAGATGCCAACAATATCATAGTGGTTCTTAGTCAATTCACGAGCGAAAGCTTCGCGCGTGGGAAAATCCAGAAGGCTGCAGGGCGCCGAAATATTTTCCTGAATCATCATGAGTCCCCACGAACGGTGAAACATGCGCAATGAGAAGCTGCCCTGGGCGCGGGTAACCTGATTGTGATAGAGCTCCATCGGATTGATGGAGCGGCTGCCAAATTCGTCGTCTTGCGCATAAGGTCCGAAGACAGAACTGAGCAGAATGCGAGCATGACTTCCCTTAGGATGAATTTCCATATGATTAATAGGAGAGTAACTCGCCGAAATAAATTTTGCGGTGATGCCCGATACATTACGAAACTATTACATGCCGGTTATCTTCAAAAAATGCTTTTGTTTCCCTGTGCAGTCGCCCGCTTTTCGCCCATCTGTGGAGTTCGGTTGCGAACTACTCCAGGCCGGGAGCGGCTAGTTCTTTTGAGGGACATCGGCTATGATTTCAGCTCCATTCGAATGAAGTATTCGACTTTTGCAGTCCTGCTGCTCGTGTGGCTCTCGGCCTTCGCTCCGTCGCCTTGTGGCGCGTTGGGCGGCGCGCAGCCTGCAGGGTCCGGTGTTCACCCGATTTCCTCCGCTGACGACTTCGACTGGCGCGATATCGTTCCCTATCTTTTTTCTGCATCCACTCTACCCGGAGAACAAGGAATTAAGACGGTGCTGGAAAACTCCCGGGTGCTTCGCTCCTATGTTGCGAATGAAATTCGGGCAGAGTGCAGACCGGATAAAGGCCGGTGTGCGGCAAAACGCGAGGGGTTTACCTTGGAAGGGGAGATTAACAAGCGAATCGACGGGATCGTGGAGGAAGAGATCATCCGCCAGAAGACTATGGCAGGCGTTGACTATTCATTGGCTGGCCAGCGATTTCCTTTCTCTGAGGTCGCGGCTTTTAAGAGCGCGAAGCACGCGGACGCTCACTTCATTCTTGCGCTAAGCGACCGCAGCTACACCGCAGCGCAGGTGCAAGCGAAGTACGGCGCCCCGTATGATACCGACATCTTTCAGATGTATAGCGTTTTTAAATACCGCCTTAACAGTCCGGACTACACGAGCAAGGCAATATTCGAGATCGATCCGGTAGATGGCGCGGTGCTAAAGATAGCGATCAGCCTGAAACCGAAGAAATCCAAGTATCCGTCCCGCTGATAACAGTCCGAACTTAGATCTCCGTTTAATCCGCTTTGCGCCAGCTTGCGTCTGGATCGTATTTGGTCATGGCTTTCGCGATCGCGGCGGTTTTGGGGCCGAGATCTTTTTCGTAGACAATTCCATCCTGATCTACGATGAACGTCATCACGCCGGATGACCGGTACTCTGCCGGGTACGCAACGAAGGCGAAACCGCGGGTCATCTTTCCATTTTCGATGTAGCTGTGTGCGCCGCCGGGAGCCTTGGCTCCTTGAGCTTTCAAGATGCGGAAGTAATATCCCTGAAACGGTTCCAGATTTCGATTCGGAGGTTGAGGATAGTTTTCGGTGGCGGCCACTGCTACCAGGGGACCGATTGGGCTACTGGTTTGTCCAGAAGCGGTTTCCCAGTAGAGTCCATTTTGCTTACCGGGGTCGCTGAAGAATCGCTGTGCGTACTGCCGATCGGTTTCGCCATCGTGAGGCTGAGAATAATATTCTTTTTCCGCATCGACCAGTCCGCCGCAAGTTTGAATTACCGCCAGCTCATTTTTCCCGACTCTTCGATAAAGAATCTCCTGCTTACCGGCTGCAGTATCGAAATACCAGGAGCTTCCCTTGTGGACAAGTGGAATTGGAGTGGGCCAGTTTTCGGCACCGATGTAGAGAGTAGTGGTGCCGTCCGGTTCCATTACCAGGCGATGCATCTGCTGGTACTTGTTCAGAAACTGATCGCGGTCATTTTGATCTTCGGCATCGTCGCCAGAGGAGACGATGGTCTTACCGGTCGGTCCCAGCACTTTGAGTAAGGCGGCTTGGTCGCCGTCTTTGACAGCGGCAACGAGGGCTTGGGTCGCCAGTTCGGCGGAGGAGAAAGTTTGTTGTCCCGGCTGCGGCGGGTTAACCATCGCTCGCGCGGCCGATGACGATGGCGCAGCAGGAGTAGATTTTTGGGTGCTGGATTGGGCTGCCGCGAAGGTTCCGCAGAGGCCCAAAGCGGCGAAAGCAAGAGCAAATCGCGGAAGAATTCCCGCCGGATACGTTTTCGAATTGCGTGTTTCGAATTTCATATTCGTTCCTTTCCTGAGGCCAATGATTCCTGTGGCCGATCTTTGTGGAATGGATTTCCGTTGACTCGGTGAATGGCTAGCGCCTGCCGCCACCGCCGCCGTGTCCGCCGCCACCACCATGCATTCCACCCCCGCCGTGCATTCCGCCGCCACCGAAGCTGGATCTGCCTCGGGAGGAGAAGCCCCTCGCTTCGCCACCACGGCTGATTCCTCCAAATGCGCCGCCGTGGCCGCCACCCTGAGGTCTGCCTGCGAAACCCCTGCCGCCAGCGGCGCCGCGCCCCGCGCCCGCGAAACCTCGCGCGCCGCCGTTAAATCCACGGGCACCGCCACCGGCGAAACCGCGTGCACCGCGATCGCCGCGGCCATAAGGAGCGAATCCGCGATAATTGCCATGGAAGTAGGCGTTGCGATCGTAGAACGCATGACTGTGAAAACCGTAACGGCCGCCGCCATAGCGCAGGTAGCCTCCACCCCAATCAAGGCCCCAGCCTCGCCAGCCCCAGCCGTATCCAAAGAAGGGGCCAACGCCGAATCCTAAGCCAAAGGAGAGATACGGGCCGCCAACGCCCCACCAAGGGTTAAAACCGGGCCACAGTCCGACTGGGTAGCCGTAGATTTCTTCGGGATCGTACTCCGGAACGTAAACCTCGTCTGGATCTGTGGGCGCAATGTCAACGTCGGGACCCTGGTCGGTCACGGTCTGCTGGGGCGTGGTCTGCAGATGTCCCGCTTGTTGCGCCTTCTTGCGCATGAACTGGACGGCCTGCATAACATCCGCTTCCTGGTTGTAATTTGCATCGCCCAACTCGGAAGTCCAGGAAAGATTCTTGTTCAGATTGGCCAGGACTGAGGGAAACTGACAAAGAGCCTTGACGCTGGGATCCCAGTCCTGCTGGTTGACAGCGTCACCCAGATCCTTACCTTTGAGATTGGGATTTTCCTCGAGAAACCGTTCCGCCTCGACAATTTGCGTTGGATAGGCAGAACCAGCGAGTATTTGAGCTACGAGGGCGTCGGGATACAACGCAATTGGAGCGACCAACTGCTGCAGTTGATCGGGGGTCAAGGGGGCGTTTTGGGGTCCACTCTGCGGAGGCGGAGGGGCCTGCTCTTGGGGCTGGTCTTCTGCCCAAGCCGGTGCGGCCAGGGGGCAGCCTGCGAGTATCGCTAATGACAAAACACTGGCAACAGCCGCGGGGAATAATTTCCCAATCCATTTGGACTTCATAGGTTCTCCTAATTGCTCACAGCCTCGGGGTACGTGAAATCGCTTCTTATGTCCATGCTTTTTGTCTCTCGAACAAGTCATAAACCCATAAAGATGCCAAAAGTTGTAGTTTTGGACATTAAGATTGTGCATGAATCGGCTGCGAATTCATAGGTATTGTCGCGAATATCCGCTTACGCTTCAAGGTCCTGCAACGCAAATTCAGGCGCGTGGGAACTCCTCAGATAGGAATCGAAAAAGCGAAGTAGAGACGGCGTCTCGCTGCCCACACCGGCAAACAGCAGCACCGGAACGTCGGGTTTGATGCGATTTATCTCTGCCCGCAGGGCAGCGCCGGTGGCATCCGGCAAATCGTACTCGAGAAGAACGCCATCGACCCGGCGAGTTTTCAGCAGATGTAGAGCCTGATCTGCGCGAGTGGCGGCGATAACCTCGTAGCCAGCGGTCTCCAGCATGAATTTCAGCTCACCCATGTATTCAGGGTGATTCTCAATACAAAGAACTCTTATATCGCTCATTGCGCCTTGCTCCTTCGTCTTTGAAAATATCCGAGCTGATGTCTTTGGGCCTCGGCCAGCGGCAGTTCCCGGGGAAGTATTTCCCGGAGAGCCCAATCGATGCGGTCGACTGCTTCGCCGATGATGTGATTCAGTGCCTGATTGTCGGTTGCGTCCAGCGAAAGGGCGACAGGACTCAGCGCGTTTCGAATGTGATGATTCATTTCCGCAATCACCTGCATCCGCGCCATAACGAGGCGGTGCCTTTCGCGGCTCATGTGGACCAGCTTCGCGACCAGACAACTAACCACGAAAGCGGACAACCCCTCCGCCAGCAGTCTTTCGGGATGCGGTCCGATATCGGGCACGAGCAGGGTGTGCATCAGTTCGGTCGCGAGAAAAGAAACAACGCCTACCCCGAGTGCGGCGAACAGAATGAAGCGCCGCGAATTCGGCTCCATGCGAAGCGTGGCTCGAACTGCGCTCAGATCAGGGACGTGGGCCCACCGAGGCGTGACTCGGTGCTCGGGAGCGCCGGTGTTCAACATCGAACGTCCTCGGAAGTTTTGCCGATTTGGCTTTTTTGTAAACTGCGGTCGAGCTGCTCTTCACGCTTAAGAGCTTTGTTGAGTTTCTGAACGATCTCCAGCAATTTGCCGGAATCTTCAGCCTCCAGCACGGCGCAACACAAGTCTTTCCAGTTCTTATCGTCCTGCTCGAGCATGGTACATTTCCTCCAGAACCATTGGCTTCTATGTGGAATATTGCTGCTGGCATTAGCCGAGGTAAGCAACGCGCCAAGGAAGAAGCGGAAGGATCAGTTGATAGGAGGAGGACGGTTGTAATGCCAACCGTCGTTTTCGAATTCGACAAAACTAGCTACTGCATAAATGGCGTGAGACGAAACGGCCGGCGGCGGAGCAATTCGCGGACCGCTCGGAGCACTCGCCAACTGAGAGTCTTCGTGATCAAAACATTGCCGATGGTCGTGGTCGGCCGCAGTGTGGAAAGTAAGGCTATCGGAGCTGTGCGCAAAATGCGTGGGAACACCGCGGGCCCATACCATGCTAAGCGCGGCGACACACATGATTGCGGCGCGGTACGTCATCAGGCCGCACAGGCTTCTCGATATGCGCCGCGAAGGCGCCATGCGTTCACCCCACACCGTACTTTGATTATTGTACTGCCGTTTTGGTTAGCTATTGACAAATCTTTATTGGCAAAAGAGGAACGATCCCCATCCATTTGAGGTTCAACAGAACGCAGAAAATCGATTAGCTGATTTGGGCAGCCATAAGTCAGGCAACAGCTATGCAAAGATGTACATCTCTCGGAAGTCCAAGGAAAGTTGATGAGCGTTCTCGAGTTTAGCTTGATTGTTGGGGCGGGTTCGCTGGTCGCCGGTTTCCTGGGAGCGCTGACCGGGCTAGGTGGGGGCGTGGTGATTGTTCCCATGCTCAGCCTGCTTCTCGGAGTGGACATCCGCTACGCCATCGGCGCGTCATTGGTGTCGGTAATCGCCACTTCCTCGGGAGCAGCGGCAGCCTATGTGAGGGAAGGTATATCGAACATCCGGATCGGAATGTTTCTCGAGATTGCGACCACTCTTGGCGCAATTGCGGGTGCAACTCTGGCCACGCATATCTCCACTGGGGCAGTCTCCGTGGTTTTTGGACTGGTGCTGATCAGTTCAGCCTTTCTCTCCTGGAGTCCGCGGGTGAAAGACGCCAGGGATGATTCGCCGGACGCGCTGGCCACGCGATTGCGGCTGAATGGAAGTTTTCCGGAAGGCGGAGGCATTCGAAAATACCACGTGCGGCGTGTACCGCTGGGTTGGGGCCTGATGTTTGGCGCTGGAACCTTATCCGGACTGCTGGGCATTGGCTCGGGTGCAATGAAGGTTCTGGCTATGGACCTGGCGATGAGAATTCCGTTCAAGGTTTCGACTACAACCAGCAACTTCATGATCGGGGTGACGGCCGCGGCCAGCGCGGGAATTTATTTATCCCGCGGATATATCGACCCCGGGCTTTCCATGCCGGTCATGCTGGGAGTTCTTGCCGGATCGCTGCTGGGCACGCGGGTCCTGGTCAAGGTGCACCCCAAATGGTTGCGGCGAATATTCAGTGTGGTGATTGTGGCTCTCGGAAGCGAGATGCTCTACAAGGGAATTACGGGAAGGATCTAAGATGGCCCAGGAACAAGGTTGGACCGATCACCGGATGGAAATTTTGATTGGACAACTGCTGCGCGCCGGGGTGCTCCTGTCGGCAGCCGTAGTGCTGCTCGGCGGGACTGTGTACCTGGTTCGGCATGGTCACACACGCGCCGATTACCGCGTGTTCCGCGGCGAACCTGCAGATTTTCGCGGAGTCGGAGGCATCGTGCGTGAGGCGTTTTCGCTTCGAGGCAAGGGCATCATTCAGTTAGGACTGCTGTTGCTTATTGCAACTCCGGTGGCGCGGGTGGCCTTTTCAATCTTTGGATTTGCCGAGGAGCACGACAAGATGTACGTGGTAATCACGGTGATCGTGCTATTGGTTTTGATTTACAGCCTGATGGGCTCTCCGGGGTTGTAACGAGGCGGGAGTCAATACGCTCGCGACAGACGCGGAGAACCGCCCCCCGACGGTTCTCCTCGTAAGTTTAGTTCTTCACCGAAGGCCCAACAAGCGGTCCCGTGACGAAGAACCAGCAAGTAGCAATTCCCAGGTTCGGACTCGCATATTTCTTCTCAGGTCCGAAAGCGACTCGTGAACCTGACGCCAGCTATCGCCGCGCCCCCCAGGAACTCCTACTAGTGTCAGCGGGAAATGTTAGAGAAGACTGTCATGTATTTGAAAAATATTCGACTGCTGAGACTTGCACCCTGAACCAGCGAACTGGGTTCTGCATCAGCCTACTGCCCATGGGTGGTCCTAGATCGTATCGGCATTTCAGAGTGTTCTTTTGCCGGGAGCAGGCTCTGGGAATCGAACACCGAGGTCTCCTTGAAAAGGCTCCCTCTCTGCTACCGCTATCAGGTGGATGCTTCGTTTTTCAACTAGCCCCCATAGAGCCTATACATTTTTGTCCAGAATTTATTTTCGGAGCCCCCCGGGTGGTTAAACATCCACTCTGGCTGCGTTAGATTTCGCAATTTCTCTTTGACAATGGGGGTCACTGCCGCCGCAGCTTTTTGAGCGTCGGGAAGGCCGTCTACTAATTTGTCGATGGCGTCATCCACAGATAACCTAAGCAACAATTCGGTAACGGCGCGGGCGTCGGTAGGAAACTCGGGTGCCAAGATAACCCAAGGAGCTGCATTGAGCATGAGGGCAAGAATCTTGCCGTTTCGGATAACCTCTTGCATGTCATTCAGTGTCTTTACACAACAGGCTTTCATGGAACGTCTCCTTCTGCCTTCTGAACGGACCTCTCGCCTAACCGGACGGTCCCCTACAAGCTTTAGCGAGGAAACCGCGTAAAGACTGGCATGTTTTTTCGGAGCAATCTCAGACGGTCCGCCAAATGTTTTGGAACCTGCAAATCTTTGTGGTAAGCTTTTGGCTCAAATTTGACGAGTCGTTCGCGTCAAATCCTTCCCCATACGACCAAGGACTCCCGTCCCATGACCAGGGCTTCTCCCTCTGAGATTACTCAACTCTTGCATGATTGGAGGGGTGGGGATCAGCTTGCCCTGAACCGGCTGACGCCCGTGGTGTACGAGGAACTGCACCGGATGGCGAAGCACTACATGGCCCGGGAAAGGGACGGTCACACGCTGCAAACAACGGCGCTGATCAACGAAGTTTATTTGCGGCTGATCAAGGTGAAGGAAGTAGAGTGGCAGGACCGAGCGCATTTTTTTGCGGTATCCGCGAAAATGATGCGGCGCATCCTCACTGATTTTGCTCGCTCGCACGGTTACCAGAAGCGCGGCGCGGGCGCGCAGCATGTTCCTCTGGATGAGGCCCTCTCGATCTCTTCCGAACCGGCGATCGACCTGGTGGCATTAGAAGATGCGCTGACCCAGCTAGGTGCCACCGATGCGAGAAAAAGCAAAGTGGTGGAACTGCGATTTTTCGGCGGGATGACCGTGGATGAGACGGCGGAAGTGTTGCAGATCTCGCCTGAAACGGTGATGCGGGACTGGAGCCTGGCCCGGGCATGGCTGCTGCGCGAACTCGATGGAGGCGTGAGCGATGGAGCCTGAACGCTGGCAAGATGTGGAGCGCATTTACCACTCCGCACTGCAGTGCGATGGGAGCCAGCGGAGTCTTTTCCTGGAGCAGGCGTGTGGCGAGGATCAAAGTCTGCGGGTGGAGGTGGAGTCGCTGCTGAAGTACGCGAAGCGTTCGGAAGAACTCTTCGAGGCGCCGGCGCTGGAGGTTGTAGCCCGCAGTCTGGCCGAGGATCTACGCACTCAGGAGCGCACCCGAGCCGACAAGATGATCGGTGTTCGAATCGCGCAATACCGCATCCTAGACAAGCTAGGTGAAGGAGGGATGGGCGATGTGTACCGCGCGGTTCGGGCGGATGACGAATACGAAAAGCAAGTAGCTATAAAACTGGTGCGGCAAGGCCTGGACACGGAGTCGGGCTACGAGCGCTTCCGCAGAGAGCGCCAGATTCTGGCCGGATTTGAGCATGAGAACATCGCCCGCTTGCTGGACGGCGGAACCACGGATGAGGGCTATCCGTACTTTGTCATGGAACTGGTAGAAGGCCAGCCCATCGATGAATACTGCGATCAGGGCAGACTGGGAGTGGAAGCCCGCATCAATCTTTTCCGGAGTGTCTGTTCCGCGGTGCAGTATGCCCACCAGCGTTTGGTGGTACACCGGGATATCAAGCCCGGCAATATCCTGGTAACCGCCGAGGGCGTTCCCAAGCTGCTCGATTTCGGTATCGCCACAATTCTCAGCCCTGAAGCCTATTCTCCCGGAGCCGAACCCACGGTGACCGTGCAGCGCATGCTGACCCCGCAGTTTGCCAGCCCCGAGCAGCTTCGCGGCGAAGTGATTACCACGGCAAGCGACGTCTACTCGCTGGGGATGGTTCTCTACAAATTGCTGACCGGTTGCTCGCCTTACGTGCTGCACACCAGTTCCTCGTACGACCTGGCGCACGCTATTTGCGAAGTCGAGCCGGAGAAACCGAGCACAGTCATGGGACGATCGGGACAGAGTGCGAGGAATCAGAGGATCGACGCCGAGAGCGACGACCGACAAAGCGACGATGGTGGGACCACCGACCGAAAGCAGCGATTGTCAAGCGCCACATCGCAGAAGGTAAGTAGTCGCCGGAATACAACTCCAGAAAAGTTGCGGCGCAAGCTGTCCGGTGATTTGGATCAGGTACTGCTGAAGGCCTTGCGCAAGGAACCTCAATCGCGCTACGGGTCGGCACAGGATTTCGCCGAAGACTTGCGGCGCTACAACCTTGGTTTGCCGGTGTCGGCGCGGCACGGAACATTCAGTTACCGCAGCGGCAAGTTCATCAAGCGCCATAAATTCTCTCTGGCCGTGACGGCATTTTTTGCCTTGGTTGTGCTGGCCGCAGCGGTCGCCATTGTGCGCGAAGCGCGCATTGCGGAGCGGCGCTTTAATGACGTACGTAAACTGGCCAATTCCCTGCTGTTCGATATTCACGACAGCATCCGCGATTTGCCGGGATCGACGGCGGCGCGAAAGCTGCTTGTGGACCGGGCATTGCAATATCTGGACAGTCTTTCGCATGAGTCGTCTGGCACCCCGGGCCTGCAACGCGAGTTGGCGTCGGCATATGAAAGAGTCGGAGACGTCCAGGGAAATCCCTACTACGCAAATCTTGGGGATACAGCGGGAGCCACGGAAAGCTATCGCAAAGCTTTGCAGATCCGGCTGGCGCTGGCGGGCGATCAACGGGGCTCGGCGGAGGATCGGGCAGCCTTGGCGGCAGTCTACGTGAAGCAGGGTTTTGCTTTCAGAGCCGGCAACAATTTTCCGGCGGCGTTCGAAGCTCTCCGGCGGGCATATCCGATTACGCAGAAGTTGGCGGCTGACCAGAAGGATGATCCCAAAGCGCAAGATACTTTTGCCGGAGTTTGTTTTGCGATGGCGCAGTGTCTGGGTGATATGGGCGATGTCGCGGGCGCACTGGAGTATTACCGCAAGTCGGCGACGATTCGCGAGGCTATCACCGGCGGCTCACCCGGCTTCCGGGTGGGCGTTCAAACCAGGCTTGCCGGCGTGTATGGCTACATGGCAGGCGTTGAGCACTTGAAGGGAGATCTGGACGCAGCGATTACACTTCAGGGGAAGGCGCATGACATCCTGGTTCCGCAGGCCAAGGTCGACCCGCAAAACGCGAGACTCCAGCAATTCGTGCTGGAAAATGAATATTGGACTGGATATTACCTGGCGGAGAAAAACCTTCCCGCGCAGGCTTTGCCCCACCTTCAGGCCGCGCTCGCGGGATACCGAAAGATGACCTTGGCCGATCCCCACGACGTGCTGGCGATGCGTTACCTTGGCAAATGCTACATGAGCGTGGGCAAAGCGCTTGCTGCGGATAACAAACCCAGCCAGGGTATTCAGTCGGCTCGCGAGGGAGTTCGGATTCTTGAAGCGCTGGTTGCCGCTGATCGCGGCGATACTGCCTTTAAGCCCTCTGATCTGGCATATGCACGTTCGGCGCTGGCGGAGGCTTATTCGCGTTTGGCGCAGGAGCATGGCCGATCGGTGGCGGCCAGCATTGAGAGTTGGCGCGAAGCCAGGTCCTGGTATGAGACGAGCCTGGAAACATGGTTGCAGCTAAAGGAAAAAGCTCCGCTGGCGCAATTCGACGCAGCGCAGCCGGATTATATTTCTGGAGAAATTTCACGCTGCAATGCCGCTCTCTCGAAGTTGACTGCGCATAAAGTGTAGACGGAACACTGCGCATCCACGCCTCTACCTGCTGAGATGGTAGAGCGATCCTAATATCGCCCCGAATGCGGCATGTGCAAGAAAGACTGAAACCGGAGTCTGTATTCCGTAGTTCAGCGCCATGAATCCGGGCGGCTCGAGTTGGCGGTTGGCATTGAAACCGTGCTGCTCGCTTGCCATTCGCGGATGGATTCCAGGCATCACCGACATTCCTACAGTCAAGATGGTCAGCGCATGCGCCAGTCCAAGCAGGGCGCCAAACCACCAATTGGCCATGTGCCGCGCCTCAAACACCAGCACGTAGAAAATAGAAAAAAACAGACCGATGACCAGATGGACCAAAAATCCATAAACTTTGGCTCGATCGCGTTGGGGAGTCACAAAGGTTCCGATGAGATAGGGTAAATTCATTCGCGTCAGTCCCAGGCCCTGGCTGAGGGACAACATTGTGGATAGAGCGATGGTCGCTAGAAATCCTGAAAGCAGCCAGCTTGTCCAGTTCACGAAGCAGCCTCCGACGGGACCTGTTTAGTTGCTGCCGGTGGACGATGCGCGAGTTGTCGTTCGCCCTTTTCGCGTTGCGAGATGGATAGAGCCGCCCCAATCAGGCCCACGTGGGTGAATGCCTGGGGGAAGTTTCCCAATGCCATGCCGGTCTTTCCGTCGATCTCTTCTCCGTACAACCCCAGATCGTTTTGATACTTGGTTAATTGCCCGAAGAGTTGGCGAGCATCGTCCAGCGAACCGCCTCCCAACGCAAGATATTCGACCTCCCAGAAACTGCAGATTGCAAATGTCCCTTCCGCGTTGGACCTTTGATAGCGGAAGAGAAGTCCTTCCGGGGTACTCAGATATTTCCGGATAGCGCGGTACGTTCCCCGCATGCGTGGCGAACCGGCCTCGGCAAAGCCATACCAGGAGAGCAGAAGCAGACTGGAGTCCAGTTGATCCCCGTCAAGCACGCTGACATAACTCTGCAGTTGTTCGTTCCAGGCACGCTCCTCAATCTGGTGCCGGATGGTGTTGCTGATGTTCTTGTACTTGTCGACCGGCGCTCGTCTTAACATGCCGCACTCGGCTAGGCGGACGAGACGATCCATCGCGGTCCAACACAAGACCCGTGAATGGGTATGGTTTTGAGGTTCGCACCGCGGCTCCCAAATGCCCTGGTCGGGCTGGTTCCAATTTTGGGCTACGTAATCTCCGAAGCCGATCAATGCCTTTTGCATTTCGCGGTCAAGCGCGCCGCCATGAAATGCGAATTGTGCGGCCGCGTCAATCACCTCGCCATAAACATCCAGTTGGAGTTGATCTCGCGCCGCATTTCCCACGCGGACTGGCCGCGAGCCGCGGTACCCGCTCAAGTAATTCAATTGCCGCTCCACGGGAGCATTGTCTCCATATAACGAATATAGGATTCTCAGTTTGGGCTGAGTCAGCCGCGTTGCATGCAACAACCAATCGAGAAAGTCTTCGGCTTCATCCCAATAATCCAGCTCCAGCAATGCCCGGATGGTGAACGAAGCATCGCGCAGCCAGCAATAGCGATAGTCCCAGTTCAGGTCTCCGCCCATCAACTCCGGAAGCGATGTGGTAGCCGCGGCAATAATTGCACCAGAAGGCGCGTAGCTGAGTAGTTTGAGTGCTAGCGCGCTGCGCATGACTGTCTCTCGATATTCACCGTCGTACACAGCGTGGCTGCTCCATTGTTGCCAGACTTTCGTGGAATACTCGATGCGCTCGTCGAGCGAGGCATCGACTGGGGGAAGGACGGCCGGAGCCTGCTCGCTGTAACTGAAAGAGAAGCGCAGGCTCTCGCCCGCGCCCAGACGGAAGCGAGCGCGGGCCACTCCATCAGAGATCTTCAAGGCAATGCTGCTGCGCAAAAAGTAGACGCCACGCCCTACGGCAAAGCGCAAGACCAATTTGCCGAATTCGTGAATCTGCACTTTGCTCTTGCCATAGTCGGCCATGGGTTTGAATTCAATTTCAAGTTCAAACTCGCCCGCAACACAAGTAATTCTGCGGAGGATTTCGTAATCCGGCACCAGGATGGGCTCGCCATGGGCAAGAGTTGTGCCCGGCATGACATCGGTAAGAATGGCGCTGCCGGTGGCATTGTGAAAGTGAGTTTCAAGCACATTCGAATTTGCCAGGTAGCGGCGTTCGATGGCAGCGTTGCCGGTCGGGGAAATTCGCCAATGTCCGCCTCGCTCTCGATCGAGGAGCGCAGCGAAAATGGACGGCTTGTCGAAGCGCGGCCAACAGAGCCAGTCCATGGAACCGTATTTTGAAATCAAGACCGCCGACCGGCAATTGCCGATGAGGCCGTAATCCTGAATGTGTGGCCACTGCAGGGCACTGTCGGAAGTGGTAACTGCCTTACTCTGGTCGACGTCGCGATCTGGCACTCTAGGTGGATGCATCAAACGGCCATACGTTTGCCAATGCTGTCACAAACTCGCGCTTTGCACCAGTCCGGCAACGAGCACGCCCGATCTTTTATCGCGACACGATATACCCCACTCCGGTTGGCGGCGTCTAAGCAGCCTGAAGGCAATTTTTTTGCCCTTTGGAGGTGGTGATCCGATGCTGGTTTCGTTGCTCGCAGTGCTTCTGGCGTCATCGGGATGGGCGATAGGTCAGAACAATGCCGATGCGATTATTCAGCACTCGGTCGAGGCCAATAAGCGGGACTGGGATGCTGCGCCTCAGTTTGATTGCCTTGAGCGGGATCGCGGAGGCGGCGGGACAAAGACTTATGAAGACATGATGATTCTGGGCTCTCCTTACCAGCGCCTGGTAGCGATCAACGGCCAGCCATTGACACCGACGGAAACGGCAGCCGAAAAGCAAAAGTTGCAAGATACAATTTCAAAGCGAAAGAATGAATCCCCGCGACAAAGATCAGCGCGCATTGCGAGATACGAAAAGGAACGAAGACGCAACCATCTGCTGATGGACCAGATGACGAAGGCGTTCGCGTTTAAGGTAATCGATGAAACGAATCTGGATGGCCATGAAGTTTATGTTCTGCAAGCAACCCCGCGCCCGGGATATCGTCCGCCGAACATGGAGACCGAGGCTTTAACCGGAATGGAAGGGAAAATGTGGATCGACAAAGGCTCCTTTCAATGGGTAAAGGTAGAAGCCCAAGTCACACATCCTGTATCGATAGCGAGCTTTCTCGCTCAAGTGGAACCGGGCACTCATTTTGAGTTGGAAAAAGAGCCGGTGGCCCCAGGGATATGGCTGCCCAGCCATTTTTCGATGCGGGCGCGCTCCAGAATATTGTTCCTGATACCTCACAGGGGACAGGAGGATGACACCTACTTCGACTGCCACAAGGCTGGAACCGGCTCGGAAACAAGTGATCAACGCTCATTGAGCGACGCTAAATGATGACGCAGCAGATTTCGTCGACAGCGCCGTACCTTCAGGACGCGCTCGCTCGCCAGCGTCCGCAATGGCTTCGCTGATCCGCTGCGCGCTTTTCAGATCGCACCGGCAGAGCACGCAACGCATCGCTACGGTGTAAACAAAATGTGCATAGGCGGGACACTTGGTGTTGGTACAAGCTTTCGTCATCATGGGAAACGCCTTGCCAGTCACAAGTGAGTGGGGTTGCGATCCAGAGCCTAACGTGACGGTAGCACGCTCCCCTGCTGCCGGGGCGCGCATTTTCAGCAGCGATCCATCGGATTTTCTTCTGCGCGGGGCTACGCCAATGATGAGCCAAAGAGCAAAAAACACAAATAAAATGGAGGGTCCTTTTACTTCTCTGCCAGAATGCGCTCCACCTGTTGCAGGTGATTGATATCGTGCCCGGCGAACATGCGGACGAGATGCTCAATGGTTTCCTGCCCGCGTTCTGCGTGCATGCCAAAATGCTTCCACTGTTCCGGTCTAAGCGACTTGAGGAGCGCAAGGTTTGCTTCGCGAAGCATACGGAATTGTTCGAGGGATTTGCGGGGGTCGCGTTTCTCGTAGTGGCCGCTGATCACCCAGGCATCCTGATCGAAGGCGGCAATCGGAGTTCCAGGCGCGCCCAGAATCAGTCGCATACGAAAGCTGCCGACGATTTCGGTATCGGCTAAGTGCGCAAGAATCTCGCTGACTGACCATTTCTCAGGAGCGGGGCGCTTGCGCAATTTCGCCGTCGATTTGGCTTTGATGAGTTTTTGAAGTTTTTTTGCTGTGCCGGCCTGTACGGTGAGTGGCTGCTTCCCTTCCGCATAGCCGCTGATGCGCTGAATATATTGCTGGACGGTTTCTTTCATTTCATCCTCGCTCGCTTAAACGGTCTGAGATTCCGCCGGGTTCGCCCTGGCGGGACAGCAGCGGCGGTTGTCTCCACATGAGTTAGGTGATTACTGGGCCTTTTGGCCGGATTGGAATTTCGTCCACGGTCCGGCTTTCATATCGTGCAACAGCGGCTTTTGCCAGGAATATTCGGGATGCTGTTCCAGAAAATCAGCCGCCACAAAATCCGCGCCGCAGGGATGTCCGGCTCGGGCCACGAAACTCATGGTCGCCGCCATTTTGCTGTCGGTGGCTTTTCCCTGCACCGCGCCTCCGGGATTGTAGGCGTCCCATCCCCATTCCTTCACTCCGCGCGACGAGGCATCGACGTGGCCGCAGAGAGAGCGTTCATCTGGCTGAGTCTTCTTCTCAAAACTATCGAAATGGTCGGCCAGAAAATTCTCGGCCATCTGCACATCGATGGTTCCTTTTGCCTGCTTCACCATTTCGTCGGCGCGATTGTGCCGGGCGTTCATGGATGACGACATATCACTGACATCGAAGCCATCGGTTTCCTCGCGAATCAGCTTTGGATCGCGGGGGAAATTTGAGCTGACGTAGTATCCGTCTTTGGTTCTCCATAGAGGCGTGTTCTTCAAGCCGAGCTCGAGATAAGCGATTTCGCCGGTCTTGCGGTCACCGATCAGCCAGTCGTTGGCGTATCCGCCGTTGTTCCCTTCTTTGATAATGCGCACGTAGTCGTCGATGTTTTCCGCATATTGCAGCGCCTTGCGGGAGCGCATGAACTCAGGCTTGCCGTTTGGGTCCCAGCCTTCGAATTGCGTCATGGTTGTTTCGGTAATCATGATGCCGGCCGCATTCACGCCGAAGTCATCGTCGCTGGTGATCACGCCGGGAAATCCATCCATCAAAATGCGCTGGCCATGTTGCGGCAAAATATCGAAGATCACCACCCAGCGTTCCCCGGCCAGGTAACTCGTCCAATTATTATGCGCGATCACGATCTGATGATCCTTGGTGTAAGCGCCGGTGGCGATGAATGCGCTGCAATTTCCCGGAGCTTTCAGCTTCGGTGCTCGCGCTGTTTTTTCGCGCTTGTTCAACCACGGAACGTAATAATCGGGAACTTCTTCAAACGCGTTGAGCGCGACAATGTCGTAAACATCGAGATCGACGCCGTGCGCCTTCACGCCATCGGCGATGCCCTGAAGCTCCCGCTGGTATTCGGAATCGATATGGGGCCAGAGCATCTCACGCGCCGTCTTGCGAAAAAATTCCCAGTCGCGCTGGGTTTCGTGAGTGTCGAAAAGCTTGATCGCCTCAAGCGCATCGGCGATCTCTGGAGCCAGCAGATAGCCGTGCTGGTATCCGATATCGGAGGGCGAGCCCTCCAGATGAACATAGGTCCAGCCACCCTGCTGGAAACGGTAAGCCTTCTGCAACCGGGGTTCGGCAGGCGAATCAGCCGGCGCGTTGTTCGATGATGAAGCAAAAACACAAGGAAGGGAGAAAGCGGAGATGAGTAGTGCAATCCCCAGATAGCGTAAAAAGAAAAGCTTGCCGGACATGAGCGTTCCTCGGTTGATTCGGAGTGAACGCCATTGTAGACGAATACTGGAACAAAAAAGCGGAGCGCAATTTGCGCCCCGCTCCATGCCAGAACCGCTTCACGACTAAACCGCTTCAGCGTCCGTGACCACCACCACCAAAACCGCCGCCGCCATGGAAGCCGCCACCACTGAATCCGCCGCCGTGGAAGCCGCCGCCTCCGTGAAATCCACTTCCTCCACGGGCGCCGCCACCAAAGCCGCCGGCTCGCGCCATGGTTGGGCCAGAGTGGAAGGCTCCGCGCGCTGCTCCCGCTCCCGTATATAGGCCATGAGAGTAGCCCCTCGCAGTTGCGTAGTGCTGCCCAGGTCCCCATGCATGGACGTTAGACGCGTTAAAGGTGTGATAGAAATGTCCGCCGTAAAAGGGAGCTCGACCGACCATTCCCGGGGAGTAAAATCCCCAGCCGAACGGGCTATAGGCCATTCCGCCCCAAGGCATGAATGTGTATGCGGAGAACCAGGGATCCCAACCCCAGCCTCCCCAGCCTCCCCAACCCATGCCACCCCAGCCCCAGCCAGGTCCCCAGAATGGGTCACCCCACCAGCCGCCCCAGCCAGAGTCGAGCATCATATTCGCCTCATCCACATTGGCTTCTGCCAAGTACGACGAGCGGAGACTGCTCCAGTTGTAGAGGTCGCCGGTTTCGTAGGTTTTCTTTTTGAAGCTTTCAGATTTGGGCGGGGCGTTGTCGGCCACCAGTAGCTCGTGTCCGCCTTTCAATTTAATATTCTTGTCACCATCCTGCACCATGGCCTGGCCGTCGAAGACGCGGGCTTCATCTTGCCGTAAGTTGAAGTCGTAGAGTCCGGGCTTCACCATTCTGGCCGTCGCGTTACCCTCTTCCATGCGAAGGTTGTTCTGCGGATAAATGTCATCCACCTCAACCATGGCATGGCCCTGGGTCAATCTCAGTTCGGTATTCGTCAGGCTATCCGCCAGCATCGTGACCGAACTGCCAGTGCCGACACGCAGGAAAACGCCAGGGGTCAGCAAAACCTCTACCTTGCCGGCCTGCGTGCTAACCGTCTGGCCGTCTCCGAGGACGGTCTTGCCAATTGAGTCGTGGCCAAGGGGCTGATCTCCGATAAAGACTTTCCCCTCGACATAATTTACCGTTCCCGGCACTGCTGAATTTGAGCTCGCATTGCTACCAATTGGCGAATTACTAGTTGCCCATGCGGGCGCAGATAGAAGCGCTGCCAGGAACAAGCTTCCGAATCCCTGTAACAGCTTCATAAAAATATTTATCCTCCCACTCATCCTTCTTCCCACTTTCTCTTCTCTGTATTAGATGAAGCGAGATGGGCGCGCGATGCCCGCCGCAGCCCTTTGAGCGGGCGGTGGTTAGAGATGGTTGAAATGCACCGGCCCCGGTTGAATTTAACCAACTCGTTAAGAGTCTGTAGATAGCTCGGGATCGCGCTGTAGGACGATGCGCTCGCGGGAGACGAAGCAGGCTACCTTATTGAGATCGATGAAGTTGGCTTCGTCGTCGCTGGAGACTTTCCATTCCGGCGATTGCCGCGCCGCTAGCAATGCGTCCACATCGTCAAACCAAAGCTCGGCCATTCCGTCGAAGTCAGGCGGACGGCTGTCGCCGGGAATCACAATGCGATGACTTTGGATAAGTTTGCGCAAGTGGGGAATGCGAGCGCCGATGGGACCGTGAATATTTTGCCAGTAGTGAAAGAATTCTTCATCGGTTAGTCCGGGCTTCTTGGTGATGCAATAGACCAGTTTGATCATAAATTCTCGGCTGTGCAATCGGTTTCGAATACAGAACCTTTTCATGGGCGCTACTGGTCAGATATCGGTACGCTGCTCGGGATGGCGCTGCAAATACCAGCACGGAACGTAACCGGCGCGTGGGAAGAGCGAGTTGACACAAGTCTGTGCCTGCGGCGGGTTGAACAGGAATACGGTCTTGCCGCTTTTCTGCTGCACGGCATCGTAGCTGGTGACAGTGACTTGGCCGAAGCCTTTATTCTCCGCCATTCGATAGCGGAAAACGGCATAGTCCAAGGAATAAGCGATCAGCGCCGCCGCGGCCAACGACAAAACCGTGACCAGCAGCAATCGCCACAGGAACCGCCGGATTCGAGGGCTAAGCACGGGGCTCACGGCGTACAATTATATGCGTCCTAAGCGAGTCTGGCCCGGTGGTAGGGCGCCACATTTCTAATGTTGTCGTCGCCGAAAAACGATGGTCGCGTTGACAACTCCATGCTTCGACAGGCAAACTACCGCATTCGCTGCATGCGGCCTGCGGCGAGCCCTAACGGGCAACTCGGAAGACAGGTGCGGGTCTAAGACGTCTCTATCATCATGGAGCAACAGGTCTCCTATACGCTCGATTCCACTTTGGAAACAGTGGACCATGCGGAAGAAAGCGCCACCCGCATTGCCACGGAATTAGGCTTTGGGGAAGACGAAGTCATGCAGATTTCCATGGCGGTGCGCGAAGGTGCGGTCAACGCCGTCCTTCACGGCAACAAATATGCACCTGACAAGAAAGTAATCCTGGCCTTCGAGCGAACTGCTGAAGATCTGGTTATCACGATTCGCGACCAGGGCAAAGGGATTGACTTGAACGGAATTCCGAATCCGCTCGCTCCGGAAAATCTGCTCAAGACATCAGGCCGTGGAATTTTTCTTATGCGCTCTTTTATGGACGTGGTGGAAATTCGCCCGTCCCAGACAGGTACAGAAGTGAAATTGATCAAGCACGTTCACGGATCATCCGTGGGCAAGAAGGAGGGGTCTCAGTGAGCATGAAACTTAGCACTCGGCAGGTGGACGGAGTCACCATTGTGGACTGCAGTGGAAGGATCACTCTGGGCGAGGGCAGTGTTACCTTGCGCGACACCGTACGCGATCTGCTTTCCAAAGGCAACAAGAAGATTATCTTGAACCTGGCCGAAGTCAATTACATCGACAGCTCCGGCATCGGTGAACTGGTCAGCGCCTTCACCACTACCAAAAACCAGGGCGGCGAACTTAAACTGCTGCACCTCACCAAAAAGGTTCACGACCTGCTGCAGATCACCAAGCTCTATACCGTGTTCGATGTCAAGGACGACGAAACCGCAGCGGTAAAGGCCTTCAAGTAAACGCACACCATCAGTGAAACAAGAACCGGGGACTGGGCTGGCCGGTCCCTCAGCGTTCTTCTCGATGTCCGATTGACTGAACCGCGAGGATGCTCCTCTAAGCGGCGAAATTCTTGATGCTTCCATAAGACTTCCATTCTGGGAACGGGAATACGGAATATTTCACCTCTGCTTGTTTGTGGCTACCTTCGAGGACGTAGACTGCGAACAGAGTTTTCTGGTCGCGTTTGGAAGGAACGCTCGATGCGATACCACAATCTGCGATGCCGCAATCTGCGATGCCAGGATCGAAGATCGACAATCTTGACTTTCTTGTTTCTCGCGTTGGGCGGTAATACCCTGTTTGCCGCCTCTGACTGCCTTTCCATCGGCCAGGCCGCTCAGCACGTTGGAGAAACGAAATGCGTTACTGGAAAAGTGCTGCATGTGAAAGCCGGAGCCAAAGGAACCCACTTCATCGGATTCTGCGACGAGCGAGCAGCTTGCCCGTTTTCGGTCGTAGTCTTCCGGTCTGACCTTAAAGATGTAGGCGATGTCCGCCGCCTCGAGGGACACGTCATCGAAATCCACGGTCCGGTTAAGCTCTACGACGGACGCGCGGAGATCATCCTGAAGAGCGTCAGCCAGGTCACTGGCGGCTCGACTCTGATTCCGCCCATGCCCAAGAATTACGATGTGGAAAAACAAGGCCACTACAGCGCAGGCAGCATGCGTCCCACCAAAAAGCCCGCCAAAACCTACGGAACGGCCGCAACTACCGTGACCTATGGCAACGAGGCCGGTGTGAGCGGCGAACCGCCGCAATAAAGCATGTACATAAACTCTTAATGGATGTACACTGGTAATATCCGGTCTTGCCCGTCGGGGAAGAATTACCCAATGACCACAGCCAGAAAGCGATCGCATAAGCACTTTCAACTGGACTCGAGGAAAATCAAGCGCGCCCAAAAAGCGTTGCAGGCTAAAACAGAAACAGAGACCATCGAGCGGGCGTTGGATTTAGCGATTGCCGAGGAGCAGAGTAACCGTCTGGCGCATGAGGCGAACGCGCGATTTGTCAGGAGCGGCGCCCACATTCGAGATGTCTACGGCGCGCTGGATGAGTAGATGCAGCACGTTCTTCTCGACTCTTCAATTTATATTGCCGCTCTGCGAGGCGAGGACGCCGCGTTCCGCCTCGAAAGGATTACGACTGGCACCGTGTTGTGGCTGAGTGCGGTTGTGCTCGAGGAACTTTACGCTGGCGCTAGGGCTCGAGATCTAGATGATGTGGCGCTACTGGAGCGGGATTTTGAAAAGGCCGGCAGGATATTGGTGCCCAATCTAAATGACTGGGTCCAGGCAGGCCGAGTACTGGCGCGATTGGCAATCAAATACGATTATGAAAAAATTGGCCGGGGCCGGCTCACCAATGACGCACTGATTGCGATGTGCGCCGCCCGCATGGGCATCCGCGTGATCACTGCTAACGAAAAGGACTTTCGCAAGCTCGCCGAGTTCTCCTCTTTTCCGTGGCAACTTGCGACTCTCTGAAATTCGCGCCGGGACATTCGCGCCGTTCACACCATTCCCTTCCTCAACTCTTCCAACGAATACCTCGTCCCTCGCCAGATGATTCCATCATTCCACAGGGTAAGAAACATGGAGCGCAGCAATGTATAGATAAACAGGACCGTGCTCAGCGGATGCAGCACAAAGTAATAAGCCGGAACACCCGACCGCCAGGACATGCCCACATAAATCGATAACATCGATCCCAGAGCTACAGCGTAAGGCAAACGTTCCCATCCATGCGCCAGGCAAACTCCGAGAAACGGCATGAGATTGAGGAATGCCAGTCCGAAGGCCGAGATAAGCGTACGCGGCCATTGGAAGGACAATACGGCGAAGAAATTTTTCGTCAGATTGTTTACCACGCCCATGGCGCCATTCGCCCAGCGAATCGAGATCAAGTCTCCGCCAAAAACATTGCGCTGCGCGAACCCGGCATTTTTCACCACCTTACCCAGCTTCATATCGTCGAGCACTTCCATGCGCAATCTTTCGTAGGTGCCGATTGATTCGTACACGCTGCGCCGAATCAGATTGAAAGCGCCCACGCCCATGTGATCGCGCGATTTCGGGTCCGCCACCTTCCATGGACGGTGGCCGAAGACAAACATCGTTTGAAAAAAAGCGATCATCATGTATTCGCCGGGAGTTTTCATGATCATCTGCGGAAACAAAACAACGTGGTCGGCCTGCTCAGCCTCCGCATAAACCAGCGCCCGCCGCACAGAATCCGGCTTGAACAATACATCGGCATCGGTAAACAGCAACCAGTCGCCGGTGGCTGCATTGGCAGCCGTCCACATGGCGTGCGCTTTACCTAACCATCCCGCGGGTAATTCCTGATGCTGAATGACGCGAAGACGGCCCTGGGCGCCGGCGCTTGCGGCCACCTCTTCCATAATCTCGCCAGTACGATCTGTCGATCGATCGTTCACCGCAATCACTTCATAATTGTCGTAATCGAGTTTTAGCAGGAGGGCGAGAGTTTGCTCGACGTCCGCTTCTTCGTTTCGGGCTGGTACGATGATCGAGACCCTTGGATTTCCCGAGGGTGCAACGGGGTTGCCGTTCCATTGCGGCTGAGAAATGGTGGCGACAGTGGGCATTCCAATGGCGGCATCAACGATGCGCGAGAACCAGGCCAAAGCGAGAATTGTTCCGGCAATCCAGTGGAAGTAATGCATTCCGCTCAGGTAGTTCCCGCCCGCGTGCCACTGTTTTGAACGGGCGCAAATTTCATGCCGTAGAAGAGTATGGCAGAGGAGGCGACCATCGCGACCACCGGCAACACGAACGCTGTCTGCAGGGAACGTTTATCGGCCACGTAACCCATGAGAGTGGGCGAGGGCACATCGCCGAGCAGATGGAAAATGAAGATGTTCACCGCAAGAGCGGTGGCGCGAATGTGGGCTCCCACGGAATTAATTACAGCGGCATTCAGCGGAGAAGTATTCAGCAACAGGAAGAAAGCCGCCACAGCAATCGCGGGCAGCATTAGCGAACCTCGCATGAAAAGAGCCACGATCATGAACGGCACGCCCAGCGCCATGCTTGCCGCGGAGACAAAGTAATAAGCGCCCTTCATGCGCGGCAAAAGATAATCGCCAAGCCAACCGCCGGCGAGCGAAGCCAGAATTCCATCGATCACAATCACGATGCCGAACATGAAGTTTGCGGACTCGAGCGAGTAGCCGCGGGCGCGGGATAAAAATGTCGGCATCCACACCTGGATTCCACCCAGGGCGAAAGTCATCATCGCCATGCCGAGGGTCGAAGTCCAGAATGCCGGATTGCGCGCCAGACCAACCAAGGTCGCGCGTTCCGGAGTTTCTTTCTCCGTGTCGAATTGTCCGCGCTCGGGCTCGCGCAAGAACAAGACTGCCAACGCCACTAGAAATCCAGGCGCCGCCGCAACATAAAACGGAAACCTCCATCCATGGCTTGCACCTAGCTTGCCGCCCAACAGATATCCAGCCGCCGTGCCGACGGGAATCGCGAGATAGAACACGCCGAGGATGCGACCCCGTTTCTCTTCCGGAAACAAATCCGCGACGAAGGTGGGAGCGATCGTCACAAATGTTGCCTCGCCAATGCCGACCAGAGTGTGCCGTATCAGCAGCTCGGTATAGGTGTGTGTGACTGCGGTGAGCAGCGTGAGCCCGCTCCAAAAGATCGCGCCGCCGACAATAATTTTCTTGCGCGAATAGCGGTCGGCCAGCGGTCCCACAAAAGGGGCCGCGACCATGTAAAACAATAGGAACGCGCTGGTGAGATAGCCGACCTGCGTGTTGCTCAGACTAAATTCGCTCTGCACGAGCGGCTGTACCGCGAACAGCACCGAGCGGTCCACGTAGTTCAACAAATTCAGCACGGTCAGTAGAATCAGCGCGGTGCGCGGATGGAGTTTCGCTGAAGTCACAAGTCCTGCGAATATAGCATGGCGGATACTCCGCCTTGATCAGTGGCGACATTTGTCGCTATAATAGACGACAAATGGTAAACGAACTTCGAGCCGTCGTTAAAGAGCTTGGTGGGCGAGGCGTTCTCGGGCGAAACTTATCGAGTCCCGGCGACCTTCGCGAAGCCATCCGCGAAGGGTTTCCTCCGGCCGTCGTAGAAGAACTGATGCAGTCCTCAGGGTTGACGCTGAAAGAGTTGGCGGAAGCTCTTGATCTTTCGCCGCGGAGCCTGCAGCGCAGACGCCGGAGCGGCCGCTTAGCCCGCTTCGAGTCCGATCGACTGTACCGGCTGGCGCGGATCGTTGCCCTGGCGCAACAGAGCCTCGGCAATCGGGAAACCGCATCCCGCTGGCTGAAGCGCTCCAACCGCGCGCTTGGCGGCATTCCTCCGATTGACGCGATCGACACGGAACTCGGAGCGCGCCAAGTGGAAGACGTGCTGGGAAGGATCGCTTACGGCGGAATCAGTTGACACGCGTCTACCGGATATTGCGGAAGGCATATTCCCGCTCTCCCCTCGATGGTGAAGGGGCATATCGATACGGTGGGCGATGGTCAAGCGCCGGGACTCGGTTGTCGTACACTTCCGAGCATCAATCGCTGGCGATGCTGGAGTATTTTGTCCACCTCGACTCGGACAATGCTCCCGCTGACCTGGTGCTGGTCACCGCCGAAATCCCGGACGATGTTTCGAGAGAGCGAATCGTCGCACAAGATTTGCC
The DNA here is from genome assembly GCA_963724815.1 of uncultured Acidobacteriaceae bacterium. GTDB lineage: Bacteria > Acidobacteriota > Terriglobia > Terriglobales > Acidobacteriaceae > Sulfotelmatobacter. The sequence goes on from CAVRWS010000022.1 coordinate 63,647, forward strand.
CTCTTTCTGGCGCAAATCACCAGCGCCAGCTGAATTGGTACGGATTGGAGACGGATTCGTGCGGCGGGCCAAACATTGCATTTTGATTGTGCCCTCGGCCCTAGCGCCAAACGAAAACAACTGGATCCTGAATCCGCAACACCCCAGTTTCCGAAGGATCGTCTTATCCGAACCGGGGCCGCTCCGCTACGATCCGAGAATGTTTGTGCAACGCGGTCGGCGTAGATCGAAGAACGTCTAACCAGTTTTTTTTCTCCGCGGCCATCTGGCCAGCACTGTCGTCGAAATCCCTCCGCGCGGGCGGAAATCGCCCTTCACTTCGGCCCACACCGGCTTCGCCCACCGCACCACATCTTTCAGCACCTGGTTCACCACGTTCTCCTGAAAAATTCCCAGGTTGCGATAGGAGTGCAAATATTCTTTGTACGATTTCAATTCGAGGCAATCTTTATCAGGCTGGTAGCGCAGCGTGATCACACCGAAATCCGGCAGTCCGGTCTTCGGGCATACAGAGGTAAACTCGGGATCGTCGATCACAATCTCATATCCCGGAAATTGATTCGGCCAAGTCTCGATCTCGGGAAACTTGTGATCCAGCCCGGATTCGGCGTGCTCAGGCGTATAGCGTGGCGATTTTTGCATAAAAACTATTGTAACGGCAGCGTCCCGCATTTCGGCGAATGCTTAAGGATGCGACTTCTTCTGCGGGCGAGTTTCAAGCATCCGCCCAAGATCGCCAGCATCTAAGCATGCAACGGCTTGGGAAGGCGCGCATCTCTGGGCAGGCGCCACAGTGGTAAATTAATGCTTGCAGTTGTCCCCGCCGCATCCTGAAAGATAACAAGTTGGCCGCAACCAACAATTCGAATGGACGACCCGCCTCGCGCAAGAGCCGCACTTGGATAACGGTGGGCGTGCTGGCGGCGCTTGCGACCATTCCTTTCATCCACCGGCAAGCCCCCCTGAAAGTGCGCACCGACACCGTGGAACGCGGATCCATCCGCAGTCTGATTTCCACCAATGGCAAAGTGGAACCCATTCAGAATTTCGAAGCTCACTCGCCGGACGCTACAACGGTAAAGCGCCTGCTGGTGAAAGAAGGAGATCACGTCCGCAAAGGGCAGTTGCTGTTGCAGCTCGATGATAGCGATCTGCGCAGCCAGGCGGCGCGCGCGCAGGCGCAGATAAAGGCCGCGCAGGCCGACCAGGCCGACCTGACTACGGGCGGTACGCGCGAAGAGGTTCTTACGCTGGACGCGCAACTGATCAAAGCTCGCAGCGCGCTGAACAATGCTCAGCGCAACCTTGACGCGCTACGTCATCTGCAGCAGCAAGGTTCGGCGTCACTGGGTGAGGTTCAACAGGCCGAAGAGGCGGTGCAGCGTGCCCAGGCTGATGCTACTTTGCTGGAGCAAAAACAGAAAGAGC
>CAVRWS010000023.1:0-67556 GCA_963724815.1 uncultured Acidobacteriaceae bacterium
TCCTGTCAATTATTCTGCTGCTGCTGGGAGGAAACTTCCGCCAGCTTTTTTCCCTCGCCATTTTCGCCGAGTGGCTTTTTTATATGATCGCCGGCAGTTCCATCTTTATCTTCCGCTGGCGCGATCCGCAGGCAGCTCGACCCTACCGCGTTTTTGGATATCCGCTGGTTCCCGCGCTGTTCATTGCTGTCGCGGCGGTGCTTCTCTACTACACCTTTCGGGAAAACTGGCCCAACTCTTTTTACGGTTTGCTCGTGATTCTGGCCGGGGCGCCCGTTTTCTGGTGGTTTCGCCGACGGCGAACGGCCCAAGGTTGATTGATCTGGATTGAAAATATTTCCCGGATTTAATCCTTCAAAATATTTGAAATTAATAACTTAGCGGTGCGGGTATTCGCTTGGATCCACCACTTCGGCCGTCTCGTCCCCAGACTTTTATGAAAACTGCTTGCGGACCCGTTTCGTCGTATGCGATCTCAGGTATCTACTCTGAAATTACCCCAATCGTCCCCAGCCACGTCTCCACCAACTGCGGCCATCCCGTGATCGGAAGCCCCGTGCGCCGCAGTCCGAACGCATGGCCGCCGTGCGCGTACAAGTGCATTTCGACAGGAACCGCGGCGTTCTTCAGCGCAATGTAATAAACCAACGATTGGTTTACACCGTCCACGTTGTCATCCTCCGCTTGCAGCAGAAACGTGGGCGGCGTCGTGCCGGTAACAGGAATTTCCGGATTCAAGTCAAATTCTTTCGTCGCGTTTTCCAACATGTGCCCGGGATAAATTGCCACAGCAAAATCGGGGCGGCAGCTGACTATGTCGGCCGCATCCACGGGTGCGTAGGCGCGCTGCACGAAGTGCGTGCTGATATTGGCCACCAAATGTCCGCCTGCCGAAAACCCCAGCACGCCGATCTTATGCGGATCGATATGCCACTCCGCAGCGCGGAAGCGCACGAGCCCCAACGTCCTTTGAGCGTCTTCCAACGCCGTCGGTGCTTTCGGATGAATATGGCACTGGCAATCGTCGTGCCAAGCCGGACCAGAATCCGGCACTCGATATTTCAGGAGCACGCACGTGATCCCTCGCAATGTCAGCCAGTCGCAGACCTCCGTGCCTTCGAGATCGATTGCCAGAATTGAATAGCCCCCGCCCGGAAATACGACGACCGCAGCGCCGGTATTCTGTCCCGTTGGTGAGTAAACCGTCATCGTCGGTCGCGAGACTTTCCCCACCGAGACCCAGGGCCGGCCGCCAACCAGCGGGTCCGTTTCCGTCTTCGTTTCGTTCTCCGGGACCGCGACAGGCTGCGCGTCAGGTATCAGCCCCGGCCATATCGGCACTTGCACATGTCCGGGCGATGGCTGCCAGGTAGGCGTTTGGGCGCTCAGACCGCCAAAAGCAAACACAACACAAAGAGCAATGAGCAAAGGCTTCATCAAAATCCTCTCAGCCTATAAATAGGGAACCGCAGGCGACTGCCAAATCAGGAAGACAGCAGGGGCCGCCGGAATGCACTGCACTTGTCGAAGTTGGCGTCGCCGTGCCTCTCCACAACCCGCGTGAATAATCGATCGGCTCCCAGAGTCCTGCCATCGCGGGCGAAGAGTCGCGTAGGGCGATCCTCAGAATGCACCATTTCCAGCCCTCAGATATTTATGAGACTGGTTCAAAATGCAGGGATCCGTCAGTCTGCAAAGGACGCGGGCTTCAGGATGACAGAACGGTGAATGACAGAGCGCCGGGGGGCGCAGTCGCGCGCTGTCATCTCGGAACAGCTTCTCCCGTGCCTCTCGTGTATGCCCTCAGCGCCTGAAGGCGGTTGATTTAATGGGAAGCTTTTCGGCACGGCTGAAAGCCGTGCCCTTCCCAGTCAACATCAAGATCCAGGTCAACACCAAGGTCAAAGGGGACGGACAGGAGCGTCCGTCCCACACAAGCAAAGTCAAAGGCAACCTCAACCTCGTCCCACGCCCCTTTTGGCCCGATTCCCGAAAGTGTTCCTCCCCGGTTACTTTCGGTCAAGAGCCGTGGACACGTTTCGCCACTGTCCTTTTTCCCTTACTGTGAAATCTCTAATCCGGGTCCGCTCCCTCGGCCTGGTCTCTCTTGGAGTCGATTGATAGCTATGCCTGAACAAGCTTCATCCGGACACAGTTTTCAGCTCGGGATTCTGCCGGAGCGCAAGATCGATCGGCGCGCGCTGGCGGCGAGCTACGGCTTTGTCGTGCTCCTCGCTCTGCTGCTGATCAATCTCGGCATGCTGTTTCCGGATCGGCTTCAACTGAAGCAATATCGTGTGACGTCATTGATTCCTATGCCTGCGTTGCGTCCGGAGCACGTGCCGGTTAACCGGAAGCCATTAAAGGTGAAGCTGCTTCCTCCGGCGCCAGTTTTCGCGCAGCCCAAGTTAGTTGTGCCGCACGAGGTCCGGCATATTACCGCCCCCGAACCGGTGGAAGCGCCTAAGGTCGTGATGAATACATTCGCTGCGCCGCAGCTCAAGATGACTTCGGGAGGAGCGCGCCCCCAACTTTTGCATACGGGAGATTTTTCGGGAAGTTCGGTCGCGCCCACGGTGAACGTCGCGGTGCAAAAAGTCCAGACCGGAGGCTTTGGCGATCCCAACGGTTTGAAGGGCACGGGCAAGGAAGGCGCCAAGCTGTATGCCGCGCAAGCCGGCGGCTTTGATATGCCGGTCGGTCCCGGACAAGGCAACGGATCGGACGGAGCGAAAGGCATTAAAGGCACCGTAGCCAGCGCAGATTTCGGCAACGGCATTGCCACCGGAGGCAAAGGCGACGGCCGCAGTAACGGAGCGGGAATCGCCACTGGCGGATTCGGCGCTGAACAGGTAGTGCACGGCGGACCAAAGCTCGCGCAACTGAATTCGGGTCCAGCCACCAATCCGGTTGAGATCACGTATAAGCCGCAGCCGGTGTACACGGAAGAAGCTCGCAGCCTGAAGCTGGAAGGCGAAGTTCTCCTGGAAGTGAGTTTCGCGGCGAACGGTACGCTGCACGTGAATCGCGTGGTTCGCGGCCTGGGTCACGGACTGGATGAAGCGGCCATCGCAGCAGCCAACAAGATGCGCTTTAAGCCGGCGCTGCGCATGGGGCAGCCCATTGATTCCACCGCCGTGGTGCACGTGATGTTTCAGTTGGCGTATTAAAAGTTTGGAAGCACGGAGGGATTCGTCCGGAAGGGTGGGTTCGCGGCCTGTGACGTGCGAACTAAAAATGCTTGAAGACGTAATGGTTTTAAGAAACGGTATTAAGAAATCTGGAGAGAAACACATGCGCACTTTGAATTGGATGTTTACCGCCGCTCTGCTGGTCTCAGTGAGCGCCACGGCACAGCAGTCGGCTAAGGTTCAGCCCGGGGCGCCAGCGGACGCGACCGCGCCCACGCAGACGCAACCGTCGCAGGCCCAGACGTCTGCGCCACAGTCTCAGGCGTCGGCGGGAACGGCTCCAGCGCCCACGCCCTCCGCTCTGCCGGCACCCACAACCATGGATCAGGTTGTGGACCGCTTCATCGAGCGCGAACACGGCCTGATGAAAGCTTTGGCGCAGCGAACGCCTGTGGTGGAAACTTATCTGCAGAATCTTACTGCCGATCCGCAACTCGGCCCGGTGCCCAGCGGCGACCACTATTTTCTGGGACGCCTGGATATGGGCGAGACGGTCGACCGCAAGGACTATCTGAAGGAGCAAGACAAGGGCATGGAGACGCGCCTGATGGGCGGCTTCAATAAACTTTTCAAGGTCGAGTACCAGCCCATCGGTTTCTCCTGGATGGTTTATGCCGACCGCACGGATTTTGATCGTGAGCATTACGAGTTTCATTACGTTCGCCGTGAATTTCTCGGCGACGTGCGCTGCCTGGTGTTCGATGTCACGCCCAAGAAAGGTTCTGGTAGAGGACGCTTCCTCGGCCGGCTCTGGGTCGAAGATCAGGAGTTCAACATCGTTCGCCTGAATGGCACGTACTATCCGGCTCCCCGCAATTCGTATTTCTTCCACATGGATAGCTGGCGCCTCAATCTGATTCCCGGTTACTGGGTGCCCGCTTATATTTACAGCGAAGAGGGCGACTTCAGCGCCGGCATAAAAAACAAAATCGCTTTCAAGGCGCAGACCCGAATCTGGGGCTATGACCTGAAAAAAGAAGGCAAGGACGACGAACTCACGCAAATTCGAGTCGACAGCGTGAAGGATGAAAGCGCCACTACGCAAGACGCTTCGCCACTGCAGGCAGAACGGGTTTGGCAACAGCAGGCGGAAGATAACGTCGTCGAGCGCCTCACCAGCGCGGGATTGCTCGCGCCCGAAGGCGACGTCGATCACATTCTGCAAACTGTGGTCAACAACCTTGAAGTTACCAACAATATCGACCTGCCGCGTCCGGTACGGACTCGCGTGCTGCTCACCGCGCCGCTTGAAACTTTCAGCGTAGGCAACACGATCGTGATCAGCCGCGGATTGATCGACGTGCTTCCCGACGAGGCCAGCCTCGCCGCCGTGCTCGCGCATGAACTGGCGCACATCGTGCTCGGCCACAACCTGGGCAGCAAGTATGCGTTCAACGACCGCATGCTGTTCTCTGACGATTCCACCTACAACAACCTGGGCTTCAAACACATTCCCGAAGAAGAAGCCGCGGCCGACAAAAAAGCGATCGAACTGCTGAACAACTCGCCTTACGCGCAGAAGCTCGATAACGTCGGCCTGTTCTTGAAAGCGCTGCAGGCCCGCGCTCCGCAGCTCAATGCGCTCTTGACCACGCATCTGGGCAATCCGCTGGCGGAAAACGGAACCATCACCCGCCTGGCTGCCTTGGAAACGAAAGGCCCAGCACTCGACAACAACAAACTGGATCAGGTCGCCGCTCTGCCTTTGGGCGGACGCGTCAAGATCAATCCCTGGAACGATACGGCAGAGATGGTAAAGACTGCCCCGGTGGCGATCACTTCGGCGCGCGACAAAATGCCGTTCGAAGTCACGCCCTTCTATCCTCGGTTGGCACGCTGGGGTGCATCGAACGCGCCGGCGGCCACTCCGAGCACCGCTGCCAACTCAGGCTCGGGCAACTAACAACATCAACTCCAAGTTGCAATAAGACGAGGCCGGGATCCGGAATCACCTTCCGGGATGCCCGGCCTTCGTTTTTCAACTTGTCATCCTGAGCGAAGTGGATGGTTCGCGAAGCGAAGCATCTACGCAGTCGAAGGATCCCTATCATCTTTACTACTTCTGCTACCCCACTACTTTTTCTTACCTGGCAGCCCCGCTGGATTCTCATGCGTCCGCTCGCGGAAACTGCCTCGCATGCCTGCAGCCAGCGAAACGCTGGACTCGCCAAATTTGTCGCGCAAGCGATCCGCCGCCGCCAGCGCGTCTTTCCAGCGCTGCTGGCGGTTGCCGTCCAACAAATTAATCTGTTCCGTCTGCCCTTCAAATGACGAAGCCTGCACTCCGAGCAGGCGCACTTCCCTGCCCGCTTTCCAATTCTTGCGAAAAAGTTTCCGCACCTCTTCAAAGATTTCACCGTCGAGCTGCGTAGCCGCTGGCAAACTGTGGGCCCGCGTGATTGTCGTGAAATCTTTATAGCGCAACTTAAGTTGAATCGTGCGGGCGTAAAACTTCGCCTCACGCAAGCGCCGCCCGACCATCTCCGAAAGCCGCATCAGCGTGGCTTCCAGCTGGTTCGCATCCGCCGTATCTTCATTGTAAGTGTGTTCGTGGCTGATGGATTTCGCCGCCGTATCCGCGCCCACTTCGGAGTCGAACCATCCTCCGGCATCTTCTCCGCGGGCCTTGCCCGCCAGCGCCAGCCCCCATTTGCCGAATCGTTCTTCGAGTTCGGATTCTTCCAGCCGCGCGAGGTCGCCGACTTTCTTAATGCCGAGCGCGTGCAGATGACTTTCCATTACCTTGCCTACGCCGGGAATCTCGCGCACGTCCAGCGGCGCGAGGAATTTGGCTTCTTCTCCGGGGACAATCCAGAGCACTCCGTTGGGCTTTGCCTGCGCGGAGGAAACTTTCGCAATCAGCCGCGACGATCCGATGCCGATGGAACAATTCAGCTGTGTTTCTTCTTTCATCCGCTGGTGTAATTTGTGTGCGGCGCGCAGCGGTGGACCGTGCAGGCGTGCGGTTCCGGTCATATCCAGATAGGCTTCGTCGATCGAAGCCATTTCCACCTGCGGTGAAAATGTCGTCAACACTTTGTAGGCCTTCTCCGAGCACTCGCGATATCGCTCCGGATGTCCATCGACAAAGATAGCCTGCGGACAAAGCTTCGCCGCAGTGCGCAGCGGCAGCGCCGAATGCACTCCAAACTTTCGCGCCTCGTACGACGCCGCCGAAACCACGCCACGCTCATGGCGCTGGCCGCCCACCACGACAGGCTTTCCTTTCAGCGAGGGATCGTACAACTCCTCTACCGAAACGAAGAACGCGTCCATATCGACGTGGAAGATGGTGCGGGAGAAAGCCGGGATGTCAGAGGCCGCGGCCATGATTGGAGAATTCTAGCAGCCGCGTTATCTTCTGGACGCCCCGGATGTTGGCGGCGCGGGTCAATCAGCGCCATCGCCTGTTTTCGTCAGCTCAGGGCTGAACACAAGGCCACGCGCGCGGTCTCACAGTCACATGAGTCAGCAGAATCTACCTTGGAAGCCGGGACTGGGGCTGCTTGAAGAGTGCAGGCGTCTTTCGGAATAGCTGGAAACTGGAATTGATATGTAACCGTATGCTGGAACGTATCGCCAGAACATGACGCGCACAGAAATCTCAGACATGCTTGGCGGCGTCAAATCGCCATTGAAGCGAAATCTTTATTCCCCAACCGTTCCCAGGTCCGTGCGTCGACTACCATCGACTGACACCACCTTACCCGCCTTGTTTACGGTTAGGCGAAGGGCCACTTCGCCGCCCATGTCACCTTGTTGTGCCAAGGGGGATAATGATGGAATTTCAACATGCGTTTGGCTTGTACTCGCGTCGCAGAGCTACTCTCCTGCCCACTGCACGGACCAATGAGGGAGCTTAGGAGAACGATCGCCGTAAAGAGGAACACAGCGACGGCACTCGCATATCCTCAATTTAATCCTCCAGACGTAGGCAAGGTGTAAATGGTCGTAACATCGCCATTACACAAGTATGGCTCGGACGCCTTTCCCTCATGAAGGCTAGACCAACACCCGGTCCCCGGACGCCGTGGCCGCCCCCGCTCCCCGCATCTGCCTTACCCGCTCATAAACCTTCCCATACTCCCGCGCGGAAGCGTTCCAGGAAAAATCCTTGTTCATGCCATTGCGCATCAGCGCCTGCCATGAAGTCTGGTCGCGAAAAGCCTGCAGCGCCTGTTTGATCGTAAGCAGCAAAGACTCGCCGTTATATTCCGTGAACTTAAAACCTGTGCCTTTGCCCGAGCGCGCATCCCAGGGCTCGATCGTGTCGTCGAGACCGCCGGTCGCGCGGACGATCGGCACCGTCCCATACTTCAGACTGTAGATCTGGTTCAGGCCGCAGGGCTCATATTTCGATGGCATCAGGAACATGTCGGCCCCGGCCTCGATCTTGTGCGCGATGGCATTGTCGTAGGCAACCTTCAATGCAATCTTGTTGGGGAACTGTTTGTTGAGGCGGGCAAACATTTCTTCGTACGTTTTGTCACCGGAGCCGAGAACCACCATGATCATCTCTTCGCGGGCCAGCCGGTCCATGATCTGCGCGATCAGATCGAAACCTTTTTGCGCGGCGAAGCGCGAAACAATTCCAATCACTGGCAATTTCGTGTCGGCATTCTTCACGCCGAATGCCGCCAGCAGATCCTGCTTGCACTTGGCTTTGCCGGACAAATCCTGCGGCGAATATTTGGCCGCGATAAACTTATCGGCCTGCGGGCTCCACTCGTCGTAATCCACGCCATTCAAGATGCCAGTGACAGTCGCGGCGCGGTCGCGCAGCACACCTTCCAATCCGAAACCATATTCGGCAGTTTGAATTTCCTGGCTGTATTTCTTGCTCACGGTGGTTACGTAATCCGAATAAGTGAGCGCACCCTTCAGAAAATTTACCTGGCCAAAGAATTCCATCTTCGACATGGTGAACAAATCCCAGGGCAGCATGAGCAGCGGTAAAGTCTCCGGCGGAAACAGTCCCTGGTAGCCCATATTGTGGATCGTGAAGACCGTACCCGCCTCGCGGAACGCAGGGTCCTCCGCATAAACCGTGCGCAGCAACACGGGTATCAGCGCCGATTGCCAATCGTGGCAATGAAAAACGTTGGGCACCCCAAGAATTTTCGAAGCCTCCAGCACAGTACGGGAAAATAGAGCAAAGCGTTCGGCATTGTCGGGATAGTCGCCAGCCGAGGTGCCGTAGAGCGCGTCGCGATCGAAATAATCCGGATAATCGACAAAGTAAAAACGCACGCCCGATTGGCTTCCGCCCGTCACCACGGCGGAAAAGCGGTATTTGTCATCGAAGGGAATCGTAATGCTACGCACCACGGTCGCCGGGTCGGCCAGCTTCGTCTGCTTGTAGCGAGGCAGATATACGCTTACCTGATGTCCTAACGCGGCAAGCGCGCGGGGCAACGCCCCCACCACATCGGCCAAGCCTCCGGTTTTCGAAAATGGAACGCCTTCCGAAGCCGCGAATGCGATATGCATGAAAACCCTCCAGGTAAGACCCGATTTTCGCGGGCGCACGTTATGATGGAATACGTTGTGCCGGAGTTTACTCTCCTGCGCACAAGCACGCGGGCTGAATTTTCAGTCTAATGCCCGAGGAAAAGAGGGTCAACGTGCCGAAGGTCGTGTCCACGCGCCGCCCGCAACTCAAGCCCAAGTTGGGACAGCACTTTCTCGCCAGCGAAAATTATGCGTCGCAAATCGTCGACGCTCTCGGCGACGTCTCACAAAACACCGTCCTCGAAATCGGTCCGGGACGCGGCATTCTCACTTCTTTATTGGCCAAACACACTCGCCGGCTGATTGCCGTGGAACTGGATCGAGTACTGGCCGCTCAGCTTCGCTTGCGCTTCGCGATGTTTCCTAACGTCGAAGTGATCGAGGCCGATATCCTGTCGATCGATTTCGATTCCCTGTTCGGACCCAAGCCAGGCCTGAGCCGCCCCGGCATCGAATTCAAGCCCACTCCGACGAACGTGATCGGCAATCTTCCTTACTACATCACTTCTGACATTCTGCTGCGTCTGTTCGACTACTCGAAATACTTTGAGACGATCGTGATTCTGGTGCAACGCGAAGTCGCGGACCGCATCGCCGCTAAGCCCGGTAGCCGCGACTATGGACTGCTCTCCGCGACGGCACAACTTTATGCCCGCGTTGAGAAACTTTTCACTCTGCCGCCGGGAGCATTTGCGCCACCACCAAAGGTTCACTCCACTGCGTTGCGCCTGACCATGGCTGCCCGACACCAGGAACTCGGTCTGGACACGGATGGTTTCAAGCAGGGCTTCATCGACTTCCTCAAGCTCTCGTTCGGTCAGAAACGCAAGACACTGTGGAATAATCTGAAATCTAGCTACCCGGAGCCTGAACTGCGCGCCGCTCTGTCACAAGCGCGAGTGAAACCTGCCGCCCGAGCCGAGACTTTGAGCCTGGAAGAAAGTGCGGCGTTATTTCGCGCCTTGCGCCGAAGCCACGAAGACTCGTAGCATAATTGCAGCGCTGTTTCGCCGTACCTTTGTCGCGGAGATTCCTCATGGCTACGGCTCTCGTTCGCCATCCCGCTGTCGCCGGTCAGGTTTTATCCCAGCGACCCAGAAGCTCTCCATGGGGAAGTAAATACTTATCTAAATCAGACTCCAGCGCAGAAGGCATTCGTGCGCTGGGCTGCATCGCTCCTCATGCGGGTTACATGTATTCCGGTCACGTGGCCGGAGCGGTGTTTGCGGGATTGGAAGTTCCGGAACTTTGCGTCGTGATGTGCCCTAACCACACTGGCATGGGACGCCCTCTCGCCATCGTGAGCGACGGAAGTTGGGAGACTCCGCTCGGCGCAATGCCCATCGCCAGCGAGTTTGCGATCAGTCTCAAGCAGCAATGTTCGCTTCTTCACGAAGATTCGACCGCACACCGCTCCGAGCACGCCATCGAAGTTGAGTTACCGTTTTTACAAATCCGCCAACCTCGCCTGAGATTGGTTCCAATTGCGCTTGGAACCGGACAATTCGAAGCGCTCGAGCAACTCGGCATTGCATTGGCGGAAGCCGTTGTGGCGCATCGCAACCCCGTGCTGATCGTCGCGTCCAGCGATATGAATCACTACGAGTCCGACGCCATCACTCGGGTCAAAGATCAGAACGCCATTGAACCAATCCTCCGCCTCGATCCCCGCGGCCTTCACGATGTGGTCACCCAACAGCACGTCAGCATGTGCGGCTTCGGTCCAGCGGTAACAATGTTGACTGCTGTGAAGAGCCTGGGCGCAACTTCCGCCGAACTAGTGAAGTATGCGACTTCCGGCGATATTTCTGGTGATCGGGATGCAGTGGTGGGTTATGCGGGTATCGCAGTCAGGTAGAGCGGCGGACGATCGCAGCTGCGACTCGCCCGCCTGAAGTTATGCCGCCAATGGCATATCTGAAACCTGGTGAGGCACTGAGAAGGTTTCCCGCTCAGCCAAAAGAGCTTGCAGCTTTTCGCGCAGTTCCTGCACTCTGCCCTGCCGGTTGTAGCACTCGATCAACTCGCTGTCCGTCAGCCCGCCGGGTGAATCCAGGGATTCCATTTGCTGGCGGAGCAGGTCGAGCATCTCACGCCGTACGGCCACGATGTCTTTGTCGTTATCTTTATCTTTAGCTTGCCTCGGCATCGGGTTTCTCCTGCGAAAATCGTCTCGCGAGTAAACATTAGCGAGCACTGAAAAATCGTCGTATCGAGTGGAAACTGTATTTGAAAGACTTAAACCACTCTGGAAGTACGACAAAAAGGCGGCCATTCGGCCGCCTTTAACCTTAAAGGTACTGGGCATACCTCTACCGATGAGCACCTGAACCGGCTGCACCGGCGTGTCCCGCGGACGCAGTGCCAACGTGCCCCATACCAGGATTCATACCTCCATGCGGCTCGCCGGCGGCGAATCCACCCGGGCGGAAAGAACTCGCGGCAAACTGTGGCGCCACGCGTAGTTCCGCGAACCCCGTCTTCGCCACTTGGGTGTTCAGGTGACGCAGGCCATCTAGCGATCCTCGTGGAATTCCCATCCCCGCAGATCCGCGACTGACTAAGAGGCTCGTCGCTGGAGCCTCTCTAAGAGCTGGGCCGCCTCTTCCTACGACCACTGTGCCTGCCGTGCCTGTAGGTTCGACGGGAGCACGAAACCCGGCGACCGCTCCCACATAATGAACTCCGCCATGCCATCCGTTGAATGCGCCCGGTTGCCAGCCCCAACCCAACCCTTGGGCGTACACCCAGTTCCCATAGTAGTAAGGCATCCAACCCCACGGATACGCCGAGGCCCACATATAACCCATGCCGGGATACGACGACCACGCGCCATCCATGAACGGATTCCAGCCTGCGCCTGTGAAATACGGCTGCCACAACATGCCGTAGCCGGGAAAGTTTGTATAGCCTCCGTAATAGTTGAGGTCGCTAAGCCCGTAACCATACGGTGTAGGATTATTTTTGGCGTACTGGTCGTGATACTCGACCGCCTGTTTATCCCAGTCGTCGTAGGAGTCCTCTTTAAAGCTCTTTGCCGCCGCGGAGTGATCGTCGTCATTCACGTCGAAGGTAACCATTTTCTTCTTATCCACCTTCACTGTGCCCGACGGACCGATTACTTCCACATCATTCTTGAAACTCGCAACTTCCGCGTACTTGGACGAAGCCATAACGCGAAAGTGAGCGGGTTGGCTCAAATCGACTTTCTCTTGGGAAAAACGCAGCGTAAATTTATCTCCGCTCTTCCCCAGCCAGTTCACATACGTCCTGCCCTCTAGCAGGTTCACCGCGGAGAAACGCTGGCCTGCGTCGCTCAAGCCGAGCGTGCTGAACAGGAGAGTCGTATTAGGAGCAACCCGCAGCGTGCTGCCGTCTTCGAATTCGATTTCCGCGCGCCCGTTCGCGCGCGTGCGCAACTGTGTTCCCTGGGTGATCGGAAGATTGAGAAAAGCGTTCTCAAAGCCCAATCCCGCGTTCTTCTCGATCTGCACTCCGCCATGCACGTCGCTCAGGCGAACAATGCGGGCTTGCGAATTGGCTGCGGCCGGCAGCGCTGAAAGCGCGCAGACCAGGGCCGTCAATACCATCCAGTAAAATCGGAGCTTGTACATAGAACCTCCTCATCCCACCTGTGGCTCGTTTCCGCATCCCCTAAGTCGCTACCATAGTTCGCTACCAATCAGTTCGCTACCGAAAAATCTTTTCTTTTCCTATCCGTTGTCCTACCACTTGCACCCCAGGCAGTTGTCAAATCGTTGTCAATTTTCACTGCCCAAGCGGCTGCCGCCTATTCTACTCCCCTCGAGCAAGCGCCTGCCGGTCAATGCTGACCCTCTTGGCTCTCCAGTTGGATCAAGGCCTTGGCTCGCGCCCGCACGATATTTATGACCGAATTGTCATCAACAATCTCCTGCAACACTGGTTCGACGCTTTGGATTTCGCTCAGCTCATTTTCCTTCGCCTGGGCTTCCATGCGCTTTAACTCATCATCGAGCGCCAGTTTCTGATAGCGATGGTAAAAGGTAAGCCGACGTCCATAATCAAGAGTGGACTCCATGCTTTGGAAAAGAGCCGTCAACTGCCGAACCGGCTCCAGAGCCGAATAGTTATAGCGTGCCGTATAGGATTGCTTCCTATCCTGATAGCTCAGGATCTTGTCTCCGGTCGAGGCCAGCTTCCGGTTTCCCGAATCAACCTTTCCGGAAAAATATTTCGCCTGTTTCGTCCACTCGAAAATCCGCTGCCGGTTGGCGGCAGATACATTGAATTCTGTTCGGTAAGATTGCTCTTCGGCGTCCTCCTGATCTTTGACCGTGCATTCGTAAGTCGCGTGACCGCCCGCCTCTACGGCGATTGAGTAGTGCGTGGGCTCCGAAAGAGGAAAGTCCAGAGTAAAGGTGACAGTCGCAGCCGGAACGGCGTCACCGCTCGCCGGAGTTTGCGCCAGCATGAAGCCAGAAAAAAAAATCGGGGACAGCACCGCGGCTACCACTCGCCAAACACTTATCGCTCGCATAGAAACAGCACGCATCACCGCGCCGCGGTCCTCTGTCGCTCCAGCGTTCCGGCAGTATGCAAATGGCAGATCGCAATGGCCAGCGCATCCGAGGCATCCATGGGCTCGGGAGTTTGTGCCAAACTCAGCAGCCGCGTGACCATGTGTTGCACCTGCTGCTTTTCCGCCCTTCCATATCCCACGACCGACGACTTAATGGTCAATGGAGAATATTCCGCTACGTCGAGCCCAGCCGCTGCCGCAGCCAGCATCGCAACTCCACGCACCTGGCCAAGTTGCAGAGCCGACCTCACATTCAGTGCATAGAAAATACCTTCGATCGCCACTTCATTGGGATGATGATCCACAATCAGCGCGCCGAGTCCTTCATAAATTTGCGACAGCCTCCGCGCCAGAGGTTCGCGCGGCGAAAGCTTGATGGCTCCGTAAGTAAGACACAGCAAGCGGCCGCTCGAATCCATCTCGACCACCCCGTACCCCGTATACGCGCCGCCGCAATCGATGCCCAGTACTCGCATGTGAGTGCAGTTTATCGCGGAAGGTACCGGACATCCTAGGGAAGTCTCCCGGCCACCCTTACGAACCTTGGTGCACGAGTTCCACGCAATTCTGTTCGTTTTGAGCCTGGCGCCTGCATAATAGAAAAATGGGGCATGCTTTTCTTGAAGAACGTTGGTTGCCGAAGTCTGTCCTCTGTCTGCGCGATTATAGCTCCAATAAATTCCTCCACGATCTGATTGCCGGCGTCACTGTAGGTCTGGTCGCATTGCCCTTGGCCATGGCATTTTCCATCGCCTCCGGGCTCACGCCGCAGGCCGGTATTTATTGTGCCATCGTCACCGGTTTTCTAATCTCCCTGCTGGGCGGCTCGAAGACGCAAATCGGCGGACCGACCGGCGCCTTCGTCGTAGTCATCTCCGGCATCGTTGCGCTTCACGGCGTCGATGGACTTTTCATGTGTACGGTGATGGCCGGCATTCTGCTGATGATTATGGGAATCGCCGGCATGGGCACGGCGGTGAAGTTTATTCCGCGCCCGGTGGTCATCGGTTTCACCAACGGGATTGCGATTCTGATCGCCAGCACCCAAGTAAAAGATTTCTTCGGTTTGCAACTGGCCAAAGTTCCGGGCGTATTCTGGCAGCGCATCGAGGCACTGGCCGGCAACTTCCACACTTTGTCGTATACTGCGACCGCACTGGCTGCGGGCACAGTGCTGGTTATGATTTTCTGCCGCGCCGTTTCCAATCGAATCCCCGGCGCGATCGTCGCCTTCCTGCTCGGCACTGCAGCCGTGGTTCTATTCAAGCTGCCGGTCGAAACCATCGGCTCCCGCTTCGGCGGAATTCCTGCCGGCCTGCCTCACTTCGTGATTCCCCGCTTTCGCGCCGATCTGATCCACGGTTTGCTGGGGCCCGCTCTCACGGTCGCGATGCTGGGAGCTATTGAATCCCTCATGTCAGCCGTGGTTTCTGACCGCATGAGCAATGACCATCACAACCCGAACGTGGAACTCATCGGGCAGGGCGTGGCCAATATCGTTTCTCCCATGTTCGGCGGACTTCCCGCCACCGGCGCCATCGCCCGCACCGCAACCAATATTCGCGCCGGCGCTCAGTCTCCGGTCGCCGGAATGATTCATGCTCTCACTCTGCTATGTATCCTGCTATTCGCGGCACCGCTGGTAAGCCACGTGCCGCTCGCAGTGCTCGCGGGAATTCTGATGGTGGTCGCCTACAACATGGGCGAGTGGCGCGAAATCCCGCAACTGCTCAAGCTCACAAAAACTGATATCAGCGTCTGGCTGGTCACGTTTGCGCTCACTGTATTCGCCGACCTCACCGTCGCCGTCGAAGCTGGCATGATCCTTGCCGCGCTGCTTTTCATCAGCCGCGTTGCCGCCACCACCACGGTTTCCCAGGTCACTGACGAGTATGTCGAAGACGGCCGCGTGCATATCCTGCAGGACAAAGACATCCCTTACTACGCGACGATCTTCCGCATCCATGGACCATTCCTGTTCGGTGCCACCGACAAGATAAACGCCGTCACCGAAGACCTGCACACGCTGCCTCCTGTGGTTATCCTGCGCCTGCGCAACATGACCGCGCTCGATGCCACCGGGCTATTCGCAATCGAGGAAGTTGCCCGCCAACTGCAGGCGACCGACCGTACCTTGATTCTTTGCGGAGCTCGCGAGCAACCCGCCAGCCTGATCCATCAGGCAGAGTTCGAAGAAGTTGTCGGCGCGGAGAACATCTGCGACAACGTGCAGTCCGCCCTGCGCCGCGCCGCTCAAGTCCACGACGAACTGGAGGCCGCCGCGATCGGGCTAAAGCGCTAAAGACAACTTTACAATTCACTCGGCAGCGAACATCTTATCGGTGGCACGAAAGTAACTGGGTGAATGCCAAAACT
Organism: uncultured Acidobacteriaceae bacterium; assembly: GCA_963724815.1. GTDB lineage: Bacteria > Acidobacteriota > Terriglobia > Terriglobales > Acidobacteriaceae > Sulfotelmatobacter. The sequence continues at coordinate 15,640 of CAVRWS010000023.1, forward strand.
GCTGCATCTTCGGGTAAGATCGCTGAAGGATATTCGGTTCGGAGTTTTTATGAAACGTATTGCGACTTTCCTGCTGTTATTCACTTTGAGTATTGCAGTGTCGATACCGGCCCATGCTCAACGGGAAAACAGGAGTATCGGAGAAAACGGACGCGAGGCCCGCAGAGCGGCCAAGCAGCAGCAAAAGTACGCGAAAAAGACCGCTAAGAAACAACGGAAAGCGATGAAGAAATACCAGAAGGCGCAGAAGAAGGCGAGCAAGAGATCGCAACGCCGTCACAGATAGTTTTCGAGTTTTTGCAATCAACTCCTGCTTAAACAGCGCAAGCCACACCTTTAACAGCCATATTGCCCAGAGTCGCTTCTCCATCAGCATCATCCCTCATTAGTGATAATCTATTTCTTCCCAGCGACTGCTGAATCCCGCTTAGGGCTGCGGCTGAATACAAGCCCGCGCCGGGCGTGCATTCCAGGGATTCCATCTAATTTTTTAAGGGGAGCAGATCATGAAGATTGGCATCCTGACCGGGGGCGGGGACTGTCCTGGCCTGAACGCTGTGATTCGCGCAGTAGTGCGCAAGGGAGTTTTCACCTATGGCGACGAGTTTGTCGGATTCCTGGAAGGCTGGCGTGGGCTGGTCGAGGACCAGACCATGGTCCTTGATCTCGAAGCTGTAGGAGGAATTCTTCCCCGCGGAGGCACGATCCTGCGCACATCGCGCACCAATCCTTCGAAACGTCCCGATGGCATTGATCGCTGCCTGGCAACGCTGGACAAATATAAAATTGACGCCCTGATCGCAATCGGCGGCGACGATACTCTGTCGGTCGCGCAAAAACTTCACGAGCGCGGCGTCAAGGTTGTAGGCGTTCCCAAAACCATCGATAACGATCTGGGCGGCACCGATTACACCTTCGGATTCGATACGGCTTGCAACATCGTCTGTGAGGCGCTGGATCGCGTTCACACCACTGCGGAAGCTCACAATCGCGTGATGGTGGTGGAGGTGATGGGCCGCGATGCCGGCTGGATCGCGCTTTACAGCGGCATCGCCGGTGGCGCCGACGTCATCCTGATTCCCGAACGTCCGTTTGATGTCGACAAAGTTGCGAATTCGATCCGCCAGCGCCACGAGCGCGGACTCTATTTTTCGATTGTGGTCGTCGCCGAAGGCGCGAAGTTTTCCTCCGAACCAGGCCAGGGATCTCCCGTGCTGTCAGACATGGGCAAGGACGAGTTTGGCCATGTCAAGCTCGGCGGGATCGCAAACATTCTCGCCCGCGAAATAGAAAAACGCACTGGCTTCGAAACACGCGCTGTGATTCTGGGACACATTCAGCGCGGCGGTTCTCCCAGTGCTTTCGATCGCGTGCTGGCGACGCGTTATGGCCTGGGCGCCATCGATATGGTGCACCGCGGCGAGTTCGGCTGCATGGCCGCGCTGCGCGCCAATAAGATTGTCTCGATCACGTTGAGCGAAGCCATCTCCCGCAACCGCGTAGTAGACGACGAAATGATTCAGATCGTCGACGGATTATTCGAGAAGGCCGCCGATAAACAGCCTGCATAAAAAAGAGTCGGCTTCTTCCGCGGACGATTGGAATCCTGTAAGCTCGCTTTGCTGTCGCAGGAATGAACGGGCAATGCCTGGGCTCGGTCACGATGCAGAACCTTTATTCGCGGCTCGCTCCCTACCTGCTGACGTTGATTGAATTCCTGCTACTACTGGCTGCGGGAGCATTGATTTTATTCTCTTCTCGCGGACCCTCCCTCAAGGAACAGCCCGCCGCGTTTCGCACGATTGAGCGAGCATTCGCGCGACTCGCCCGACGGCGCCGGCTCAGCGTTCTGGTTGTAGGGCTAAGCGTCATCGCTATTCGCCTCGCTCTAATACCGATTCTCGGCATTCCTCAGCCCGTTGCTCATGACGAGTTCAGCTATCTTCTCGCCGCCGACACTTTCGCCCACGGCAAACTGACGAACCCAACCCATCCCATGTGGGTCCATTTTGAAAGTTTCCACATTCTCGAGCGGCCAACCTATATGTCAATGTATCCGCCGGCGCAAGGCCTCGTGCTTGCCGTGGGACAAATTTTAGGTCACCCGTGGATTGGTCAACTTCTCGCGACCGCTCTCATGTGCTCTGCGATTTGCTGGATGCTGCAGGCATGGGTCCCTGCGCCGTGGGCCTTGCTGGGTGCGGTGCTCGCGGCCCTACGCCTCGCCATTCTCAGCTACTGGATGAATGGCTATTGGTCGGCGTCGATTGTTGCCCTCGGCGGCGCACTTGTGCTCGGAGCGTGGCCCCGCATTCGCAGGCGCCAGCGCGTGCGCGACGCGTTGCTGATGAGTTTGGGGCTCATTATTTTAGCCAACAGCCGTCCCTACGAAGGGTTGGTCTTCTCCATCCCAGTCGCTGCCGCGATGCTGATCTGGCTTCTGAATAGAAATCATCTCCCATTCCGTCAGTCTTTGCCGCAGGTAGTGATGCCGATCTTTGTTTGCCTGCTGGTCGCATCGGTTGCCACCGGCTACTACTACGATCGCGTAACCGGTAGTCCCTTTCGAATGGCTTATCAGATCGAGGCCAACACTTACGCGGCCGTCCCGGTGCTCCTATGGCAGACACCTCATCCCGAAAATGGATATCACCACGAAGTCATGCGTGATTTCTACAGTTGGGAACTAAAAGTTTTTGAGACAAATCGTACGTTCGACGGTTATCTACACAACCTCTGGGAAAGACTGACTTTCTGTTGGCGTTTCTATCTTGGCCCGCTGCTGACCGTCCCCTTGCTGGCTCTGCCTTGCATCATTCGGTGCCGTCGCATGCGGCTGCCCATTGTGATATGCGCTGTTGTGGTTGTGGCGTTGTCGGTCGAAACCTGGAACATGCCGCACTATTTCGCCCCGGCAACCTGTGCTCTCTACCTTGTGTTGGTGCAAGGCATGCGGAGTCTGTGGCGCTGGTCTCCGGCTGGCCGCCCATTGGGAAGAGCCATCGTTCGCGCGATTCCGATGCTGGCGTGCGCTATGATCCTTCTGCGCTTGACGGCGGCGGCAGCTCATGTCCAGATCGAACCCTCGTGGCCAAGAAATGATTTTGGAAGGGCGATCATCGAACGGCAGCTTGAACACCTTCCCGGGCGGCAGTTGGTAATCGTGGACTACGGCCCGAGCCACGATTTCGACCATGAATGGGTCTTCAACCAGGCCGATATCGACGCGGCCAAGATAGTCTGGGCGCGCGATATGGGTGAAGGAGCGAATCAGGAATTGCTGCGTTATTTTAAAGATTGCCGCGTATGGAAAGTAAATGCCGACGCGTCGCCCCCGCAACTGGAACAGTATGAAGTTTCGGCTAAATAAGAATCGACTCTTGCTTGTGTTGAGTTTATTCGCAGCTACTATTGCAACACTCTATTCCGCGAAAGTTCTGGGGCCGTGGGATAAACACTGGGGCGAAGCTCACGACGGGATCAAAGTCCAGATGGGCGACCTCTATTCGCCTTGGTATGGTGCACGCGAACTTTTGCTGCGCCGCCGCAACCCCTATGGGGCAGAAGTAAGCCATGAAATTCAGAACGTTTTCTATGGTCACGCCATCGGCCAAACCAATAGTGACCCGTCCGCCGTTGTCAGGAACGAGCAGCGATTTGCGTATCCCGTGTATGTGGTGTTCCTACTTGCTCCGGCCGTGTACACAGATTTTGCGCACGTATTGCGCCCGTGGGCCGAGTTTGCTTTTGGCATATTGACCATCATCAGCGTATTGCTTTGCTTCGATATACTCCGTTGGCGACTGCCCCGGGAAGCCGTCATGGCAGTCGCTTTGTTTACGTTGAGCAGTCCGCAGATCGTACAGGGCTTACGTTTCGAACAGCTGGCGCTCGTCGTGGGCTTCCTTCTCATTGCTGGCGCATGGTGCGTGAGCCGGCATCACTTGGCGACAGCCGGCATCTTGCTCGCGGTCTCCACCATTAAGCCTCAGATGGCGCTTCTGCCTTTGTGCTGGTTTGCAATTTGGGCTGGAGGAGACTGGCGCAAAAGATGGTGGCTTCCGATTTTTTTTACAGCAACCATGGCGATGCTCGTCGCGGCTGGCGAAATGCTTCTGCCCGGATGGATCGGATATTTTCTCACCGGCCTCGCCGCATATCGAAGATACGCCCTTCCTACGTCAACTCTTGGCATGGCTCTCGGCAATACACTCGGAGAAATCGTGGGAGGAATCATCGTTCTTGGCCTCTTTGCATTTGCATGGCGAAATCGAAAAGTAGCGGGAGACTCAAGGCAATTCACGGTTCTGCTAGCCGCGTTTTTCATGGGTGCCCTGCTGGCGTTCCCACTGTTTACACCATTCAACCAGGTGCTACTGATTCTTCCTGCGATGTTACTTCTGCACGAATGGAGGACTCTGCGCCGTCTTTCCAAAATTGTTTTTATTGTCTGCATCGGTTGGCCTTGGATTATGTCGACCGTCCTATTGTTGTTTCCTCCGCATGTAGATTCGTCCAGTCAACTCCCGCTGCTGCCTTCTTTCCTGGTTCCGTTTATGCCTCTCATCCTGCCCTTGTTGCTGATGACGAGGCGAAGTCAGCAGACAGATTTGCCGGCTACAGATTTAAGCCTCGCGTGATCGTGGATTCGGTATGATGCGGGCTCATGGCATCGAGCATCTCCCCATCGAGCATCTCAGCATCGAGAATCTCTGCATCCTGGATAACCTCCCGCCGCCTGCGTGCACATGGATTGATTCTCGCGCTGTGCCTGTGGTCGGTTTATCTGTGGAACATTTCCACGCCCGGCTTGGTTGATCGCGCCGGCAATCTCAAAGGCACGGATTTTCTACATTTCTATACGCTCGGTTCGATTGCGCTCACTCACCATGGCGTCGATCTGTACAACATGCGCGTGCAAGCTGAAATCGCGGCGCAGCGCGTCCCCGCGGCTGCCGGCATTCGATACTTACCGCTCTATCCCCCGCAGGTTTCAATTTTATTTGCGCCGTTCGCTAGGTTGTCGTATCCACTGGCTCTGACTCTTTGGCTCGTTCTCAGCACGCTCATCTATGGATTATGTTGTTACTCCGTAGGGCGGGCCTGCCCTAATCTGCGCAATCATGGATTCACGGTTCTAATTCTCGCCGTTGCATTTCCAGCGTTCTGGCATCTGATCGCCTGGGGACAAACTTCCGCTCTCGCTCTCGCGTTGTTCGTGCTCGCATTCTTCGCACTGCGTGAGCAACATGACTTCCTCGCCGGACTGGCGTTCGGATGTCTCATCTTTAAGCCTCAGCTTGGTCTGGCCATTGCCATCGTCTTCCTAATCACACTTCGCTGGAAAATAATTACAGGCGCGTTGCTCTCAGCCGCCGCCGAGTTAATTGTCGCCTGCCTCTACTACGGTCCCGCACCGCTTCGCGACTGGTCCCATATCCTGCTCAACACTCCGAGCGTGCTGCCGCTTCTGGAACCAAAACCCTACCAAACCCACTGCCTGCGCACGTTTTGGACCATGCTCATCCCCTGGCCCCAAGCATCGTTCGCGCTTTATCTCGTCACCGCGTTGGTTGTCGAGGGATTCACTGTAGCCTGCTGGCGCAGCCGCGTGCCACTATCTTTGCAATATTCTGCGTTGTTACTTTCTACAGTTCTGCTCGCTCCACATCTCACCGTTTACGATCTCGTGATTCTCGCGCCAGCATTCCTGCTGCTCTCCGACTGGCTAATCACGCAGATCGGCGCCACTAATGCACGTCTCAAAATTCTTCTTTATCTTGCTTTCGCTCTCCCACTCCTTGGACCGTTCGCACGCTGGACGCACTTCCAGCTTTCCGTTCCCGTGATGGCCGCTCTTCTGTATGGGATATGGACGACAAGAAGGGAATCACTTTAGATTGCGAATCAATCCAGTTAAGTCCGGCTCCCGAACAAAAACTGCAGCGCTTCAGGAAACCGCTCGCCCCACGCCGACTCCGTGTGTCCGGCGCCATCTTTAATGACCATTCGCAGGCGGCTCTCACTTAAAACCGCGCGCCGCATAATTGCCGCGAGTTCCCGTACATCGTCCACTACCGTGCGGCTGCGCTCGGGGCTTCCTGCTTCCGCTGTGCCAGCCGCCAGAAATATTTTTTCCGGCCAGATTCTTACCGTTCGGCTCTCCTTGATTACCTGCCGGTTCGATGCCCACAGCGAGGGACTCTCCAGCAGCAACCGTCCAATCACTCCCGGTCGTGCGATTGCGGTATACAACGCAATCAGCGCTCCCAAGGACGATCCTCCCAAGCCAGTATTCTCCGGGCTCGTGGCAACGCGATAGTTACTCTCCACAAACGGCATCACTTCCTTGAGCAGAAAATCGGGATACCGATGCCCCTGCACTCGCAGCATCATGGGATGCATCGACCGGTGCGGCATATACTCGCGAAGCCGGTCTTTGCCCATGTTATCGATGCCCACGATAATTAACGGACAAACCGCGCCTTCACGAATCAGCCGATCGGCGCTCTCATCCACGCCCCATTCCACTCCCCCGAAAGCGGTCGATGACTCGAACAGATTCTGCCCATCGTTCAAGTAGAGGACTGGGTAGTGGCGATCTCCGTTTCCGGCGTCGTCATAACCCGGAGGCAGGCATACTCTAAGGAAGCGGGTGTTCTTGAAAATCCGGCTGCGAAATTCGTGCAGTCGCAGGTCTCCCGTCGCTCCGCCAGCACGGATCACCTGGGAAACTGCTCCACTTTTATTTTCTTTTTGGATTCTTCCCATCAGGCAAGCGTCAGACGCGCCTTCCGGCGCGCAGCTTTACAACACACGCCAGCAACGTGATCCCTGTGATCAGCGCCAGCGAACTCAGACACAGAATGCACCATGTTTCTAAAACGTGGCCTTCGATATAGGTAAGATACAGAGCGAATAAAAGCCCCGCCAGAGACAACAGCAGCAGGCGAATCGGTGTCTGCATTCGCGCACGGTAAAAAGTAGCCAACGCGAAAAGCACTGCGTAACCCGCCACGCCGATCGCAGCGACCGGAATGCCCATCACCGTGGAATACTCGCTGCGATTCACGATGTCGCAATTGAATCTCTCTCCAAAATCACAGAAGGCCGACGCCGATTTCGCGTAATGACGTTGCAACGATACGGCGGAGACAGCGGTCCCCGCCAGCGCCAGAGCCGCTATCAATGTGTATAAAAGACCGCTAGTCTGCTTCGACGTTGCACTCACGGCAGCGCGCACCCGGTTTTATCGGAGAGCTCTTCCAAAGGATAGACACCCTCTTTCGGAGGGTTCGAGCCAAACTGCCAACTCGGAAACAACTTCACACCGGCCGCGCTACACGCCGGCGCCAGCTCTCGCGAACCTTTGATCGCACATTCGACATAGGGCACATATTGAAACGCTTTTCCAAACATCGCTTTCTGCTCGGCGCAATGCGGACACCAATACAATCCATACATCTTGGTTTGCTTCGCCGCCAGGCACTTGGCAAACCCATCGTAACGGTGATTGGTGTAGTACCACCATCCGCCGTAAGCCAGCACTGCCACCACCACAATGACGCCCCAAATCAGCGTGTTCCGCGAGGACTTAGCGGGTTCCACGACCGGATTCTGCTTCTGCCGCTGTTTTCGCCTCTGTTCAGACATGATTTATTTCCTGCATCCACTTTTATAACATGCGCTCAGACGACAACATTCAGCGCTCCCGGGAGCACATCCAGAGCCTCGCATTGCAGCGTCAACACTTCGCCATCAACCATTACATCCACCGGGCCGTCTAGATCGAATTCCACCTTGTGCACGGCTTTTCGCTCTGCAAGGGGATGATGAATGTGCGTGCCATCATAAAGCCCCGGCAAGTTGCGCATCAGCCCCAGTCGCCCAATCGCTCCCCAGCGGACGTATTCAATCATTCCGCTGTTGGTTTCAGCCTTAGGCGCAATCATCATTGTGCCGCCAGTGAACTTGCTGTTGTTAAAGGTGAGAAACAGGCAGCGACGCCGGTCGAATTCCGTTTCTCCCTCAACCCGCACCGGAAACGGTCGTCTTTCTAATCGGATGAGCCCGAGAAAAATGGAAATAAAATATCCCAGTTCGCCCTGACCGCTGAATCGCCGAGACCGCAAAGTCGCCACGTCGGCCGGAAAGCCCACGCTAAGTAGATTGATGTAATGAAGAACGCCGTCGCGATGACGCAACCTCAAGACGTCGGAGACTCGCGTTCTTTTCGAAACCAGTGACTCGATAGCGTGCTCTAGCCCGCGATCGCTGAAATCGCGCAGAAAAGAATTGCCCGTCCCCAATGGCAAGAATCCTAACGTGGGCCGCTCTCCCGCGCCGGCCTGCGGGAACAGACCATTCACCACTTCATACGAAGTTCCATCCCCGCCCACGGCAATAAATTTTCTGAAGCCCTGCCCGTAAGCCTCGCGGGCGATTCTGGTAGCGTCGCCCTCACCCTTCGTCTGCGAAACTTCAATCGCCACACCGCCCGCTCGCAACCGCTCCAGCGCGGGCCCCAGCAGTTTGCGACTCCGACCACCGCCTGCCGCAGGGTTCACAATCGCGAGGTAGGGGCTCTCGCTCACAGCCCGACCACCGCGCGCCGCTCCACTGCTTTTCCGATTTCTTCCGCCAGCACTTGCCGTTTCACTTTCATTGAGGCTGTACGCGGAAAGTCGTTCTCCCAGAGGATGTAACCCGCGACGCGTTTGAAATCCGGCAGGCGTCGATTGCGGCTCACTATCTCCTGCAGCAGCGCGCTGTCGAAGCGCTGATTCTGTTCCAGTCGCAGCGCTACTACTAACATTTCCCGTCCTAATTCTTTTTGCGGCCATACATAATTCGCCGCGAAAATGCAGTATTCCTTCACCGGAAGTCCGTCGAACACCGCTTCAATATCTTCGGGATAAATATTTTTACCGCCTTCGGTCACGATCATGTTTTTCTTCCGCCCGAAAAGCTGCAGATGTCCACTCTTATCAAAGCGGCCCAAATCGCCCGTCAGCAGCCATCCATCCACGATCGTTCCCAGCGTTAATTCCGCATCGTCCAAATAATGCGACATTACCGTCTTGCTTCGCGCCGCAATCTCCCCAATTCCCTCCTCATTTGGACTGAGCACTCGCAATTCCACACCGGGGAGCGGTTTCCCCACCGTATCCGCACGGAACGGCTTCAGATCGTTCAACGTGAGCGCCGTCCCCGCTTCCGTCAAACCGTAACCGTTGACTACCGGAATTCCCAAATCGTAGAAAAATTGCATCGTCGACGGCTCCATGAATGCTCCGCCGGTGATCAGCGCCAGCAACTCTCCGCCGAAGGCGCGATGCACTTGTGGCAGCAACATGCGGCTCATTTTTACGCGGGGCCGACCCCGGGTTAGTAACTTGTTAACTGAAATCATGCGATTCAGAATCGCCCGCTTCCACGAGGGCAATTCGTCAAACTTAGCGCGCAGCCCGCGCTCGAGATTTTTTACGATCATCGGCACCAGTGAAACATATGTGATCCGGTAGCGGACGAAAGCATCACGAACGAATTCCGGGCGAAGCGTCCGCAGGTGGACCACGCAAGCGCCGCAAACAAATGGCCCAATGAATCCGACCATGAAATCGATCGCGTGATTCGTCGGCAGAATACTCAAATACCGCACTCCCGGCCAAAATGGATACAACGCCGTCAACGCCCGGCACTGCTCGAGATAATTTTCATGCGTCAGCACGCATCCCTTGGGACGGCCACCCGTGCCGGAGGAATAAACGATGCACGCCGTGTCTTCGCGCTGCCGCATCACAAAATCGGGAACGCCTTTACGCTTGAAGTCTTCCCAGCGGAATCCCCCCGCAAGGTCCGCCCCCAGCGGAGCCTCCGTGACCAAGACTAATTTTGTCTTGATGTCATGAAACTCCGGCGACTGCATAATCGCCCGCCACAGGTAGAACTCAACCACCAACACTTTAGCCTTGGAGTGTTCCAGCAACTGCAACTGCTCTGCCGCGGTCAGTTTGTAATCCAGAGGAACCAGGACGCCGCCCACGTAGAAAATCGCGTACGCCGAAATCAGCCACTTCGACTGATTGGTCATCAGGATGGCCGCGCGGTCATCCGCATCGAATTCCGCGTCCTCCAGCGCGCGCGCCAAAGGCAAACTGATTTCTTTGAAATCAGAATAAGTGAGCTGCGTCTTTTCGCGGTCGCGGTCCGCTTCAATCAGGCAGGTTTCAGCGGAAAAACGATCGAGAGCATCGCGCAAAGCCGCGCCCAGGCAACTATATTTTTGGAGATCGAGCATAAGAACGTTGCCGATTGTGGCTCATCAACTGTTGATCCAAAACGCCGAATACCGATCAAGTTCTAATCAACAATCAAAAATCAGCAATCAACAATAGAAGGTCTTCCCTACAGTCTCGCCTGAATCCTCCCCGCCAAGGTGCGAAAGTCCGAAACTCCCTGCAATTCATAATCCGGAAGTTCCACATGAAAATGATTCTCCAGCTTGGTCAGCAAGTCGAGCGTCTGCAAGCTGTCGATTCCCAACGTTTTGAAAAAATCGTCATCAGGAGAAAGCTTTTCCCGCGGCACCTTGAAGTGCGCCGCTGCGAGATTCAATATTTCACCCAGCGTTTGCTCAGCAGTCTGCATATTTCCACCCAAATCACAATCTAACTCCGAACCGTTTCGAGCCCGGAAAACTCTGCATCCGTTCCGTACACCGTAAACGGCGTCGCTAGGGCAGATACGGCTGCGCATCGGTACTCTCGACAAATCTCCGCAATCCGGCCTCTACGGCTGGCCGCGCAAATAGCTCGCAGAATAAATCGATCTCCTGGCGCAGTTCCTCCTGCGGAATCGGTTTGATAAACTTCTTCGCTGCCGCGGCCGTGGCACGATCGAACTTCTTCAACTGTGCTGCCGTCGCTCGTGCTGCGCGCAACGCCTCGCCTTCTCCAACCACTTGGCTCACCAGCCCAATCTGCTGCGCCTTCGTAGCGTTGAAACTGCGCCCTGTCAACAACAGATCCCTCACCACCGCATTCCCCAAATCACGTTTCAGACGAGGAATGCCTCCAAACCCAGGAATCAATCCCAGCCTCAGTTCAGGAAAGCAAAACCGCGCCATCTTATCGGCAACGATCAAATCGCAAGCCAGCGCCAGCTCGAATCCTCCGCCAAACGTGACTCCGTGCACCGCCGCAATCGTGGTCAAAGGCGATGCGTCGATAATATTCAACACGCGGTGAATGCGCTCCAGAAAGTCCCGCACGCCCTTTGCCGCTTCGAGTTTTTCCATCGCCTGCGACCGCTGGTACAACTCGCGCAGATCCGCACCGGCGCAAAATCCCGGCTTCATCTCGCTGTAAATAATGAGCGCGTGAGCCTGCGCCTCCATGATGGCTAAAGCAGTCACGAACTTCTCGAACTCTTCAAGCGACGCCGAACCTAGCTCATTACAAGGTCCACGGTGCAGCGCCAACTCAATCACGCCATCGTTCAGAGTCCAAGACAAAGCGCTACCGCGGCACTCGCTCTCCAATGTTGCGTTAGGCTTTCCTTCGAGCACTCTTTGTGTCCCTCGTGGTTGAAGCTCTCTCGTACCCTGGCTACACTGCCTGCTTCACTCGGTACATTTCCTCAATGTCATTTTTCATGCGCGATGCGATCACGTCGCGCTTCAACTTTCCATTCACTGTGAGCGATCCGTTCTCAATCGAAAACGGTTCCGGAATCACGCGAAAGGCCCGCACCTGCTTGTAATGCGGCAATTCCGGATTCACCGCATCCAGCGCTGCCTGTACCTTCTCGGCTGTCGCGCTTCCAGTCACCAGCACCGATAAATATCCGCGTCCGTTACCGACCACGACCACTTGCTGCGCTTCCGGCAAAAGTTTCGCGATTGCATTCTCGATCGGCTCCGGTGAAATCTTGTGCCCCGAGCCCAACACAATGAGGTTCTTGATACGTCCGGCGATTCGCCAATTCCCGGCCGCATTCACCTCGCCTTGATCACCGGTGTGGAACCATCCGTCGCGCACCGCTTCCGCGGTCTGCTCGGGCCGTTTCCAATACTCCCGGAAAATATTCGGCCCGCGCACCAGGATTTCATCATTCTCGCCGAGCTTCATCTCCATCCCGGGAATCGCCGGTCCCACGCGTCCCACCTCGACCCGATTCGGATGGTCCATCGTGCAAATCGCGGTGGTTTCCGTCAGACCGTAAACCTGAAGCACGCGAATTCCCAGCATCATGAAATAAAGCTGTGTCTCGGAACTCAGTGGCGCCGAACCGCAAATCAGCGCCTTGAGATTCTTGCCGATCATCTTCTTCCGGATAGCCGGAAACACCAGGAGATTCGCCAGACCAAGCCATAAAGTATCGCCAGTTTCTGACTGCTTCTCTTGTTGCCGCACCCATGCAGCCTTGGCCCGCGAATAAATTGCCTGCGGTACTCCGCCGGTCTGCCACAGTTGTTCATCTACGGCTCGGCGCATTCGCTCCAGCAATTGCGGCACATTCAGAAAATAATCCGGAGCCACTGTCCGCATGTCGCTCGCGATCTTCGCCAGGTCCATGTTGATCGTGACCAGGCTCCGCCGCTTCAGAAACGTAAGCAAAGCAATCCACGACGCAGCAAACGTGAACGGCAAATAATGGAAGATGCAATCCTGCCGTCCAGCGCCAGAGGATGAGCCGGACATCAGCTCGCTCAAACGTTCCGCGGTGCGATCCAGCATGAAGCCCACGTTTGCCGCAGTCAGCACCACTCCCTTGGCCTCGCCCGAAGTGCCCGACGTGTAGATGATCGTCACCGGATTATCCTTCCCAACCTGTGGCCGATCTAATTGCATCCCCTCTACGCCAGCAAAAATCTCGTCAAACAGAAACTGCGGAGGCGCTTCCGGCCAACCCTGCGCGATTCCATCCCTCAATGCGGCGTCGCCACAGCACACCATCGACGGTGTGGAATCCTTCATCATCGCGATCAGCTCAGCGGGCGCCTGTCGTGAATACAACGGCACCACGATCAGGCCTTCGGCCATCAGCGCCATATCCATCGCGACCCAGCGAATACCGTTGGCCGCAAGTAAGCCACATCGATCGCCCTTCTTCAGTCCTTTCGAGGCAACAAAAGTTCTCGCCTTGCGAATCAGCTCCAGTAAATCGTTTCCGGTTACGCCCGTGATTTCACCGTCACGGATTTCGGCAAGAATCCGCGTGTCCGCAGCCGCGTGCAGCTGCGAAAAAACTTCTCCGATGAATGGAATGGGTGTATTCAAGATATCAATTGCACGATCAAACCTTCCAACGAACGCATAGCAGTTCAGTTGTAAGCCGACACTAGATTACGTAGTCCCTCGCCCATCGGCGGCAAATAGTCCTCCCAACTCCATTCGCCCCGGCGCGTCTCAAATTCCGGATACCTTCTTTGCACTTCTTCTTCAAAGTACACACCCATGCGCGCCATCACCTTCAGATTCTTCACTACGGTTTGCGCAATGCCGGCCGCAATCGCTTCACCTTCACAACTCAATTTCTCCAGAGCCGCCAATAATTTGCTTTCAAGTTCCGGATCGTCGACCGTCATCAGCAGATCCTGATGTCCGCGCTCACGCATCAGGTTGCGAATGCGCTCATCCATTGTGATTCCAGCCGACGGAACAAGCCCTGGCATCGAGGTAACGATTCCGTGATACCGCGACGATGCCATCATGTGGCACGATCGCAGAACACTCACAAGTTCATACATGTTGTACTCGTCCGACGTGAGTACCGGAACTCCGCCAAGCTTCTCAGCAATTCGATTCGCAGGACGCGCATCCAACCGCTCGGTCGCCGCAAGAATCACGAATACATTCTTCTTTTTGCGAAATGCATCTACCGCATTCGCAATTGCATTCCAATATTTGTGATACGCCTGGTCCGCTGCCGGCCCCGAATTGTGAAAATATACCGTACGGTAGTGGCTATTTTTGTAAGCGCCCGTCAAACTGCGTGCCGCGTACTTCGCAACTGACGCCTTCACCGGCCACTCAAAAGGATTAATCGGACACACCACCAGCACCGGCGTCCGCCCGTCCCAGCCAACTTTTTTCAGAACGCTCTGTCCATACTCGGGGGGGCGCGGCTCAAAAGTCCACGCGGTATCGGTTCCGAGTTCCGTGGGCACGCCCAGCTGGCGCAAGACTCCACGCGACTCCTCATTCCGCGTAATCACAAATGAGTTTTTGCAGTAGCGTCCGCACATTTTCGCCACCAGTGGATCCATGTGGCCAGCTTCTGCCCCATACCCCACGGAAAGTTTGTTCTGCGCCGCCGCGATGCCCAGGGAGCCAATCATCATCGTGGTGAGCGCATTGGCAAACTTGCTCTTGAACATCGACCCCTCGCACGCCACTACTCCATCGTGCTGCGGAACTTCGCTCGCCAAGAAAGGAGGAAAAATATCTGGCAGATGCACCTGCTTTGTTCCCTCGAAATATCCACGCGAGAAATCGACATTCTGGCTCATCACGCTGAACTCCACTCGTTTCGCGCCGAGAATGTGGCGAATCTGTCGCAACATTTCCTCGACACGAACGTCCGAGCCCATGTTCCGCGTTCCGTTGTAGCCCGCGAACAGCAGCTTCAACTTCTCGCCCGGCTTCCAGCGCTTGCCCGCGCCCAACATCCATCCAGCTTTGGCGCGCTCGATCGAAGTGCTTACCCACGCTTCGAGGATGAAGTCCATCATGCGGCTGTTCCTCCCGCTGCAGCCGGCCAGGGCCGATACCGGTATGCGAAATCGTTCTCGCTGCTGAACTTCAGAAGCGGATAACAGTACTCGGAAAATGGCACCGGCTTTTTTCCGAGTTCAGCGGTCACGCGTGAGTTATCGAAAACGGTGTTCCATACCAGATAAGGCATGAAGACTTTCATCAATGAGGCGCCCCTGGCAATCGATCCTTTGCGATTCGCCAAAAAATTTACCGACCCCGCAAACGGACGCTCCGCGACCGGCACAAACACAGGCGCGCGCTTATTCTGTGCCGCCGATAATGCCTTCGTAATCTCGCGGAATGTCTGCGATCCAATGCCGGACGAAAGATGATACGTATCGAATTGCGGACGATCCTTCTGATGCAACGTCGCAATTGCTTCTGCAACGAAATCCACATTCACAATATCGATCTTGTCCGTGGGGCGAAACGGCAGCACCGGCAAGCCCGCCAGAAACACAAACGCCTTCACCATATCGAATTGCGTAGTTTCAGCATAACGGCTATCGCCCAGCACGATGCTGGGACGGAAAACAGTTTTCGGAGTCTCTGGCAGCAACACGCGCATCATGTGCTCACAGAATTTTTTAGTTCGCGCATAGGGATCGTAATCCGATCGATCCCAGTCAATGGATTGGTCTTCGCTGACCACTTCGTTCTGCCGCTTGCCCGCAACCGCCACGGTGCTCACCTGGCTGAAACGCCGCAAGCCGTGATAATGTTCGGCGCTCCGCGCCAGAGTCAAGACTTCCAGAGTGCCGCGCAGATTCACATTCAGACAACTTTTTTCCGATTTACGGTTCAGCGACGCCGCACAATGAATCACCGAATCGGTGGTGTGCACCAGGCGATCATATTCATCGCGTCCTAATCCGAAGCCTGGGTCGGTTAGGTCGCCGCGAAAGACACGTACTCTGGTCTGCAAGAATTCGTAAAATTGTGGGAAGTCCAGGTGCAGTTGCAGAGCCTGCCACAAGCGAGCCTCTGCGTCGCCAACATCGCCGGCGCGTACCAGCACGTTCAGCGCCGCCCCGTCCTGCAGCAAATTCGCGGCCACGTGCGCCCCAATGTATCCCGTCGACCCTGTCAGAAATATTGCCATTCACCAATTCCCGTTCGTGCCGGTTTTTACTGTCTCGTTATTCTCTAAACTGCGCGCCGGCCGCGCCTCCAGCGGCCTGCCTTCAATCAAGGGATAAGTCCACTTGCGCAGCGCCGGGATATGCACGTTGATCCAATAATCCCACCAATCGAGCATTCGTGCCTTGTATCCGAATTCTTCGCGCTCCTCTTCCACCAGCGCTTGGGACAGTTTTTCTATATTGTCGGCGGCAAAATCGTGCTCATTCAGCAGGATGAACGGCTCAAACAACTCGATCAATTTTTCTAGCCGCTCCAGATTTCTCTCCGCTTTCACCAGCGGCGTTTTCTTCAACGGCAGCGGCGACATGATCCGTTGGATCGACTTGACGATCGCCTTTTGCGCCGGCGCCGACATTCTCTGGTATCTCGTCTTCGAAACCGGAATGGCGTCGAAGCGCAGGCGCAACCATGATTCCAAGCCCTCTTGCGCCCGGTAATGCTTGCGGTGCGCCAATGACGTTAGCTCGATCGACCGCCCCATGTCGCAAGGGTTCGTCGCCGACGTCGCTAACTGATACAGCTCATCGTGCCGCCGCTCGACGATCGCCGCGGCAATCAAAGTCATTCCATCGCACACCGCATCCACCGGAATGATATCGAGCCGTTTGCTCTCGTTCGAGGGCAACTGCCGGAAGTATGTTCCCAGTAAATACGACAGCGAAGCCGATGTATTGATCCCTTCATTCCATCCCAGGAACGGCTTCGCTACGGAAGTTTCTACAATCGCCGGACGCACAACCGCGATAGGAAGCCCCTTGCCATACTTTACAATCAGCGACTCAGCCAGACTCTTCGTGAGGGTGTAAGTGTTGGGCCAGCCCAGTTCCTTCGCCCTGCGTGTTCCCGCTTCGGTTAAATAGTTTTTCAACCATCGAATTCGATTCTTGCGGATTTGATTGTCCAGAGCCGCGCCCTGCAGGCCTTTCGCCGCATGCTCTTTGGCCAACGATTGCGATCTTAAATCGGCGGTTACTTCGTCGCCCTCGGCTTGCGCCTCCGCCTTCGCGATCACTTGCTGCAGAGACCGCCATTCCTGCTCGGCATCGAAGTTCGGCACATGGCGGGGGGTGTAATTCGGAATCAATTTCTCTGGCACGCGTCCATCGCGCTCTCCCGCCACGTAACACGTAGAAAGGTGCAGCAATCCCGCATGATCAGTCGCCCGCAAGAATTCCAGGATGTTCATCGCAGCATCGGTATTCGTGCTCAGCGCATCCCGCAGATCGGGATTGAAATCGGTCAATCCCGAACTGTTCACAATCAGATCAAGATTCTTTTGCAGCCGCCGACATATTTCCGGATCCAGCCCCAGGCCCGGACGCGTAACGTCTCCCTCAACCACTTCTACTTTTTCCCGCAAGTATTCGCCGAGCCCAACTCCATACTTGTCGAATAGCGGATCGAATACTGGCGATTCTTCTACGATCTTTTCAAATCGACGCTGCGCCGGATTTGATTTCTGCCGCCGGATCAACAGATAAATCCGTCCGATCTTCGGCAATTCCATCAGCGTATTTGCCAGCCACACCTTGCCGATGAATCCGGTCACGCCGATCAGCATGAGGTGCTTGCCTGCGAGCGATTGGCGTACGGAAAATCCCGGAGCCTGCTGCCGCCCTTCGAAGTGCACGATCGGGTGCTCGTGGGCCGCCGATTCCCGGCCAGATCCAGTGATCGCTGAGCGCAATTCTTCGAGCGTGATGTCGAGCTGGCGCGCCAGCGTCTTCGGTGCGCGGCGGCCATCTGGACTTTGCTCCTGAATCCGCGCAAAGGCTCCGCGCGGCCGTATTATCGGCTCCAGAAGCCTGCCCGTCGCCACTCCGTCACGAAACTCCAGCCGGTTTGCCACCAACCGCTTCGCCCCAAGATGCTGTGCCAGCGGCTTCATCACATGCTCAAGCCCCTGACTGACCAGCACCACGTCTGCGCCGGAGCGTACCAACTCCTGCACGCGCTCCACTCCACGCGCCTTCAACTGCGGTTTCAATTTGTATTGAAAATATTCTTCACCCAGCAGATCCAGCCGGTCGCGCGTCACTCCCCGCAAAGCGGTATGCACCACCCGGGTTGCGAACTTTCGATTGGTCGAATATAGAAACGGCCGCAGCGCAGCCAACAGGAAGATGAGGCCGCGGCGGCGAAAACGTTCGGTGAAGGTCTGCGCGTTCCAGGTAAAAAACGCCACAGGCTGCACGACGGTCAGGTCGAGCAGGCTCCCTTCCACGCGCCAGTACACGACGGGGGAGGTGCGGACTGAGACGTCGGGTTTTTGTTCAGATCTTTCCAAGGCAGATTGTTTCAAGGCACATTCGTCCCCGGCGCAGGGATTCCCTGACGCGGGTAGACGAATCTACCATTGTAAACAATGCCCGCCCAAACGCCGAACCCTTATCGAAAGGCCAGGCGGAACATACATCCCCAGTAACGACTGATCGGAAAGTGAGGAACAAAAAACAAGGAGTTCCAGCCATGACTGGAACTCCTTAAGTCATATCACTTTATTTTTTAAAACTATGACGCGCGGCGTTGACGATCCCGCTCTTCCTGCTCCTCGTTCTGAGAAGGATTCTTCTTGTTCGGATCGACATTCCCCTTCTGTTGTTGGCCGGACTGCCCGGTCTGGCCGGGTTGTCCGCTCTTCTGGCCCTGACCGTACTGACCCTGTTGGCCGCTCTGTTGGTTCTGTTGGTTCTGCCCTTGGCCGTGCTGACCGCCCTGCTGTTTGTTCATATCATCTGCCATGTTTATTCCTCCATTGTTTGCAGAACGCGTGTTGGCGCGCTGCTGCGGGATTTACTGGCATCTGTTATTTAGTTGCCACACCTCACACCAGGGTTGATGACTATTTTTGCAACCGAAAGAAGTCAATAAAATAGTGGATTTAAAGATCATTAACCTGCTTCACCTCCAATACTTCACACTTCTCAATCACTGGAGCTTTGGCCAGCAAGCGTTCCCGCGTTCGCCATCAACGCAGCGGCCACTCGCCCGTTTAAATGAGCCTGCCGTCCCGTTTCATCTTCAAACACATCAAAGATCCCAAAGGTTGAGGGGCCCATCTTGATGGCAAACCACTCCACTGTTGCCGGCTCTTCCTGCACAATTGACAACGCGCTCCGCAGGAAGCTTTCCACCTCAGCTTCCTTGCCTGCTTTCGCCTCAACTCGCGCCAGCAACGCCAACTTCACCTTAGCCATTTTCGTTCTCCTTTCAAATATCTTGCATTGCCTCTGTCTGGGTTGGATGTCCGAGGCGTGATTAGGTTTCGCAAGACTCGTAAACCCATCCAGCAGACAGAGTTTTCTCACGCCGGATAATTTCATACTGGCGTAACAATCATTCCGTATAGTCACGGACTTCGGCACTCCATCTGCTTTAACGCCTTCCGACCTGAGGAACAACTATGGCCACAGCAACAACAACACCGAGCGTCCTCGACCGAAAGTTATCCCGATCTCCGGGCAAGATTGGAATGTTAGTTTTCGGCATCGTGCTGGTTATCGGCGTCGGCTATGCCGGCTCCAGCCTGCTGCACGATCTGTCGTTCGTGCACAACGAATCCGTGCTGCCGTTTGTGCTCCTGGGCATCGCTCTGCTGGTTGCTCTGGGTTTCGAGTTCGTCAATGGATTCCACGACACTGCCAATGCCGTTGCCACGGTCATTTACACCCACTCGCTGGAGCCGCATATCGCGGTAGTTTGGTCAGGCTTCTGGAATTTCCTCGGCGTGCTTGTTTCCAGTGGCTTGGTTGCATTCGCTATTGTCTCGCTACTACCAGTCGAACTGATTCTTCAAGTCGGCAGCAAGGCTGGGTTCGCCATGGTGTTTGCGCTGCTGGTCGCGGCCATCATCTGGAACCTTGGCACCTGGTACTTCGGATTGCCCGCCTCCAGTTCGCACACTCTCATCGGTTCGGTGATCGGCGTCGGCATCGCCAATCAACTGATGAATGGCAGAAGTGGCACCAGCGGCGTCGATTGGAGCCAGGCTGCTAACATCGGCAAAGCGCTCCTGCTTTCGCCGATCGTCGGCTTCGGTGTCGCTGGACTGCTTCTGCTTCTCGCCAAAGCTCTCATCAAGGATCCCAAACTTTACTCGGCGCCCGAGGGTACCGAACCCCCTCCGTTCTACATTCGCTGCCTGCTCGTCCTGACCTGCACCGGAGTCAGCTTCTTCCATGGATCGAATGACGGACAAAAAGGCATGGGACTGATCATGCTGATCCTGATCGGCACCGTTCCCACCGCCTACGCACTCAACCATGCCGTCACCTACCAGGATTCGCAGGACTTCATTGCCGTCTCTCAGCAAGCTGCCGACGTTCTGAACAAATATGTTAGCCCCAATGCAGCGATCGGCGACGCCCACGAAGATGTCACCAGTTACATCCGCGACAAAGACTTCACGCCCAACACCATGCTTGCACTGCGCACCCTGGTCAGCGACATCGGCAACGAAACCGCTCTCTACAAAGAGATGAAGAATATCCCTAACGACCAGGTTCGTAACTTCCGCAATGACATGTACCTGATCAGCGAAGCCATCCGGCTGATGCAGAAAAGTCACAACCCGACTTTCACTGCGTCCGAGACCGCCATCCTTGCCAACTACAAGAAACACATCGACCACTCCACCCGATTCATTCCGCTCTGGGTGAAAGTGGCGGTCGCGATGGCCCTTGGACTCGGCACCATGGTCGGATGGAAGCGCATTGTTGTAACCGTCGGAGAAAAGATCGGCAAAAGCCATCTGACGTACGCGCAAGGCGCAGTTGCCGAAATCACCGCCATGGCCACCATCGGCGCCGCCGACGGATTTGGGCTGCCGGTCAGCACCACTCACGTGCTCTCCTCCGGAATCGCCGGCACCATGGCTGCGAATCACTCCGGCATTCAGTGGTCCACCGTGCGCAATCTGGCGTTGGCCTGGGTGCTGACTTTGCCTGTGGCCATGATGCTGTCGGGATCTTTATTCTGGCTCTTCCGCAAGACGTTTTAAAGAGATTCGCCCGGACCCATCTCTTGTCGTTCCGAACCGGGCGCGAGCCCGGTGAGGAATCAGCTTTTCTTTGCTGGAAAACTTTGCTGGAAAACTACTCTGCTTTGGCATATACTGTTGTATATGCCAACTCCGGGCCGTAAAGCCAAGCTCTTCATGAACAACCGCAGTCAAGCCGTTCGTCTGCCTAAGGACTTTCAATTCAAAACTGACGAAGTATTCATACGGAAGGAAGGCGAGGACTTAGTCCTTTCGCCCCGTCCCACCGACTGGTCCTCCTACCTGGCCGACGCCCCAGTTGCCTCATCTTCATTTATGGAGAATGTCGAGGATCTTCCCGTACAGGAACGCAAGCGCTGATGCCGCGTTACATGCTGGACACGGATACCTGCTCCTACATCATGCGGCGTTCGCATGACGCAGTCCTAAGGCGGCTCGCGAAGACTTCCGTCAGCGACGTGTGCATCTCGGTGATCACCAAGTCGGAACTCTTGTTCGGAGTCGAAGTATCTCCAAAACCCAAGCAGGACGAAGCGGCACTCGCCGCATTTCTACGCTACGTCGAGATTCTGGATTTTCCCGATGAAGCCTCCTCGCACTACGCGAAAATCCGTGCCGATTTGAAAGCCCGTGGCGCGATGATTGGAGCCAACGATCTGTTCATCGCCGCCCACGCCCGCAGCCTCGGCCTCACGCTGGTCACCAACAATACTCGCGAATTTAAACGGGTGCGCGGTTTGTCCATCGACAATTGGACTCACCCTAACTAATCTTGTCGTTCCGAACGGAGCGCAAGCCCGGTGAGGAATCAACTTTAATTAGACCCCACTAGTCCGTGCCCTCCCGATTACCCACCCCCAGCCCACTTCCCCGCTAGAATGGATTTTTCAGGACTCATACCTCATGGACAAACTTGTAATCCGCGGCGGCGAGCCGCTGCTCGGCACCGTGCGCGTTAGCGGCGCAAAGAACGCTGCGCTTCCCTGCATGGCCGCGGCGCTGCTCACCGACGAACCAGTCATCCTCGAAAACATTCCTCAGGTGCGCGACATTCAAACCACGCGCAACCTGCTGGCCGCCATGGGCGCCGAGGTCGAACTCGGTTACGGACGCGCCCAGCACCGCACTACGCTGCACTGCAAAAACATCGCCAGTCCTGAAGCTTCCTATGAACTGGTGAAAACCATGCGCTCCTCCACTCTTGTTCTTGGACCGCTGGTTGCCCGCTGCGGACGCGCCCGCGTCTCGCTCCCCGGTGGCTGCGCCATCGGGAGCCGTCCGATCGACATGCACATCAAGGGACTCGAACAGCTCGGCGCAAGAATCACACAGGATCACGGTTACGTGGAAGCCGCCGCCGATCGCCTGCGAGGAACGGAAATTGTCTTCGACAAAATTACCGTCACCGGCACCGAAGATCTGCTCATGGCCGCCACTCTTGCGGAAGGGGAAACGATTCTGCAGAATTGCGCGCGCGAACCCGAAGTTGCCGACCTGGCCGCCTTACTTAACGAGATGGGAGCAAAGATCGAAGGCGCGGGCACGCCCACGATCCGCGTGAAAGGTGTAACAAAGCTAAAAGGTGCGAAACATCGCATTATCCCCGACCGCATTGAGGCTGGAACCTTTCTCATCGCGGGAGCCATGACTGGCGGCGATCTCAACATTACTGGGTGCGATCCTACTCATCTCGATGCCCTGCTCAGCAAACTCAAAGAAGTCGGCGTGAAGACGAAGTGCACTGGCGAATCTGTCCGCGTAATGGGAGATAATCCATTCGTCGCCGCCGACATGAGCACGGAGGAGTTCCCCGGCTTCCCTACCGACATGCAAGCTCAGTTCATGGCGCTGGCCACGCAGGCCGAAGGCGCGTCCGTGATCACAGAAAATATTTTCGAAAACCGATTCATGCACGCACAAGAACTGGTTCGCATGGGCGCGAATATTAAAATCGAAGGCCGCCGCGCCGTGGTTCGCGGAAAAACGCCTCTCAGTGCGGCCGCAGTTCTTGCCTCCGACCTGCGCGCCAGTGCCTCGCTAGTCCTCGCCGCGCTGGTCGCCGATGGCGAGACCATTATCGACCGCGTTTACCACATCGATCGCGGCTATGAAAACATCGAAGAAAAACTACGGGGTGTGGGGGCGCAGATCAAACGTATCGGAGAGATGTTCCCTAAGAAAGCCGCTGCAGTAAGGTAAGTCCCGCCGGGGAGTGCTGTCGCGATTTATAAACGACACCATTTCGAGCTGCGCCCATCCCTCTGGCTTAACATTGACTTGACCTCCCCGCACACGTAAGATTCTCCCGCGCTGTGATCGATCGAACCATCTCGCACTACCGCATCGTCGAAAAACTCGGCGGCGGCGGGATGGGCGTTGTCTACAAGGCCGAGGACGTGAAGCTGCATCGCTTCGTTGCCTTGAAATTCCTGCCCGATGAAGTATCCAAGGATCCGCAAGCTCTTGCCCGCTTCCAGCGTGAGGCGCAAGCCGCATCCGCTCTAAACCATCCCAACATCTGCGTCGTGCACGAGATTGACGAGCGCGAAGGTCAGCACTTCATCGCCATGGAGTATCTCGATGGCGTGACGCTGAAGCACCGCATCGCAGGGTGTCCGCTGGAAACGGAATTGATTCTGTCGCTCGCCATCGAAATTGCCGATGCCCTCGATGCCGCGCATGCTGAGGGAATCGTCCACCGCGACATCAAGCCTGCAAACATCTTCGTCACCAAGCGCGGGCACGCCAAGATTCTGGACTTTGGGCTGGCGAAGGTCAGTCTGGCGAGCACTTCTTCGAGCAATATTGCTGCGCTCAACACCGCGACGGGTTCGGTGGACGCGGATCATCTCACCAGCCCCGGTTCTACGCTCGGAACCGTCGCCTACATGTCGCCGGAGCAAGCCAGGGGCAAGGAACTGGATGCCCGCACCGACCTGTTTTCCTTCGGCACGGTTCTGTACGAAATGGCAACCGGAGCGATGCCGTTCCATGGCGAAACCTCTGCAGTCATATTCAAGTCGATCCTCGATTCCGACCCGCCGCCTGCGATTCGGTTCAATCGCGAGATTCCACCCAAGCTGGAAGACATCATCAATAAGGCGCTGGAGAAGGATCGCAATCTGCGCTATCAGGGCGCGGCGGAAATGCGAGCCGACCTGCAACGACTGAAGCGGGATACTGAAACAGGACGAGCCAGAGCAGCTGATTCCGGCAGCGTGCCTCTTGCAGGCAGGGGAGAAGGAGTCGAGCTGCGCTCGAGCGGACAGCCGGGGGCGGCTGTCCCCACCCAAACGTCGTCAGCCACGGAACATGTGGGAACGGCCGCCCCCAGCCGTTCTGGCCGAGCCTATTTCGGAAAGAAGCTCGGCTGGGTTTTGGCCGCCATCGTACTCGCTGCAGTCCTCGCCGTCGGCCTTTACTATCGCTCGCGGCAACAGACAGCGCATCGCCTCACCGAGAAAGACACTGTCGTTCTCGCCGATTTCAGTAACGAAACCGGCGATCCCGTCTTTGACGACACGCTGAAGACCGCGCTCAGTGTCTCTCTGAACCAGTCGCCGTTTCTGAATGTGCTTTCCGATAACAAGATTGCGGCGACCCTGAAACTGATGACGCGCCCTCGCGATACCAAGCTCACGCCCGACGTTGCCCGGGAACTTTGCCAGCGGGCGGGCAGCAAGGCATATATTGCCGGGTCGGTTGCCAGTCTGGGCAGCGAATACGTGCTGGTGTTAAAGGCGGTGAATTGCCAGACGGGAGACCCGCTGGCCGAGGAACAGGGGACGGCGGCCTCCAAGGAGAAGGTGCTGGAGGCGCTCGGCGAGGCGACATCGAAGCTGCGCACGGAGTTGGGGGAGTCCCTGGCTACGGTGCAGAAGTTTGATCTTCCGCTCGAACAGGCCACCACGTCCTCGCTCGAAGCTCTGAAAGCATACAGTCTTGGCAGAAAGGCGATGAATGAGAAAGGTCCCGCCGGAGCCCTTCCCTATGTCCAGCGTGCCATCGAGCTCGATCCGAATTTTGCCATGGGCTACGAGGCAGTGGGCAACAACTACCTCAGTCTCGGCGAGCTAGGTCGAGCCAGCGAGTATTTCACCAAGGCATTTCAGTTGCGGGAACATGCCAGCGAGCGGGAAAAGCTGACGATCACGGCCGCCTACTATTCGTATGTAACCGGAGAACTGGATAAAGCGGCCCAGACGTATCAGGAGGAGATTGAGAGCTACCCACGATACGCCCCAGCGTACGGCAATTTGGGCAATGTGTACTCCGGACAGGGGCAGTATGAGAAAGCCGTGGAGATCACGAAGCAAGGGTTGCACCTTGCGCCGGATCGGGTAACAAATTATGTGAATCTCGCCAACGACACCCTTGCCCTGCAACAGCTGGACGAAACGCGGAAGATCATCCACGAGACGCAGGCGCAAAAGCTGGATAATTTCACACTCCACAATCTTCTTTACGCTCTTGCCTTCATCCGGGCGGATTCCGCCGCGATGGCAGAGCAGCAACAGTGGTTTGCGGGTAAGCCCGAAAGTGAGAACTTTGGTCTGGCTCTGGCATCCGACACCGAGGCGTACGCGGGTCATCTGGACAAGGCCCGGAAATTGACCAAGCAGGCAGTAGACTCCGCCATCCAAGCGGACAGCAAGGAAAACGGAGCGACCTGGCTGGAGAATGCTGCTCTCGTACAAGCCGCCTACGGCGATGCCGCGGAAGCCCGGCATTCAGCGGCGGAGGCTTTGAAGCTGGTTCCCACCAGTCAGGGCGTCGAGATCGAAGCCGCGCTCGCCTTTGCCATGGCGGGCGATACGGCACGAGCCGAATCGCTGGCGCAAGATCTGAGCAAACACTTCCCGGTGGACACGCAGATGCAGTCGCTATGGCTGCCCGCGATTCAGGCGCAGTTGGCGCTGGACAAAAAGAACCCCGCAGCTGCCCTGACTGCTCTGCAAGCCGCTGTTCCGCCACTCGAATTGGGGCAGATCGGTTTCGTCGCCAATATTTCCTGCCTGTATCCAACATACATACGTGGGGAGGCATACCTGGCAGGCGGACAAGGCAGCGCCGCCGCCGCCGAATTTCAGAAGATCATCGACCAGAGCGGCATCGTCTGGAACTGCTGGAGCGGAGCGCTGGCGCATCTGGGCGTGGCCCGTGCCAATGCGCTGGAAGCCGGATATGCTCGTGTGGGGACCGCCGCTAAGCCTGCTCTGAGCGAAGTCGAAGGGGCCGTCCCGGGCGAGCAAAGCTCGCCGGCTGATCGCGATGCTGCCCGCGTCCGCGCCCTCGCCGCCTACAAAGATTTCCTCACCCTCTGGAAAGATGCCGACCCCAACATCCCTATCCTGAAAGAAGCCAAGGAGGAGTACGCGAAACTTCAATAGCTGAAACAGTTCCTGTTCACCGTATTGCGGCGCAGCGATGGCTGTTCTAAACAAGGCGATGGTGCTCATGCTCCCGCAAAACGAGACCTACTCCCACGTCAAGCCTTCAATCACTCCGCGATGCTGAGGATACTCGCTTACCAACTCCTCCCGCCTCGCCATCTCAAAATCCTCAAACTCGAATCCCGGTGCCACCGTACAGCCGACCAGCGCAAATCCTTTTCCATCGCGCACGCGCGACGCAAACCAGCATCCCGCCTTGACCACCGCCTGCAACGCTTCGCCTGCCTCTGGATCGCTACCTAACAAAATTTCCGAATAGCGTCCGTGCTGGTCAATCACATGCACAACCAGAGTTGATCCAACATAAAAATGCCAAACTTCGTCGGAGCGCAGCCGATGAAACGCGGAGAAATTTTCGCCCTCCAGTAAGAAATAAATCGCCGTCGAAACCGCCCGCGGGCCCGTGAACTCTCGCGGCAAAGCGGCTTTCGTCAGAACCAGATCGGCTCGATAGGTTTGCCTGTAATACCCGCCCTCCGGATGCGCTTCCAGGCTCAGCTTTTCGATCCAATATGCGGCGTCCTTCGTCATCGGATCCTCTCCTCAGACAGAAGTTCACTATAGCAACGTGAAACGTTTTGGCGCGCCCGCTCACTATGGAAAAGAAGCTTGGTAGCAAAAGCATTTCCGCACGACTGCCAGCCCTTGCTTACCCGCTAACCGCCGCCTGAAATGCGAGTAAGCTCCCACCTGCCAGGTTCGCCACCCTTTTGCGGGAAGGCCCACCCTTGCATCCTCTGCAAGGGTGGGGTTGTTTTTCCCCTGAATGATCGAAAAAGTTTAGTCCGGATGGCTTAACTCGAAGGCAGCGTGAACTTCAGCGTGATCTGGGTCTCCATCGCAACCGGACGACCGTGCACCAACTGCGGCTTGAATCTCCATTGCCGCACCGCCTTGGCGGCCGCGGCTGCTAATTGAGCGTCTCCGCTCACCACTTTGATCTGCTGTACGCTTCCGTCCTGAGCGATGCGCAGGTCAAGCAGCACGGGTCCTTGAATGTGCTGCGCCAGGGCTTGCTCGGGATACTCGGGCTCTACGCGCCGTACCAAGCTGCCCTCTGCCGCGTCAGGAGACAATTCAACGATGCTTGCGGGCTGCAGTGCTGAGCCTGCATTCTTTTCTGCCGACGGCGCTCCCGTGGCATCCGTCTCAGACGGCGGCATACGGAAGATCTCTTTGCCGTTTTCATAGACTCGCAACGAACCATCGACTCGCAACGAACCATCGGACAGACGCCCAGTCTCTGGCCGCGACGCGGTTTCGCTGGTTGTGGCTTTGTTCTGCCCGCCGGCGGGCGCTTTCGCTTGCACTAGACGAGAAGGGATATTCGTCTGCTTGCCGGACGGATTCTCTAGTGTTGCGGGCGTTGCCGATACTGCAGCTGCCGCTCTTGAGACATGATGTTGGGCGCTGGCTTTCACCCATCCCATGCGTATCGCGAGAGCCGTCCCCATCAGAAGGGCCATGCCGACGACGATCGCGCACATCACTACGCTTACCCAGTCAAAGCGCCGCGAGACTACAAAAGTGGCTGGGGCGTTCTCCAGGTCGCGGTGCGCTGTGTCCACATCGTGACTAGAACCTCGGTTGTCGTCCGTTTCAATAGCAGCTTCCGCCGTCTCCTCGGGCTCTTTTTTGGCAATCTCTGTTTCGGCAATCTGTGTTTCGGCGCCTTCCTGGAGCATTTCGCCGACACTGGTCGGAGCAAGCTCGAGCGCATCCAGCGAGGATTTGCGCGCCTGGATATTCTTGAGGATGCGATCCCTCAATACTTCGAGTGTTCTCAAATCACGCTCGCCAAACGCAGCCAGACGAGCGGAGAAGACCTCGAAGACCCCGATCGAATCCTCGCCCCGCAAAAGCGGCAACACCACTACGGATCGTATTCCGAGCTCGCGCGATGCTTCCGCGTCCACGTTCGGGTCAGTGAGGGTATCATCGCAACGCTGGATCTGCCGGCTGCGCAGGCAAGCGCCCGAGAGGCCCGAGTTCATGTCCAGAGGCGTTCCCAATTCCGGGGCGTTCCCCCCAGTACTGGCGCGGCAAACCATCTCTCCATCACGGGCCAGAGCGATTGCCGCTCCGGTGGCCCCGGTTGCAAGGCAAGCCTGCTCCACAATTTCATTCAGTACTATGTCGAGTGCAAGTTCGCCTGAAAGTTGTGCTGGAATCCGGCCGTGTCCATGAGTCGCGAACTTGGCGGCCACTCCGGCAAAATCCGACTCCTGCCGCACCCTTTCAGAGTTTTCCATCGCGGGATCACCCGGCGGAAGCAGCAACTCTTCCGGCGCAGTCTCAGGGGGAACTGGACCGGCTGGAATAGGCTTTCCGGAATCAGGCCGCCATATGGGGTGATGAGCCATACCAGGTAATACGAATTCGACAAAAGCTCAGCGTCTGTAGCGGAGTTTCGCCCTAAAGTGCAGCCTTGTCAACAAAGAATCGGCATTTCCGTCTGCGCTGCGTGGGCCGAGGAACGCCCCAACCCACGCCGTGCTCTAACCAGCCTTTCAGTCCTCTGCGGTAAACCATCCTCGGCGTTCCCTCCCAAAACGGCAGAAAAGACAATGGGTTCCATCGCACGGTGACTTTTGGGCTTCCTTTCATACGAGGAAATGTTAAAATCCACTTACACTGGGGCACGGGTTATGAGCTTCCCAGGCTGGTTTTTCTCCCCCTTGATTCTCCGTAATATCTGAAAACGTTCGAGGACCTTTCGCTTCAGGGAGTTTGATCCATGCGCATCGCTGTCGTCGGTTCCGGATACGTAGGGTTGGTTGCAGGCGCCTGCTTCGCCGATCTCGGTCACTACGTTATCCTGGTGGATAATGATGAGCGCAAGTTAGCCGCTCTCAAGAACGGCCAGGTACCCATCCACGAGAAATTTCTGCCCGAATTGCTCGGACGTCACCGCGGCCAGCGGCTCACTTTTTCCGACGATTTGCGGGAAGCGGTGCGCGCCAGCGCGGCCATCTTCATCGCTGTCGGAACACCGCCCACCGAACGCGGGCGAAGCCGACCTTTCTTTCGTCGAATCCGTCGCCCGCGAGATCACCGGCGCCGTGGATGATTACAAGGTCATCGTGGAAAAGAGTACGGTTCCTGTCTACACCAGCGAATGGATTCGCAAAATCATTCTGCGCAATGGCGCGGATGCCAGCTCTTTTGATGTAGCTTCCAATCCGGAGTTCCTGCGCGAAGGTACCGCGGTTACTGATTTCCTGTTCCCGGATCGCATCGTTGTGGGCTGCGACAATGAGCGCTGCGCCAATGTTCTTCGCGAAATTTACGCGCCTCTTACCAGCGGCAGCTATTACGAAACCGCCGGCGCTATTCCCCAACCCGACCGCACTTCCATTCCGGCTCCAATCATCGTGACCAGCACCAAGAGCGCGGAACTGATCAAGCATGCCTCGAACGCATTTCTGGCGATGAAGATTTCCTTCATTAACGCGGTGTCTTCGATGTGCGAATCGGTCGGAGCTAATGTCAATCAGGTCTGTCACGGTATCGGCACTGACTCCCGCATCGGTCCGCGATTCCTGAATCCCGGCATCGGCTACGGCGGATCTTGTTTCCCGAAAGACGTGATGGCCTTCCGCGCGGTTGCCCGTGAATGCGGATACGATTTCCGTCTGCTCGACGAGGTTATGCGCATCAACGAAGATCAGCGCGATCGCTTCCTGCGCAAAGTTCGCAGCGCCTTATGGACGCTGCGCGGTAAACATCTGGGCGTGCTCGGCCTCGCCTTTAAAGGCGGTACAGACGACATCCGCGAATCTCCCGCCATCATGATCGTGCAGGCGCTCATGCAGGAAGGTTGCAAAATTACCGCTTATGATCCGGCCGCGATGGACCGTACTCAGGAAGTAATGACCTCGGGTATCAAGTTTGCGAATTCAGCTTACGAGGCCGCTACCGGCGCCGATGCTCTGCTGATCCTTACCGAGTGGGAGGAATTTGCCAACCTCGATCTCCGCCGTCTCAACGACGAACTCAAGTATCCCATCGTCATCGACGGGCGCAACTTGTATGATCCCGAAGTGATGGCGGCCAATGGATTCACCTATTACTCGGTAGGACGCGCCGCCTCTCATCCCGACGGCGTTCCCGCCGCTTTGCGCAACAGCGCTAAGAAAGCATGAGCCAGCAACGCGCTCTGGTGACCGGTGGCGCCGGTTTTCTGGGATCCCATTTATGCGATGCCCTGCTTGGCGAAGGCTGGAACGTGGTTGTCGTCGACAACCTGCTCACTGGCCGCCGCGCCAACATTGACCATCTCGGAAACGACTCCCGCTTTGAATTTATCAATAAAGATATCTGCGAGCCGTTCGACGTCGGCAACGTCGACTTCGTCTTTCACTTCGCGAGTCCCGCCAGCCCGGTGGATTACACCATCCATGGAATTCCCACGCTGAAAGTAGGATCGCTCGGAACTTTTCACGCCCTCGATGTCGCACTCAAGTACGGCGCCAAGTATCTGGTCTCGTCCACTTCAGAGTGTTACGGCGATCCGCTCGAGCATCCGCAGAAAGAAACATATTGGGGTAATGTGAATTCCATCGGCCCGCGCTCGGTCTATGATGAAGCGAAACGCTTCACGGAAGCCGTCACCATGGCGTATCACCGCTACCACAAAGTCGATACGCGCATTGTCCGCATCTTCAATACCTACGGCCCGCGCCTGCAATTGAACGACGGCCGTGTGGTATCGAATTTCATGAAGCAGGCGATTCGCGGCGAAGACCTCACCGTTTACGGCGATGGCAGCCAGACCCGCAGCTTCTGCTATGTCAGCGACGAAGTGGATGGCTTCCTTCGCCTGGCAAAATCTTCCGAACATCTGCCGGTCAACATCGGCAACCCGAACGAGTTCACCATCCTCGAATGCGCACAACACATAATTAAAGTCACGGGATCGAAGAGCAAGATCAGATACGAGCAACTGCCTCCGGACGATCCTAAACAACGCCGTCCCGACATCACCAAAGCCCGCCAACTGCTCGGCTGGGAACCAAAGATCGACCTCGAAACCGGCCTTCGCATGTCGCTGGATTATTTCCGGAAGGCTGTGGCCGAAGAAGCTACCACGATAAAATAGATCTCCGCACCCGTTTCGGTTCCCCTACTCTCGCCAGGCGAACGTGATAAATTGACTCTTCGCAATAACGGCCCAGTCCATTTCGCCAATGGAGAGACTCCCGATGCGCACGCTCATTGCCAATTCCGTCATATTAAAGCTCACCCCATTAAGGCTTGTCACGCTGGCTGTCGCCGCGGTCGTGCTGATGCCCGTCGTTCTTCACGCACAGGCAAAAGACGAAACCTCATCCGTCAAAGTTGAAACCGCCAAAACCGAAACGCCAAAGCCCGAGCAATTCAAACCGGAACAACAAGCCAGCAAAGGCTCGGTCACGGTAGGGGGAAACGTCATCAATTACGACGCATTTGCCGGCACGCTGGTCGTGCATCCTAAAGGCTGGGACGATGTCCCGCAAAATGCCGACCCCGATCCCAAGAACAAGCCCGCGGAAGCCAGCATGTTCTACGTCGCCTATTTCAAAACCGACATGAAGGGCGCGCCACGTCCGCTCACCTTCCTTTACAACGGAGGCCCGGGCTCCTCGAGCGTTTGGCTTCACATGGGTGCGTTTGGGCCGAAGCGCGTGGTTACTGCCGATGACACCCACACGCCGGCTGCGCCTTATTCCGTAGTCAATAACGACTTCAGCCTGCTCGACGTAAGCGATCTCGTTTTTGTGGACGCTCCCGGGACCGGCTTCAGCCGCCTCAGCGGCAAGAACCGCGAGAAAGCCTTTTACGGCGTCGACCTGGATGCGGAGGCCTTTGCCGATTTCATCTCGCAGTTCCTTTCAAAATATGGCCGCTGGAATTCGCCTAAGTATCTGTTCGGCGAAAGCTACGGCACCACGCGCTCGGCTGTCCTGTCTTATGTCCTCGAAACCGAACGCGATATCGATTTCAACGGCGTCATTCTTCTCTCGCAAATATTGAACTTCTCACTTGATTCCGATATCCCCGAGTTCAATCCCGGTATCGATACCGCATACCAGTTGGTGCTTCCAACCTATGCCGCGACCGCCTGGTATCACCACAAGCTGCCGGAGCAACATGCGGAACTTGCGCCGCTGCTGGCCGAGGTCGAACACTTTGCCATGAACGAGTATGCTCTCGCTCTCGAGGCCGGCTCCTCGCTCCCGCTCGATCAACGTCATGCGATCGCCGAAAAGCTTCATCAGTACACCGGCCTGCCAGTCACTTACATCGAGAAAGCGGACCTGCGCATCAACGGCGGAGAGTTTGAAAAGAATCTGCAGGATGACAGCGATTTGACCACCGGCCGCCTCGACACGCGCTTCTCCGGGCCTACATTTGATCCGCTCAGCAAAGAGGCGGAATACGACCCGCAGTCGGCGGCCATCTCTTCGGCCTACGTCTCCGCCTTCAACGACTACGTACGCAAAGATCTGAAGTTCGGCGAGAACCGCGAATACAAGCCGGAAATCGAAATCTGGAGATCATGGGATTTCCTGCACAAAGCTCCCGGCTCACCCATGGCACTGCAGATGGCGGCGAACGTCATGCTTGACCTGGCCATCGCCATGAAGTACAACCCACATCTGAAAGTTCTTTTGAACGCCGGTTATTTCGACCTCGCCACTCCGTTCTACCAGGGTGTCTACGAAATGCAACACCTGCCGATTCCACCCGATCTGCAAAAAAATATCGAATTCCAATTTTATGAATCCGGACACATGGTCTACGCGCACCAGGCGTCACTGAAGGCGATTCACGATAACGTGGCAGCGTTCATACAGAAGAGCGACAACTCGAAGATGAAGTAACACGGGGGCAAGATCATCGACACTCCTCTGTCATCCTGAGGGCCGCGCACTTCGTGGCGCGAAGGACCTATGCAATCTTGCTCGAAGAGTCAATAAGTGTAATGGCGATTTTGCAACAACCATCCACGAAGGTGACCATCTTCTTATGTGCGGTCAGGTGCTTCTTCACTGTAGAGGTTCCGTCGCAATAGCCAGACAAAGCCGTAGACAGCAAGAAACAGCGCAAAGCCGAGCAAGATAGCTAGTTCTCCGCTGCGCAGATTTCCGGCGCGCTGTATCCAAGCGTGGACAACAAACATATGAATCGCAGACGACAGCGCCAACGACATCCAAAAGCCCATCTGCCGCCACCAAGAACGACCAACGACTGCGATGAAAACCGACGCGAACATGACATGCACAGCCGCTTCCTGCCAATCGAGTTTCATATGATAGCGATTAGGCAGAGCGAGGTAAACGGACGAAATCACAACTATCGCTAGCAATGCCCAGAACAGGTCAACCCATTTATCAACCCATTTACGGGAGTCGCTGCGGGTGCCGAATATTCTCCGGCGGCGCCTCGTCGCCTCACGCCGCTCCTTGCGTCTCACGAATTGCTTATGTTTAGCTCGGTCGGACTCGGTTAGATTCCGCTGATGCAGTTCATCATCTAGAGCGGCGGCAGCTTCGCTTGTAAGGGAGGACCGATCAGACGCCAACTGCAAAAGCTCGTCGTCGCTCCGCTGGGAGTACTCGGCGGAGAAGTTAAGCTTATTCATTTTTCCGACCCTGCCTGATCACATCCTAGACTACAACGGTCAGTTGATGTAATCAGTTGCTGTTACCAGGCGATTACAATCATTGAACCCGACAACTAATGTAAGCGCGATGTTACGTCAACCATCCGATACCTATTGAGAACATGCACAGATCGGACACAATAGCCGCTACGAATGCGACCGCTCGATTTCAGGTCTGCACGGATAATCGACAATAATCGCCCTGCCATCGGTGAAGGCTTTGACCGAATGACGAGCATTGCTCGGCACCACCGCGACCACGCCCGGTTTCATGATCTGGGCCACGCCTTCGATTGTCACTTCGAGTTCGCCCTCGATGACCTCGTAGACTTCTTCCTGAGGATGGAAGTGCTCGTGAATGGTCGAGCCGCGTTTGAAATCGTAGTGCGCAAACGTCATGTTTTCCGAGTGGAAATACCGTCCGTACCAACCCGGCAAACGCTCGATGACGTTGAGGCTGTGGGTGTCAATAAAGGGCATAGGACCTCTCCCGCGAGCGATTTTAGCAGTGATTAAGGGCTTCGCAGAAGTGGCTGCATTCAGGAATGGTGCGGGCGAAATGTTCTATGTTCCCCGGAAAAGGCTCTTTGTGTTTGAGGCAGGCCGTCGCTTGATACGAATCCAGCGCTCGCGGCGGGAGAGATTCAGGGGAACGCCGAAACCAAGGCGCACCATCCGCCACCATCAGATCAATGATTTTGCCGAGGAATTTACAACAAACAGGAGCGACCGGCGGTCGCACCTAGCGGCAATTAAGACCTCTGTGCGGTCGCCGCCACAAAATCAATCAACTGCTGTACTCCACGTCGTTCGTCTTTGGTGTTCAGATGAAACAACACACCCATGCCATAGCTAGGATGGGAAGCTTTCACGACTCCACTCAGGCGCAATTTTATTTCGTAGGTTCGCACCAGAATCTCAACCGTGGTGTCCACGGCGAAAGCCAGCGGCATTTCAAGATAACAACCTCTCTCGCTCAGGTCGCTGAGATGGCAGTAGTGCCGTACCGAACTTCCCTTCTGGTAAACCTCCGCTCCCAGGCGGCAGGCATAACGGGCTTGCCCGCGGCGATTATCCGTTCCGTCGCGCAGCCGCGCAGCCGCTTCACCGTCGCTCCCTGTGGCATCCTGTTTCTTCCCGCGTGCGTTCGTCAGCACACCGTCTTCATCAGGACGGATGGAAGACTCTACTTTCAATTTCTCGGAAGCGAGTTGCCCTTTTGCAGGGTCTTGTGTGTTCATTTTCAACCACTCTTGCAATACCCGCCTCGAAGTTTGTGGCACATCCACAAACTGAATTCCGGCGCGTCCATTCCAGTCCTGCCAAACCACCTGACCGGAGAGCCGCACGTTCGCCGTCTGTCCCGGCAACTGAAATTGAAAATAGACTTTACAGGTTGGCGGCAGCCTCTTGGCGAAATTTACCGCCATGCCTTCTTCCGCCAGATTCACCAGGGTTGCTTTAGCCTGTTCACCGCCGGCGTAATCGATGGTGGCCTGCGTATGCACCGGAGCGCGCGCCTTTCGGCGCTTGTCGCGGTACAGTACGCTCTGCGCCGCGCGCAAGCTGCTCAACGCGCGCTCGTAGGAAACCGGTTTGTACAACACGAAGTTCACGCCCAGAGAAAATATCTCGCGGATGTTTTCCTGCCCGGACACCACGGCAACTGCCAGACTCGCATCGTTCAGGCGCGAAGAGCGGCTCTCATGCAATAGGGAAGTGGTGTCAGCCTGAGTTTGGCAATCGAGAATGATCAGGTCGAAGCGCTGTTGCGCCAACCGGACGGCAGCGCGCGCAACCTCTTCACACACCTCCACGTGGATGCCGAGCTCTTCGAGCACACGATTCAGCACCTCGATTGAAACTTGGTCCGCGCAAACCAGGAGCGATGAGAGAGTCATACCTTCAAGCATCGTAGGGTCACCGCGGTTCATCCGACAAGTTACCGGAGTCATTCCAAAAGCCACCGCCAGTCAGCTAACTGTCGCAGCCTTAAGCAGGTGACATGAGTCACCAGGGTGATTACAAAAGACCAATGCTCTGGCGTTACACCGTAGTGCTTTGACGCTGGCCCCACCCCTCCCTAGTATGAAGATCGACTAGCCATATCGAGATGTGACCAGCCGCTGTTGCGAACGGTTGCTGCGTTTCTCGAGCGGGCAGCCCTGAAAGAAGCTTATGGTATCGCGCAAGAGCACCGGGTTTTCGCTGCTGGAGCTGATGATCACTATCAGCATAATCCTCATTTTGATTGGCATCACCTTCATCGGCCTCCAACCGATGCTGGCTCAGGCCCACATTAACTCGGCCTACTCCACGACGTTAATGGCCTTGCGTAATACCCGCAACCTGGCGATCACTCAAAGTCACGAATACTACGTTAATTTCAATCCTGCTGGGTTTCCAGCCGGCACCATCCAGATTGAGTATCAGCCCGGACCAGTAGGCGGAATAGCCCAGCCGATACAGCAAGTGATCACCTATTCGATTCCTACAGATATAAGTTTTGCGACGCAGACGGGGTTTCCCGCCACTGCGCCGGACTCGCCTCCGCCTCTTGTTACTGCGGGCACCGCCATCGATTTCGAATCTACGGCCGGTGTCGCGCTGAATTACGTCGTCTTCATGCCTGATGGATCGGCGCAAGACAGTCTTGGCAACTTCAACAACGGCATCGTTTACCTGACTCGCCCCGGCGACAACATCTACAACAGTTCGCGGGCCATCACGGTGTGGGGAGCGACCGGACGAATCCGCGGATGGCGATTGGTTCAGCCAGGTATATGGACACAACAATGACAAACAACGAACAATTCGCCAGGGTGCATTCCGCGGAGCGCGGCTTCACGCTGCTCGAAGTGATGATTGCAATCGTGGTGATGACGATCGCGATGCTTGCCGTAATAGCTACTTTCGCTACCGCGATAAGCGCCACCGCTTCCGCGCAGGAAGACTTGATCGCGCGCCACAAAGCACTTGATGCTATGGAAAGCATCTACACGGCTCGTAACAGCCAGCAACTGCCTTTCTCTTCGATCAATAACATCGCCAATGGCGGAGTCTTCAAGGGCGGAGCACAACAACTCCTCTGCGCCGGACCCGACGGTATTGTGGGCACTGCGGATGACGTTGCCTGCACTGCACCCGATACCGGTGCGGCTTGCCCTGGCGGAGTGGAATGTCTGGTTTTGCCCGGCCCGGACGGCGTTCTCGGTACCGCCGACGACGTCACGCAAAGTCTGAGCAACTTCACCCGTACCATTACCTTCAATCCGGTGTCTGCTGACGACCACCGGCGTGCTGAGTCAACACGAACCTCATCGCGGTCACTGATCACCGTTAGTTACTCGAAACCGGGATGGCCCGCCCGCGCTTACTCCGTGAACGGGTTAATCTCCAGCTATCACTAAGCCGAGACACAACCCATGAAGATGCCACTCACAAACTCGAAGCGCGGATTCAGCCTTCTGGAATTACTGGTTGCCTCCGCCATCGGCTTGATCGTGATCATGGCCATGACGAGTCTTTTTCGTCAGGGAATGAACGCCACATTTATTGTCACTCAGCGCGCTGAAACTCAGCAGAATATGCGCGCGGCCATCGAATTGATGAGCAAGGACATCAGCTTGGCGGGCGCGGGCCTGCCCTCGGGCGGCCTGCAGTTGGCCACGGCCAGCGCCACTCTAAAGTCGCCTGCAACCAGACCGGCACCTGCTATGTTCCCGCCGACACCTACCCACTGGAAACTTCATGTATGGCATTCTGCCCGGATTCAGCAACGGGGTCGAGGGCGGCGTGGGCATCACCAGTGCCCCCGGAGCGGTGAACGACAGCATCACTTCGATTTATTGCGATTACAATTTTCCGCTGACCAATTTCGCGTTTACCTTTCCCAGCACAACCCAAGCCACGGTGGCCCCGGCGACGACGATCGTTGCGGGTGAGCCCACTAATATCCTCGCCCCAGGCGGCCTGAACGTCGGCGACCTGCTCTTCTTTCTTGTCAGCACACCTGGCGCCGGCACGGCTGGCAGCAGCCAGGGGACCAGCTCGGCGCAAACCGCCGCCGTAGTCGCCGAAATCACCGGCCTTCCGAACAGCACCACCGTCGATTTTGCGTCCGGCGACGCTCTCAATTTCAATCAGACCGGACCCAACAGTCTGGCCAGCACTATTTCCAGCTTAGGACCCGCTCTTGGCGGGGGCAATACGGTCACGGTCTGCCGCCTCAATGCCGTGACTTACTTTCTACAAGTTCCTGCCGGTGGAAGGACAGACCCCCCGCCTGATGCGCCAAGTCAACGGACTCAACGCCGTTCCGGTGGCCGACAACATCATCAACTTGCAATTCAGCTACGACGTAATCAGTTCCACGAGCGGCCTGATGAATGCGAACTTATCCAACGTGGCCGCATCTGGAGATTCCCCCGCGCTCATTCAAAAAGTCAACATGTGGGTGATGGGCCAGAGTTTGACTTCTGGAGGAAATAAATCGCAGAGCATGTATCTGGCGAGTTCTGTCGCCGCTGGCAACATGAGTTTCTGCAATTCTTATAGTGACAGCGCCAAAGTTTGCCAATGATTGGCAATCCGAAGTCGAGATGTCTGAGATTTCGCTTTAGGACGTTGGAGGGGAGAAATATGGGGAAGAGCAAACGAGATTCGCGGGGCTTCACGCTGATAGCAGCGCTTTTGTTGACGCTGTTGTTATCCGCCATGGCCGTAAGCCTTTTATATCTGGTGAATAATGAGCAACGCATGGGAGGCAACGACCTCGAAAGCAACCTCGCCTACTATGGCGCGGAGTCTGGCATGGAAAACCTGACCGCCCAGCTCTCCGCGCTGTATCAGATCCTCGCAGACGCCGACTGCGCCTCTCCATTGCCGCCCTCACCGCTCCCGCCAATTATCCGACCGCTATTTCCGGCTCGAACATCACCAACATGAACTATGTCGAGCCCCCGATTACGTGGCCGAAGTCAGATGCAAACGGCAACCCCGCGGGTACCTGGGATATCGTGGGTTCCGGCTCGGACCAGGGGATGGTGGCAACTCTCATCCCTTTCACCTTACAAGTGACGGCCACTCGCGCTTCAGGGTCAGGTGAGGCGACGAACAATGCCGCCATCACTCCCACCGGCGCATCTGTAAACTTGACCCGGACCGTGGAAGTTGCTTTGCTTCCCGCCTTCGAATTTGGTGTTTTTTGCGACGGTGATTGCGACTATTTCGCCGGGCCGCCATTCAACTTCGGTGGCCGCGTTCATGCCAATGGCAACTTGTTCCTGGCGGCAAACGGCGGCCCTTTGACCTTTACCGACAAAATTAGTGCAGCGGGTCAAATCATTATCTCTCAACTTGAGAACGGAACCGCCGCCGGCCCCACCGCCGGCTCTTATAACGGCTCGGTTTATATACCGAATGCCTCGGGTGGTTGTCCCGCGGCTCCGAACTCTGGGCCAGGAACAGCCTCGCCCTTGCACTGCTTTGCTCTTACCACTGGAAGCTGGAGTGGCGGCTTCTATCCGACCGGCACGGCAAATACCACGACTTGGCCTAACACTTCCCAAGTAACCTTTGCCGGATTCGTCGAGAGCGGAGCCACCGGCGCCAGCAAGTTGCAGTTGCCCTTCGTGAACAGCTCGAATGTGGGTGCGATCGACATCATTCGCAAACCTACACCAGGCGACACCGCGCAGGTGTCAGCCTCGCGGCTGTACAACGAAGCCTCAATCCGCATCTTGTTAGCCGATACCGAGGCCGAACTCTATCCCGGTGAAACCCGTTCCGACAGCACTACGCAAGATATTCAGATCGGAACGCCGTTCGGAAATCTCGGCACCGCGGGCTACGTCACCACTACGCAGACAGTGCCGGGTGGGGCCCCCGCGGCCGGCAATATGTACTTCGCCACTGCCCTGAAGGGCACCAGTTCGAACGACTGGGCAACGCAGGCACCCACGGGATGCACCACCACATTAGCGTCGTGGCCGCTGTTCGGCCAGGTCACTCAAACGACGCCGTGTACGGGCACATGGCTACGCGTGGAATATTGTCCAACAACTGCCACCAATTGCGGGACCAACCCCACTTCATGGGTTGGCATAACAAAGCAGTGGCTGGGCTACGGTTTTGGCCGCACCTACAATCTGCCGCCGACGCACCCGTACAATAGTTCCCTCGGCACGGCTCCGCTGTGCAAGAACTATCCTAACTACCCCGCGGCTCAGTGTCAGAATGGCATCAGCCCGGCCATCCTGATTCTGCAACAGCTACAAGAGCCCGTGGCTACAACCAGCGCCATGGGAGGGACGACAACTGCGAACAACTGGCTGCCGATAAATTTCTATGACGCACGCGAAGGCGAACCGCGCGACGCCCGTCCTTCGGGAGATCCCGGCGGAACCGGAGGTGCCAATCCGGACTGCAGTCCGGTTGGAGTCATGAACGCCGTCGAGCTTGACGTAGGCAACCTGTGGCTGTGGCTGCAAGCATCGACACCATATTCGGCGGGCAGCGGCAAGCTGGTCAACGCTTCTGCGTACAACGGCTACATCCTATACTTCTCCGACCGCCGCGGCATGTTGCCGGACAAATATCCGTTGACGACGTTTTACACCCCCGGACTCTCGGGCATGTCAGGCTTAAATGACGTTGTCAACTCTGGCTCCGCCGTCGGTGTACCCGATGGAAACCTTGAAACAATGAGCTACTATGCGTCGGCCAGCCCCACTCCCTATTCGCCGGAAGACACAGCGGTGAAGGGTACAGCAATAAATGGCGGAAAGGTCGACAAGTGGGGAGAGACGTACCTGGGCGCCGGCTTCGGCATCACAAACACGACTAACATGGCCTTGCCTTACTACATTTACGGATCGGTGACGGCCAATGCGGTGAGATGTGCCTCGTACGGAGCGTCATACGCCGCGAACGGCGTCACCACGGCCGAGTGGAACATGGTGGCTGGACCGCGCCATGTCCTGCGCCTGGTCGATGGCGGTATGGATGCTTCCGGCAACAGTTTCGTTCCGCCAACGGGAGGAACCTTGGCTGCCAACGGTAACGGCTTCACCGTGGCCTCGGAAGAGCCCGTCTACGTCTTGGGCGATTACAACACGGGGCCCGCCGATCCGTTCTGGCCAAGCGAAAACACACTCACAACCCCGCACTCGGCAGCATCCATCATCGCTGATGCGGTGACGCTTCTGTCGAACCCGCCGGCGAACAACACGGCACCTTCGACTAACACCGGCTGGACGGACCTCGAGAGCTTCGAGTACCCCGCCTGCGCGGATAAAACCGGCAACTGCACCGTGGGTCGATATGGAAACACCAGCTACTATCGGATGGCGATCATCGCAGGAAAGAGCATTCCGTTCCCGAATCCTGCGTGGTCTACCGAAGTGGATTTCGGCACGGACGGGGGCATGCACAACTTCCTCCGCTATCTTGAGGACCGCTCCGACAATGGAAACGGTGCAGTCGTCAACTACGCCGGGTCAATGATCAGCATGTACTACTCCCAGTACGCCACGGGCAACTTCAAGTGCTGCACGTCGGTTTATAACGCGCCGGCGAAACGAAACTATTTCTTTGACACGCAATTCCTGAACCCAGCCAATCTCCCGCCCGGAACTCCGATGTTCCAGGACGTGGTTAGTTTGGGCTTCCATCAAAACTTCACCCCACAATAACCCGCTGCAAAATTGGAAACCCCGGTCCGCTCCGCGGATCGGGGTTTTATTTTTGTTGTACTCGCTTATTATGGGCAGGCAACGGAC
Source organism: uncultured Acidobacteriaceae bacterium (assembly GCA_963724815.1). GTDB lineage: Bacteria > Acidobacteriota > Terriglobia > Terriglobales > Acidobacteriaceae > Sulfotelmatobacter. The sequence continues at coordinate 57,426 of CAVRWS010000023.1, forward strand.
ACGCGCAAATCCCGGCCCCGAATTTTGCGCCGAGCGTAAAAACTGAGCGCGACTGAGGTGTGATATGGCGGTCAATCGTAGAAAAATGGTAATGGGAGTGATCGTGGGGAACCGGGGATTTTTCCCCGACCATCTCGCCAAGACCGGGCGCGAGGAAATTTTGCGCGCGCTTGCAGCGGCAAACATGGAGGTCGTCGCTCTTACTCCGGAAGAGAGCAAGCACGGGGCAGTTGAGACACGGGAAGAATCGCGGCGTTGCGCCGAATTGTTCAAGCGCAATCGCGACCGGATCGACGGAGTCATTGTCACGCTGCCGAATTTCGGAGAAGAGCGCGCCATTGCCGATGCCTTGCGCCTGGCCGATCTGCGCGTACCCGTGTTGGTTCAAGCCACGCCGGACGATCCCAAAAAGATGACCATCGCTTCGCGCCGCGACAGTTTTTGCGGCAAGATGTCGGCCTGCAACAATCTTCGGCAATACGGCATTCCTTATTCCATCACCACGCTGCATACCGAAAGTCCGGACTCGCCGGAGTTTGTCCACGACCTGGAGTGGTTCGCCGCGGTGTGCCGCGTGGTAAAAGGATTTCGGAACTTGCGAGTGGGAGCCATCGGTGCGCGCCCCGCCGCGTTCAATACGGTGCGTTATAGCGAAAAGATATTGGAATCACAAGGCATCTCGATCGAGACGCTCGATCTTTCGGAAGTGCTTGGGCGGATCGATCGCATGAAGGACAATGACGATCACGCCCAGGCTAAACTGGCCGCCATCAAGAAATATGTGGATGCGAGCAGCGTGCCGGCAGCTGCGCTATTAAAGATGGCTAAATTGGGAGCGGTGGTCGACGCCTGGATGGCAGCGGCGGAAGTCACCATCAGCGCCGTGCAGTGCTGGACTTCGATTGAAGAAAACCTTGGCATCGTTCCTTGCACCGTGATGAGCATGATGAGCAACGAACTGCTCTCGAGCGCCTGCGAAGTGGATATTTGCGGTGTGCTGGGAATGCACGCGCTGCAACTGGCCTCCGGCACGCCTTCGGCTCTTCTCGATTGGAACAATAATTATGGATCTGACCCGAACAAGGCAGTTTGCTTCCACTGCTCGAACCTGCCGAAACATTTTTTCCGTTCGGTGAAGATGGATTTTCAAGAGATCATTGCCGGCACCGTGGGTAAGGAAAATACATTTGGAACCTGCGTGGGACTGATCAAGCCGGAGAAGATGAGTTTCGCGAGATTCTCGACCGATGACACTTCGGGCAAAATGCGCGGCTACGTGGGCGAAGGCCGATTTACTGACGACCCGCTCAACACGTTCGGCGGCGCGGGCGTGGTTGAAATCCCGAACCTGCAGAAGCTGCTGCGTTTTATCTGTGAGCGGGGCTTTGAACACCACGTCGCCGCCAATCTTTCCAGCGTCGCATCCGCTGTGTATGAAGCCAGTACGCGTTATCTCGGCTGGGATATGTATGATCACAGTTGCGACAACGGAGCCTGCTGATGGCCTTCGAAGCGATAGTGTTCCCCACACGCGTGATTCTGGATCGGATGGCCAGCCTTGACGTTCCCATTCAAGGCGTGATCAATCCCCGGCAGTAGAATCCTTTAATATAAGAGCTGCCAATAACGGTTCAGTGGTATCGCTGGAAGCGGTGGCAAACTTTCCTACTTCAATGGACAGAAGAACATTCTTAAAACGATCAGGAATGGCAGCGCTGGGTCCGCTGTGGGCGCGCAAGTTATGGGGATCCGCAAAGAATCTTGCGCGCGATCCGGAACCCGCGGATCTGCACAATGCGGCGCCCATTGCAGCGGGAATTCGGCGCCGCCGGCCGTCAGATGCGAATTGGCCTTCGCAGGCGGCTTGGAAGCGGCTGAATGATGAGGTCGACGGAAATTTGATTCCGGTGGAATTTCCGATCGAAGCCTGCGTCAAAGACACAGCAAGCGCGGGCTGCCAGAATCTGCTCGACAATATTCACAATCCCTATTACATCGGAGACCAGCCGGGATTGACACAAACCTTGGGATGGGTGGATGCGTGGGTGAGCAAACCCAGCGTTTACGCCGTGGCGGCAAGCAACGCAGAACACATCGCGGCGGCGGTGAACTTCGCAAGGGAAAACGATTTGCGGCTGGTGGTGAAGGGCGGCGGGCACAGCTATCAGGGAACCTCGAACGCGGCGGATTCGCTGCTGGTGTGGACGCGGCACATGCATGACATCACCATGCATGAAACGTTTGTTCCACAGGGATGCAAGGGCAAGCATGCACCACAACGCGCGGTGACGGTTGGTTCCGGCGCAATCTGGATGCAAGCCTACGACGCAGTGACCACAAAAGGCGGCGCGTATGTGCAAGGCGGCGGCTGCACTACGGTCGGCGTGGCGGGGTTGGTTCAGAGTGGAGGCTTCGGAAGTTTTTCAAAGCATTATGGAACCGCGGCGGCGGGATTGTTGGAAGCGGAAGTTGTTACTGCGGATGGAAAAGTGCGCATCGCGAATGCATGTACGAACTCAGATTTGTTTTGGGCGTTAAGGGGCGGCGGAGGAGGAACATTCGGCGCAGTAAGCAAAGTGACTCTGCGCGTACGCGAACTGCCGGAATTTTGGGGTGCAGCGATTCTTACGGTGAAGGCCTCGTCAGACGAGGCGTTTCGGCGTTTGCTGCGCTACTTTGTTGGCTTTTATAGGGAGCATCTTTTCAACGATCACTGGGGCGAGCATGCGCGCATTACGAGCGACAATGTGCTCGATTTGTTGATGGTGGGCCACGATTTGAATACGGAACAGGTAAAGCAGATATGGCAACCATTTCTCGATTGGGTGGCGCGCTCGCCGGGCGCTTACACAATCGAGAGGCAACCGATTCTAGCCAGTATGCCGGCCCGGCATTGGTGGGACGTGGAGTGGGCGAAGCAGAACCATCAAGCAGTTTTTAATTTGGACCAGCGGCCGGGAGCGAGTTCCAACAACGCGTGGTGGACGGGAGACGGGGGGCAAGTGGCGTGGTTCCTTTACGGATACGAATCATTATGGATGCCTGCGTCGCTGCTCGAAGACGATTCGCAGGAGCGGCTCGCGCAGGCGTTGTTTGCCGGTTCGCGATACAAAACCATCGAGTTGCATTTCAACAAAGGGCTGGGGGGAGGGCCGCGCGAGGCGATCGAAGCGACACGCGATACAGCGACCAACCCCGCGGTGCTGAATGCGTTTGCGTTGGCCATCGTCGGCGACGCAGGCGGCGGATATCCCGGAGTGCGCGGCAATGAGCCGGATGTTGAGGCTGGGCGAAAATCCCGGCAAGAGATCCACAAGTGCGTAAATGAGTTGCGCGCGATCGTGCCGGATGGCGGAGCCTACGTTTCGGAGAGCGATTTTTTTCAGGAGAACTGGCAGCAAGCATACTGGGGGAGCAATTACGAGCGGCTGGCATCGGTGAAAAAGAAATACGATCCGACAGGGTTGTTCTTTGCGCATAACGGCGTGGGCTCGGAGGAGTGGAGCGAGGACGGGTTTGTCAGGAAAGCCAGGAGTTAATAGTCGAGATTAGTAGTAACTGCGCAGCGAAAGATATCTACCGGAACATCAGTCCCGAGTCTCTTCACTTTTCATCCTGGGATGACGCAAAATTAGGGGTTACGGAGACACGACGAGATGGCCAGATAGCAGATTCAGGCGAAGCGGCGCTTCGCGTCCGCGGGCGGTAACTTTCTCTACTGATGCGATCTGGCCGTCCCGCACAAGGAGCGCGGAATCAAAGTTGTTCACCGTGGGGCAAACGTGGCGCGGTACGAGATAGAGCGCGTCTCCTACCAGCGGACCTGCGGTTTTCTGGTTCAACACCATCGGGTTCAATGCCATCGGAAGGTGCTCTTCACTGGGCGCGAGCGGCGTCAGTTCTGGATGTCCGGCGACCACGCAGGTAGGCACGCCCGCATCGGCCGAGACAGCTTTGTGGCCCGCGTCGCAGGTGATGATTCCGTCAAGTGGCCGGCTGACTACACGGGTCAATACCAGCGCCGCCGGCGCGTAGCCGTATTCAGCGGGCAGTTGCGCCAGACTAGTGGCATCGCAATACACAATTGTTCCAGGCGAGACGCGGTGGATGAATCCCGCCCCGCGAAAACCTTTGTACGCGAGAGAGCAAGGGAACGTCGGCGTTCCTGCGGTAATAACTTCGGGCACGCTCATCCCACTGTCCTGGATCGCGATCACAAGCTTCAGCAAACGATCGTAGCCGGAATGAGCCGCCGCGGTACGTTCGGGCTCGTCGAGTCCGCCGTACTGGCCGTCATAGTAATGCAGGCCCCTGAATTGCAGTTCCGCTTCTTCAAGAGAACGCGCCAGCTGAACAACTTTGCCGGTCTGGTCCTGCTCGACTCCGGTTCGATTCATGCCAGGATTTATGTCGACAAACACGCCGACTGAGCTGCCTCGCCATTGCACTATCTGTTCTTCGTTCTCCACCAGCACAGAAATCCGAACGCGTGGGTACTGGCTCGCTATTTCGAGAACGCGGCGTGCATTGGCGCCCACCACCGGATAGGCAAGAAGGACATCGGCCACTCCGCTGTCGCAAGCTACCAGTAGTTCGAGGGTGGTGGCGCACTTGAAGTTTCGGACGCGCCGCTCGACCAGCATGTGAAGCGTGTAGGCCAGCTTTGCAGTCTTGATGTGGGGTCGCCAGCGATCCGGATCGCCTCCGAGCAGACGCAAAGTCTGCGCAATGTTTGCCGCCACGACGTCCGGATAGACCACGAGCGCAGGAGTTAGAACGTCTTCCATGCCGACTACGCGGTGACGTTCGTCCCAGGGAAAATCGCTGAGCATGAATTGATGTGCTGCCATCGCGGCTTCGATCATATCGCGCAAAGCTGAATCAGCGCTATCTTCGGCGGTTCCTTCTTCTGTTTTCTTGCCTTTCTAGTGGTACGCTCATGCGGAGTCGCAGACGCACCGATTCACTATCGTCTCGATTCCGGAGCTTCACACGCATGATCGCACTCAGATCTTCGCTCACGTCGCTGGTTTTCCTCTCTGCCGCATTCAACATGTTTGCCCAGGACCGTTCCTACGGACGGTCGGTGGTCGCTACGCAGTACGGTATGGTGGCCACGAGTCAAGTTTCGGCCTCACAGGCTGGAGCGCTTATCCTGGAACGGGGCGGCTCCGCTATTGATGCCGCGATCGCCGCCAACGCTGTACTCAATGTGACCGAACCCACTTCCAATGGTATGGGCGGCGATCTCTTTGCCATTTATTGGGAGGCGAAGACAGGAAAAATCTACGGCCTGAATGCAAGCGGCTGGGCGCCGAAGGCTCTCACGATTGAGCATCTCCGGGGAAAAGGCATCACGTCGATGCCTCAATTCGGTATCGACTCCGTTACCGTTCCGGGAGTGGTTGACGGATGGGCCAAGCTGCATGATCGCTGGGGAAAAATGCCTTGGCGCGACCTCTTCCAACCCGCGATCTTTTATGCCGACCACGGATTCCCTGTGGCCGAGATCATTCGCGCATGGTGGGATGGTGACCGCGATGGCTTGCTGACAAATGCCGAGAGTCGACGCGCATTTCTCCCCGGCGGCAAGGTCCCCGAGACCGGCGAAATGTTTCGCAATCCCGATGTCGCCCACGCTCTCACGCTTGTCGCGAACCAGGGCGAGGCAGCGTTCTACAAGGGAGAAATCGCGAAGGCAATTCTCAAAACCTCCGACGAACTCGGAGGAACCATGACTGCCGACGATCTCACGTCTTACTCCGCGGAATGGGTCGAGCCGATCTCCACAAAATATCGCGACTGGACCGTGTACGAACTTCCCCCGAACGGGGACGGGATGGCTGCACTTGAGATGCTCAACATCATGGAGCGGTTCAAGCCCGATCCCGCAGGTCCGCACAGCCCAGGCGAGCTACATACGCGAATCGAGGCTATGAAACTGGCTTATGCCGACGTGAAGGCCTACGACGGCGATCCGCGTTTCAGCAAGATTCCAGTCGATACGCTTTTGTCGAAAGACTACGCTGCAAAACGCGCCGCGCTCATCGACCCAAAGAAAGCGAATTGCACCGTCGCTCCCGGGGCGCTCAGCATCAGCGATACTACGTACTTCACCGTCGTCGATCGGGAAGGCAATATCCTCTCCATCATTCAGAGCAACTACAACAACTTTGGATCGAACGTAACCGTGCTCGGCATGGGATTCGCCTTACAGGACCGCGGAGGCCTTTTTTCGCTCGATTCCAAGTCCCCCAATGCCCTTGCTGGTCGCAAGCGTCCGTTTCATACCATCATTCCCGCGTTTATGCAGCGAGGCGACGAGCACATCGGATTCGGCATCATGGGCGGGCTGAATCAGCCGTTAGCTCACGCACAATTTGTTTCGAACGTGGTCGACTACCATATGAATATCCAGGCTGCGATGGAAGAACCGCGCTTTACTGACCGCCAGCAGCTCGGCTGCAGAATCGTGATCGAATCCCGTGTGACGCCGTCCACGCTCGGAGCGCTCAGCAAGATGGGACACGTGCTGCAGGTGCACCCTGATTACACATCCTTGATGGGACGCGGCCAGGCGATTCTTCGCGACAGCAAAACCGGCCTTAATTTCGGTGCATCTGACCCTCGCGCTGACGGCGCCGCAATTCCTGAGCAGCCGAATTTCTTCGACGGATCGCCCAAGCGTTAGGCGAGCATCACCCTGCGAACGGAGCTCTTGCAATTGACCGCTGTCTATTTTGTTTGGTAGCAGCCGAGATCTATATTTCCGGATTTGACTCGCGGTGAGCCGTCAAGATCCAGTTCCCCCACCGGCAGTCCTTCGGTCGTGCCCGCGCCAATCGCGGGAGAATCGGATCGCAGATGAAAATCCTTAGCGGCAGCGTCTGCAAAACGCGGATCGAGAAACCGCGAATGACGATCATTCCCGGTTGACTGAACATAATTGTCAAACCCTTTCACCGTGGCGGAAGCTTCTACCCAGGTGCTGGCCTTTGATCCGGACGCACAGTAATAAAGGTTGTGATCGATATTGACGGGCGGGTGTTGTTTGTCGACCTGCGATTTGTTCACCGCGATAAGACAGCGTGGCCCCGCGTAAACGATATTGTTCGCAAAAATATCGTCAGCCATATTCCACTGCATCTGGAACTCACCCGACCCTGTCGCCGACGTATCGTTTTCGTAGAGCGTGTTGTTGATCACGGTGCAGTGCTCGGTATGTCCCCGCTCCGGCGCATACCCTCCGATGGAAACGCCCGCGGTGTGAGCATGATAGATAAGGTTATTTCGTGCAGTGATATAGCTGGTGGCGCGGTCCTTATGCTCGCTGGCCAGTTCGATTCCGAAGTCCACATCGTGCATTACGTTTTGCTCGATGAGGATTCTGGTGCCGCCATCCACGTAAATACCATCGGAATTTTGTTCATCGCCGTAGGCCGGATTGCCGCGCGAAGTAATGTTGTAAACCAGATTGCCACGTACTACTCCGTCGCGGGCCTGATCGACGGCAGGATCCGGTGCCGTGCGCTCGAAACCGATGACGTCGATTCCGATGTTGTTGTTATCGTGGACAACGTTGTGCGTGATGCGGAAGTTCGTGACGTTTCCGTTCACCACCAACGACTCGCTTGAACCGGTCTGCAGATGATGCACTTCATTGCCGTCAATCACCAGTTCGCTGATCGGAGTCTTGGCGTCGGTGCCGTACACCGCAATGCCAAACCCATTGCCACCGCTTCCCGGAGCATCGCGTCCGGGAAATGTCTGCTCAATATGATGGACGTTGTTCTTCAGCAACTCGATATGGGAGCCGTATCCCATAACGCTGATGCCCAATGGAGCAAGACGATGTTCAGCGGTGTGGAAGTTGCGAATTTCAAAACCTTCGATTCGCACGTAGCTCTGGTTGTGAATCGTAAGTACGCCCTGTCTGCCGGAGGGAGTGAAATGTGCCGCGTCGAGAATGGCGGTCTCGCCAGGATAGCTTCGAAAAGTAATAAATCCATCAGTCGCGTTGCCGGAGGCCTTGAGGCTCACGAGCTCTTCGTAGATTCCGCCACGCACATTTACGGTACCGCCCGCATGCACCGTGTCTGCGGCATGTTGAACGGTGCGCCAAGGCGCAGCCTGCGTTCCGGGATTCGAGTCACTCCCAGTTGTCGATACGTAGAAGGAAGAGTTGGCCTGGCCAAAGGCGCTGCAGGCGAAGGCAAATAGCAAAAAACCAGTCGCGGGTTTCAGATTCACTTTATCGTTCCTCAATTGCGGTTTCGCTGCGACACAATTGCTTTTTTGTTCGAGAACGCGGATTTCTTCCAGCCCGCGGCGCTTCAACTTATGAAATAAAACGTAAGTATTCGTAATACAGGCAAATACATCCAAAGTCAATTCATTTTGGAGTGGCGGGATAGAATAGGATGAACGGGTTGCATAAAGCCTATTCCGGTCTGGCGTTATCGATTGAAATGCTCGCCGTCCCCGGGGAAAGCACCGCTGCCACGAACATCGAAGATTTACCCGCTGGCACTAGACAAACGAAACAAAACGATATAAATAGTAAGCTTCCAATATCTGCTGAGGGTTAAGAAGTCAATATTGAAGCTGGAATACGAAGTCAGTTTGGCCAAATGGAATCGAACCATGAGTCGGGAGTTGACTGCGAATGCGGCGTAGAGACTTTCTGAAGAGCACCGTCGCGGTTGCCGTGGCTGCGGAACTTGGAATCGGCAAAGCGAAGGCCGACGTCCCAGCGCACAATTGGGGAAAGTACGACTTCGGCTCCGGTCCGCCAGTAAACGACCGGCTCAATCAGGGCCCGTTCCCGCAATATCCACCGGACGCCGTCATTCCCACGGACGATGTGGTGATGACCACTACTGCTTCGGAAGACGTGGTGCCGAACTACGGCAAGGGACTGGTCACCTATATTACGGCAGACAGCGGCACCGAGGAAATTAAGTCAGACAATATTTCGCGAGCGATCGAGGACCTGGTTCGCTTTCCATTGGGCCAGCAGCTTTACATCCGCCCGACGTGGCGAGAAGTGCAACCGCAGCCGGGACGCCTGGAGCTGCCCGGCTACGTGAAGCTGGTTTTCGAATTGGCGAAGAGAAACAACAAGCGGATCGGATTGCGAATTCAGATGTCCGCGCCAGATTATAAGCACGAAGCCGCCTTACCAGATTTTGTTCTGGAAAAAGTACCCAAAGTGGATCTCGTGGCGCCCAGCGATCAGGAGAGCATCTCTGCAGGAAAGAGGTTCTTGGAAAATCCGCACTCGCGTTATCAGCCTCGGTACGACGATCCTTTTTTTCAGCAGGCATTCAAAGAGCTGGTCGGCCAATTGGCAGCGGAATTTGATGGCAATCCGCTCGTCGAGTATATCGACACCTTCATGTACGGCTTCTGGGGTGAAGGGCACACTTGGCCATTCGCCAACAATCCTTTCCCTGACTATCTGACTGCAGAGCGGACCTGGATGAATATGCTCGAAGTCCAGCTCGAAAACTTTAAGCGAACTCCCCTGTTGACCAACACGCAACCGGATTTCAGCCGGGTCGGTAATTCGGAACTGCTGGACCGCACGGTGCGGAGCAACAATTGGATTCGCAGTGACACTATTTTTATCGAGAACGAGCAGATCGAAGCGCTCAGCAATCGTCCGCCCTGGATCGCCGCATTGCTTGAGCAAGGGCTTCCCGGGAAACCGCCTGATCCGAGCGTCGCAGTGGAAGGGATATCTCCGGCAGAGAACATGATCGATCATGTGATCGATATCGGAGCGAATTACTGGTCGCTATGGAATTTTCATCAGATCAGCGCGCAAAAATCTGATGAGCTACTACCAGGCTTATCCGGCAGTGTTCGACCGCATCAATCGCCGCATCGGCTATCGGGTAAGGCCTTCTTTCATCTGGAGCTATAAGGACGGCGGTTATCAAGGGCTGATTATTGGCTTTGCGAATGATGGCATTGCGGGAGTGCCGGGTGTATTGCGGGTGACCGTAGAGAGCCAGGATGGGAAAATACTCAAGACTGGATGTCTCGATGCCGGCTACCCGTTACCGGGCAAGATCAGGCAGGCCCAGTTCGTGCTATCGAACATCACAGATTGGAAAGGATTGAAAC
>CAVRWS010000024.1:0-20544 GCA_963724815.1 uncultured Acidobacteriaceae bacterium
TTCGAAAGCTCTATATCGATCAACTCCAGCAGCTCCATTCCGCTGAAACCCAAATCACCGAAGCTCTTCCTAAAATGATCCAATCCGCGACCGAACCCCAGCTGAAAAATGCCCTGCAAACCCACCTGCAGGAAACCAAAGGCCACGTCGCCCGTCTCGAGCAGATTCTCAATCAAGCCACAGGCTCAGTCGAGTCCAAGAAATCCAAAGGCATGGCCGCACTCATCACCGAAGGCGATGATGTGATCAAGGACGCCGCCGATAATTCGGTCCGCGACGCCGGCATCATCGCCGCCGCGCAGAAGGTCGAGCACTATGAAATGGCTGCCTATGGCACAGTACGAACGTTCGCCGAAATCCTTGGCCACGATGCCCAAGCCGCACTGCTCGATCAGACTCTCGAAGAAGAAAAGCATGCGGATTCAGTCTTGACCCAGATCTCGGATACCGCGAACACCAGAGCCGATAGAGCCGCGTAAGTTTTCTCGCTGCGAACTCCGAGAGCGACGTCGAACGAACGCGCGCACCGGCCAATAACAAGAACAAATGTGCGATTTACTTCGCACATTTGTTTTTGTTCCATGCACATGCCCGTCTCTTTCTTGAAAAATAAGGGCGGTCCATCCCTAACCTACACAATCGACCCGATATTCCCAGTCGTCGCCCTTGACTACGCTGTGAAAGCGAAATAGCTGGGCAAACAACGTATGCGCGAAAGGGGATCACGATGCTCTGGACCATTGCAGTGATACTTCTCATTCTCTGGTTGCTCGGGATGGTCAGCTCCTACACCATGGGCGGATTCATCCACATCTTGCTGGTGCTGGCGATTATCGCCGTACTCGTGCGCCTCATTCAGGGTCGCAATCCCGTATAGGGCGCCGCGCCGCTCGGCAGAATAGTTTTCGTAATTCGCAAGGCGAGTGGTCCCATACGGGCCACATCTTAATCACGGAGAGGAGCAACAACGATGGATAAGGACGAGATAAAAGGAAAAGCGAAAGATGTGGCGGGCCGAGTCGAACGGCAAGTAGGCGAATGGACCGGCGACAACGAAAAGCAGGTTCACGGTGCCGCGAAACAGGCCGAAGGCAAAGTGCAAAACGCCTGGGGCAAAGTGAAAGATGCCGCCAAGGACGCTCGCGACCAGAACGACGCTGATGCCGAAGAACAGCGGAGAATCAACTCCGAAAAGAAAGCCAGCTAGCCGTTAAACTTCGCTCTTACCCGCCGCCCGGCGATCCGTCCGGGCGGCTTTCTTATTTCCCCTGAGCGAAATCGAACGGGCCGCGTAAAGCATCACAGAATGGTCGAGCTTACCCCTGGCGGTGGTTCCGGAAACCTCTACTGCGCAGACCCGTCCCGCGCCCGCCCCTCGGGCGGCATATGCACTTGAATAATGTCATTCTTCACTGCGTACAAAACCAGATCCCGTATGGAATGGAAGCCCAGCTTCCGCATAATATTGCTGCGATGCGTCTCCGCAGTCTTGGTACTCAGGTTAAGCAGCGTCGCCACTTCTTTGGAACTCTTTCCCTCTGCCAGCAACTGAATCACTTCCCGTTCCCGTGGCGTCAGACTGGGAAATTTCGGTGGCGTTCCACGCGGCGCCGCAGTTCCTTTTTCCAGAAATCCCGCGAGCACCATCTCATTCACACGCGGCGTGAAGAACATTTGCCCGCGCTGCAGCGCCTCAATCGCGGAGACTAAATCCCGCACCGCATCCGATTTCAGCACGAATCCTCGCGCTCCCGCATCCAGCGCCTCTCGTATCACATGATCCGAATCGGTGATGGTGAGAACGACAATCTTGAAGTTAGGATCGTGTTGCGTCAGCTGACGAGTGGCTGCCAGACCATTGAGATTCGGCATACCAATGTCCAGAATCACAAAATCCGGCTTCAGCAGCTTCGCTTTTTCCACCGCCTCGCGCCCGTCCGATGCCTCTCCGCAAACCTCCCAACCTTCCTGCGTCTGCAACAAAGCAGCCAAGCCCCGGCGCACAACCTCATGATCGTCAGCTATCAGAATCCGGAGTTTCAACGCGCCTCCACCCCTTCCGCCACAGCAGGGAAATCGCCGTATTCTTTTTCTCGCTTCGCGGGAATTTGTTTCGTTGATTCGTTACCTTCGCCGCCGGAATGCAGCGGAGCGCGATAACCTGCCTCCCCTGCAGTAATTTACCCGCGTTCAAGAAGGTCTTCCACACGCCCGAGTACGGAGGGATGTTACCTTCATCCCTGGCTTCCTCGAAATGCCAACTCTGGTCGCACCTCGACGCCCTCGACCCATAGCGTGTTTTGAATATAAGCGGCCCTCATGTACGAGCAATAAGGTGTTTGCTGTATTCCAAAGTTTCCCAAACGCGTGAAAATTCTCACCCGCCGATTTGGGCCGATCACAGGGTACCGAATCCCTAGCGCGAAATCCGCTGACACGATACGATAAAAGCCAGCGACGCTAATGTTGGCGAGGGGCTGAACGCACTCCAGATATTTTTGACTCGCGACTGGAAGAAGGCCCACACCATCAATTATGTCCCCACATAAGAATGCACAAGCAGCTTTCATTTCCGCTGTTGCGGTGCTGCTTCTAAGCGCTCTCGCGGCCTACATCACCATTGGTCATCTGCGGAACAGCCAGAAATGGGTTGTGCACAGCTACCAGGTCCAATCTGTCTTGGGAGAAATCGATGCTGCCGTGGCCCAAGCCTCGCGTGCCCGCAACAGCTATGTCGCCACCGGCAATGAAGATGGACTGCCCTCTTTTGAAGCGGCGATCCCGGGAGTGCATCAGAAGTTAGCGGAAGTCAGAAAGCTGACGCAGGATAATCTGCGGCAACAGGAACTTTGCACTGGTCTGGAAGATCTGACCATGCAGCGTCTCAGCTTCTTCCGCAAAGCCATTGCCTTGGCCAAAGCCTCTCCCGGGGATGTCGCCGGTCAAATTGAGATCGCCCGTCAGGACCTGGCTCTTGCTTCCGAAAAAGCCTCGGTCGCGCAGGATATGCGGGACGAAGAGCAACGCCTGCTGAAAATGCGGACGATTGCTTCAAACCGTTTTTTTTCTCTGACAGTCGTTACCCTGGCCATCAGCTTCGTCCTGTCGCTGGTATTGTTCTCCATTCACTACCAGCTTCTAACCACCGAACTCGATGCCCGCGCTCAGGCCGAGGCCGCGGCTCGCGAGAGCGAAGAATCTCTCCGTCATCTCACCTCTCGCCTGTTGCAAATGCAGGATGAAGAGCGCCGCAAGTTCTCCCGTGAACTGCACGACAGCCTGGGGCAATATCTGGCAGGCGTCAAAATGAATCTGGAAATGTTTGCTCGTACCCAGCCAGCGGCCGAACTTCTGGCGGCAATTCAGCTTCTCGATCAATCCATTGCTGAGACGCGGACCATCTCTCATCTCTTGCATCCCCCGCTTCTGGACGAAGTAGGTTTCTCCTCTGCCGCGCGCTGGTACGTTCAGGGTTTTTCCGAGCGTAGCGGCATCGACGTCAAGCTGGATATGCCCGACGATCTAGGGCGGCTTCCCAAAGATTTCGAGCTTGGGCTTTTCCGCGTGTTGCAGGAGAGTCTGACCAATATTCACCGGCACTCCAAAAGCGCCAAAGCTGAGGTCACGCTTCAATCCTTACCGGGCGAGCTGATTTTGCAAGTGAAGGATTATGGCAGTGGCATTCCCCAGGATTTGCTCAAGAGGTTTCGAACCAAAGGCGCAGCTTTTGGCATTGGCTTATCCGGAATGCGCGAGCGCGTGCGCGAACTTCACGGTCATCTGGATATTCAATCCAGCGCCTCTGGCACGCTGATCTCCGTCACGCTTCCTCTTGCCGCCGAAATGCGGCAGCCGACCTCCTGGGCGGCCGGCTGACGCCGCAGATGAGTTTTTAGGAGGGCACCGCCACCATGGGCGACACTGACATATGCCGCCTTCGTTTATCCTCGGCCGGCCTCCGTTTTCTTCCAATGCGTTTCTTACCCGAGGCCAACAACTTCCTCATCTTGAGTCTGGCTTTGTGCAACTGCGATTTCGAATTGCCGATCGAACAGCTCAACTGCTCCGCGATCTCGTGGTGCTCGTAGCCTTCCACTTCGTGCAAGATAAAAATCGCCCGGCAGCCTTCCGGCAATTCGTTCGCCGCTTGCGTTAAAGCCACGCGATCCACGGCACCCATCAGCTTGTTGTCGTCTCTTCCAAACTCACGCGGTACAGGAGAGTAATCCAGATTACCCGGCTCATCCAGCGATACCTCGCGCAGATGTCGTTTGCGGCGAGTCATCAGTACTGTGTTCACCACTACCCGGTAAATCCACGTCGAGAATGCGGAGTCTCCGCGAAAAGTGCGAATCCCGCGGAAGATTTGAATGAAGGCGTCTTGCATTAGATCTTCCGCATCCGCCACATTCTTAGTCATCAACAAACAGGTGGAATAGACGCGCCTTTTATGCGATTCGAAAATTGCGGCACAAGCTTCTGGATCTCCATCTTTAGCGCGGGAAATAAGGTCGGAATCGGTTTTCAGTTTTTTTGTTCCCGGGACAATTGTCTCTGGGATAATTTTTGTTTCAGGAACCAGCGATGTGGCGGAAACTGCGCAAGCGCTCACGGGGAAGTCCTTTCCTTTTGCGTCGTTGCCGCGGGCGCGGGCGGCATCAACGTCAATTAAGAAGATAAGAGCCTGTTTCTTCGCTAGCTATGGGGTAGTAGCTGTAATTACCGGTAGGTCGCACCCTAAGGCTGCATACAGCCGGAGCCGCACCAGAATCTAAACGGAACCTGCTTAACCGAGTCCGGCGGGGAACCACACCTCTGCACGCTCCTCAACGCTGCGCCGCGTCGAAATTCTTTTCTACAGGCGCGTGCTCGTCCTTATGTCCAAAGTCCAGCCCAAAATGCGGCTCCGATTCCGTTCCCGTAATCCTCACAGGAACCTCCGTGCCCGCCCCATCCTTGCTGAAGAATCGATCGACCGGCTTGAGCAGGAGAGACTTCCACCCCGTGGTCATCTGCGACAACTTTGCATCCAGCCGCGCCGTCCCGCGAAAGTCAAAAGTCCGCCCGTCCAAACTGTAATCTCCCGCCAGATCAACATGCGTTCCCGGAATCATGAAATGCAGCAACGAGAAGGACAACAATCCATCCTTCAAAGTGAACACGCCGCGCAAATCAGTTGGAACTTTCTCCGCTTCGTTCTTCTGCGCCTCTTTCATCTTGCCTTGCGTACGCAGGCTCAACGAGTCCAATCTGGATTGTACTTTCTCATTCGTGAAGTGCCCGTCGGACACATGGAAATTGCCCGCCAATTTCAAGCGATCCGCCACGTCGGCATCTCCCGGACGCAGGCTCAGCCGGGTATGCATCTGCACCGGCCCGGTCATCACAGGCGGATCAGTCCGCACGCCCAGTCTGAGTAGGTCTTGAATCTGTGCATGCTCCACCACCACGTCAAGTTCTATATCGTGCCCGGGCTGGTTCCGCATCCGCGTCACCGATCCGGTCGCTGTAAACGACGAATGCAGCAGCGTTGCCTTCACCGGCGCCAAATCCGTGTCTCCGCTCGTGCCGTCCACAATGGCATGAAAATCCGTATGCAGCGGCATCGGATGCCCGCTCCGCGCAATTTGAAAGTCCGGCGTGTCCGTTGATCCATTCACTATGATCTCGCTGAGCGTCCCCTCGTATTTGCCGGTCGAAGAGAGAATTCCTGCAATCCCTTTCAGCGTGCCCAGATCGGCATTGCTGAAGGAATAATCCCCCTGTACCGGCGTCTCCCGCGGATCACCTTCGTGAAACGGTCCAAACAATCCCGTTGAGTGAATGTCTCCCACCGGCTTCGGATTCACCAGCGTCGCGTCAAAGTGCATTGGCAGACCCGCCCCAATGTCTTTCATCTTCAGATCGCCAATGGCAAATTCCAGCGGCGCTTTTTCCGGATTCGAGTTATTAATCAGCAGGTCCGTGTCCTGGCACACGAACTGGTCAACGACTACAGACATTTTCCTGGTCTGCGACCTCATCTTGCTTCGTAAAGGCGCGGCCGGTTTTCCTTCGGAGGAATATTCAGCTCCATGCCTTTCACATATACCGTGTCGACGTGCACGACGGGGCGAAACAGGTTGCGTATTCCGGTATGAAAGTGGAACTCCCGAATACTGATCAGCGGCTGTACCCCGGCCTCATAAGGATTTGGGTCGGTCGCGCCGTAGACCTCCAACCCGCCGCCATAAACTTCCAGCCCCCGGGCTACGGAAACCCCCAAACTCTTCAGCTCCACGCGGCTCTGGAATCGATTCGATAGAGTCTGAACCACTCGCGCCCGCAAAATTGGTTCAGCCCGGTCAATCACCATCCGAATCGCTACCGCCCCTGCGACCACAAAAAGGCACAGGAGTATGCCCAATAGTGCCCATACGTGCCTTTTCCCCGTAGTCTTTGCCGTGGAAACCTGCAAAATTTCCCTCCAACCCCTAGATCAGGCCATGCCGCCGAACAAGTCAATACACTAAACTCCTAACCGTACCTTGTTAACGCTACCTACTTTTGTATTTTGTCGGACGAGTTTCCTCTCTGCGTCGCTCCGCGGAAGTTCTCAGCGCCCTCTGCGTTTCAAGCTTTACCAACCTCACAAACCTAATCTCGCGAGTCGCACCTTTTCACCGCCCTGTCCTTTCTGCTACTGTTTTTAAGTCCCTGTAACACTTCGTGGATGCTCTTTGCAGTGTGACGAACATCACATCCGCTCCCGCGCTAGATCGATAGTATTCAGTTCAGCTCGCCGAGCCCGAAAGGAAAACTCGCGTGATTGTTGGAGTTCCCAAAGAAAGCTATCCCGGAGAGCGCCGCGTAGCTTTGGTTCCCGCCGTCATCCCTATGCTGGCCAAAGCGGGTATGGAAGTAGTCGTCGAATCCTGCGCCGGTGACCAAGCTGGCTATCCCGATGCGGCTTATGTAGAAAAAGGCGGAAAGATACTCCCGGATCGAGCCGCGGTATTCGCCGCTGCTGACATTATTGTGCAAGTCCTCTGCTATGGTTCGAACGACGTCACCGGCAAAGCCGATCTACCGCTCTTGCGCGGCGGTCAGCTCCTGGTCGGTTTCCTCCGCCCCTTCGGCTCCGCCGAAGTGACACAGGAAATCGCCGCCGCCGGCGTAACCTCATTCTCCGTCGAACTCGTCCCGCGCACCACCCGCGCCCAAAGCATGGACGCACTTTCTTCCATGGGCACCATCTGCGGTTACAAAGCCGTCCTGCTCGCGGCCGAAACGTCGATCAAGATCTTTCCCATGATGACCACCGCCGCCGGCACCATCACTCCCGCGCGCGTCTTCGTCATTGGCGCCGGAGTCGCCGGCCTGCAAGCGATCTCCACCGCCCGCCGCCTCGGTGCCGTCGCTTCCGCGTACGACATGCGCGCCGCCTCAAAAGAACAAGTGCAAAGCCTCGGCGGCCGCTTCGTCGAACTTCCCATCGAAGCCCAGAACGCCCAGGACGCCCGCGGCTACGGCACCGCGCAAGACGAAACTTTCTACGCCCGCCAGCGTGAACTCCTTACCCGCGTAGTCGCCGAAAGCGATGTAGTCATCACCGCTGCCGTGATCCCCGGCAAAAAGTCTCCGGTACTGATCACCGCAGAGATGGTAAAAGGCATGGCTCCCGGCTCGGTCATCATCGACCTCGCCTCCGAACGCGGGGGCAACTGCGAACTCACTCGCACCGGCGAAACCGTGAAAGCGTTCGGCGTGACGATCATTGGCGCTATCAACCTGGCCAGCAGCGTCCCGTACAACGCCAGCCAGATGTACGCTCGCAATATTGCCACCTTCCTCACCTACATTGTGAAAGATGGCAAGCTGCAGCTCAACGAACAAGATGAAATCATCAGAGAGACCATGGTGACGCGTGACGGCAAAATCGTAAGCCCCCGCGTCCGCGAATTTTTCAAACTGCCTGCTCTCGTGGCCAGTAATCAATGATCCGGTGGCTTGCCAGGCAGAGTGCAATAGCCGGGTCTCAGCACTGTTTGTACTGCGACACGTTGGCGAACCGGGGCCACTGGAGAAATCAAAGGAGCAATCATGCCAGCAGATTTCATTTCCAATCTTTACGTCTTCATCCTGGCGGGGTTCGTCGGGTTTGAATTAATCAAACGTGTTTCGCCGCTCCTCCACACGCCATTGATGTCGCTCACCAATGCCCTTGACGCCATTGTGGTGGTCGCGGCGATCATCATCGCCGGGCGGCATGAGACGCGCCTCACCACAGCGCTGGGTGCGATCGCGGTGGCGGCATCGTTTAGCAATATGGTGGGCGGATTCTTAATCACCGACCGCATGCTGCGCATGTTCAAGTCCCCCAGGTCGAAACAACAATGAACGCATCGGATCTTCAGCAGTATCTGGATTTCGCCTACATCGTCGCGGTCGTACTTTTCATTCTTTCCCTCAAGTTCCTCAGTTCGCCCACCACTTCTCGTTGGGGCGTTCTGGCTGGAGAGATCGGCGCTGCCCTGGCTGTAGCCGTAACCCTCTTCAATCCCGAGGTAGTGGCCTACAAGTGGGTTCTCATCCCCTTGATCATCGGCGCCGGAGTCGGCGTCCCCTTGGGCTTGGTGCACATGACGGCCGTGCCACAGCGAACAGCTTTAAGCCACGCTTTCGGAGCGCTTTCGGCGGCGATCATCGGCATCGCCGAGTATTACGTTGGCACCGCGCCAGTCACGCGCTTTCAAATGGGGGAGATCGCCCTTGAAGTGATCATCGGTTCACTCACGTTCACCGGCAGCGTCATCGCCGCTGGAAAGCTGCAGGAAATATTGCCCCAGCGGCCTATCGTCTACCGTGGGCAGAACATCGTAAGTCTTTCCGTTTTGGCTGGAGCCCTCGGACTGGCAGTTGCGCTGGTGGTGAATCCCGCGCACGCATTGCTGTTTCCGGTGATGGTGATTGTAGCTCTGATTTTCGGAGTCCTGCTGGTCACTCCCATCGGCGGCGCCGACATGCCCACGGTCATCTCGCTGCTGAATTCCTACGCGGGTTTTTCGGCAGCGCTGCTGGGATTTGTCCTCAACAGTAAAGTGCTGGTCGTCGCGGGCGCGCTCGATGGATCTTCGGGCTTCGTTCTCTCCGTAATTATGTGCAAGGCCATGAACCGCTCCTTCACGAACGTCATGTTCGGAGCCTTCGGACAAGTGCAGGCGTCCGTGGCCGCCGCCAAAGAAGAGCGAGTCGTACGCAGCGCAACGGCTGAAGAGGCCGCGGCGATTCTCTCCGCCGCAAACAAAGTGGTCATCGTCCCTGGCTACGGCATGGCCGTTGCGCAAGCCCAGCACAAAGTCCGCGAACTCTATGACATCCTCACCAAAAAAGGCATCGACGTCCGCTTCGCCATCCACCCTGTCGCTGGACGCATGCCCGGCCACATGAACGTCCTCCTCGCCGAAGCCGACATCCCTTACGACCGCCTCATCGAAATGGATGAGATCAACAGTGACTTTCCTCAAACTGACGTAGCCCTGGTCATCGGTGCCAACGACGTCACTAACCCCGCCGCCCGCACCGATCAATCCAGCCCTATCTTCGGCATGCCCATCCTCGACGTCGACAAAGCCCAAACCGTCATGGTCATCAAACGCAGCATGAACCCAGGCTTCGCGGGCATCGACAACCCGCTGTATTACCTTCCCAACACCCTGATGCTCTTCGGCGATGCGAAACAGTTCACCGGCTCCATCGTGAGGGAGTTAAGCGGCGGACACTAAGATCGAGCCCCTCCACCGCTCGTGTGGGGACAGCCGCCCTCGGCTGTCCACGGGCGCAGCCCGGCGAAAAAACCCAAACCTCCGAAGGAATGAATCTAGGCAGTCGAAATTACCAAAGGCGGAGCATGGCTGCTCCGCCTCAGTCCAATTCAAACACAATCCAATACAAACTACGCCGCTGGACGCAATTTCTTCATCCGTTCTCTCATCTCTTCCGGTGAGACGTCTTCCACGTGAGTGGCTACGCCCCAGAGATGGCCGAATGGATCTTGAAAGAAGCCGGAGCGATCGCCGTAGAATTGATCCTCAACCGGCTTGAGAATTTTGGCGCCTTCCGCAGCCGCGAGCGCAACCACGCGATCGACATCGGGAAGGTATACATACAAGCTCACCGGGCTGGCACCGATGGTGGCCGGGCTGGTGTGCCCGAGGCCCATGCTGGGATTTTCATCAGCCAGCATGATGTGCGAATCGCCGATCTTTAATTCCGCATGACCGACCTTGCCGTCCGGACCATTCATGCGAACGGTTTCCGTGGCGCCGAAAACTTTCTTGTAATACTCAATGGCCTGAGCCGCGCCTTTGATGATCAGGTAGGGTGTAACGGAGTTGTAATCCTTGGGAATATAAGAAACCTTGCTCATAATTTTCCTCCTCAGAGTTTAAGGCTAAGGGTGAGTGTCGAGGGTGTGCAGCCGACTGCGGATGCAGTTCCGGCAGCCTTAATAAAAACACAATTCGTGGGCGATCTCAAGGCCTTTGCGATTGCGCGGGGGCAAACCGCCGCCGTGCGTAATTGTTTGCTATATATATACGATAGTTCTATCCTGTATATATTCGGAAGGAGGAATTCAGGATGGCTGTAACCTTGACATCAATCCGGCTGGACACGGATCTGGCCGATGAGGCCGTGAAAGTTCTCGGCGCAAAATCCCGCACCGAGGCCGTACACGTCGCCCTTCGTGAGATTGTCGCCCTGAAGCGCTTCAAGCAGCTCATGGAGAAGAATGCTGGCAAACTGAAGTTCGCGGGACTCGATGAGTGACTTCGTCATTTTCGACACTTCAGTCCTTGTCGACAATCTTCGCACTGGTCGTCATCGTCATAGACTTCAATCCCTCTCTGGATTAATTCGAATGTCGTCCGTGGTGCTGGCAGAATTGTGGAGAGGCGTAGCCAAGCCTGCGGAACGAGACCTCTTGCGCGCATTGGTGAGCAACCATCCCATTTTGACGCCAACCGAAAAAAATTGGCTGGAGTCCGGCCAAATCCTCTCAAAGATTCGTAGCGACCGAGGCTTTACACCGGAGAAGCTTCGCGATCTGCACTTCGACCTCCTCATCGCGCTCACGGCCCGCTCCCACGGCGCCCGCCTGATCACTTCCAACCGGTCCGACTTTCAGCTCATTGACAGCTATCGCAAGCTTCAGCTCGAAATCTGGTAATTACGATTGCTGAAATACCGGCAACGGCTTAAACAGGGCAGAATCTTCCTCAGTCAAATTGCTGGACGATCGCAATCGCCCGCGAGATTCCTTCTACTGCATACGCGCCATCCTTCTTGTAATATGAGGAAATTGCCACCGCTGCCATCTCGTTGCGCCGTACCGCAGGCCACAATCCCCTGGCTGCGGCGGGAGTCATCCTAGTTGTCGTTTTCGTAATCTTCGCGCTGTTCGCACCCTGGATCGCGCCCCAGGATCCCGCGTCCATCAATCTTCCTGCGCGACTCGATGCCCCTTCTCACGCGCACTGGTTCGGCACGGACGAACTTGGCCGCGATATTTTCTCGCGCATCATCTATGGCGCGCGCATTTCCATGCTGGTCGGAAGCAGCGTGGTACTCGCCTCGCTCAGCCTCGGTCTCATCATTGGTTCCATTGCCGGATACTACGGCGGAGGCATCGATCGCTTCGTCAACGTGGTCTTGATGAACGCATTCCTTTCGTTTCCGGGAATCCTGCTGGCTATCGCGTTCGTTGCCTTTCGCGGGCCAGGAATTTTCAATCTTGTTCTCGCTCTCTCGCTCGGCGGATGGGTGGGTTACGCTCGTCTCGTTCGCGGACAAGTCCTCGCCGCGCGCGAGCGCGAATTCGTCGAAGCCGCGCGCGCTCTTGGGGCAAGCGATTTGCGCATCGTCGTGCGTCATATCCTGCCGAACATTATTCAGCCCGTAGTCGTGCAAGCCGCGATCGGCATGGCCGGCGCAATTCTTGCCGAAGCCACCATGAGCTTTCTCGGACTCGGTGTGCCGCCGCCAACCGCCAGTTGGGGAACCATGCTGAACGACGGTCGCGCCCATTTATTTGACGCTCCGCATCTCGTGCTGTTTCCCGCGCTCGCCGTAATGCTTGCCGTGCTGTCGTTCAACTTTATCGGCGACGCCCTGCGCGATTATCTCGATCCCCGCTCCCGCATCGAAGCCGGGTTGTAACTCCTCCGCAATCCCTTCAAAACACAGCCTATACATTTCTTGACATATATTACATATTGCAATATAAATATGTCGATCTGCTATATGAAACTGGGAGAGAAAATCCGTTACCTGCGCGAGGTGGAAGGCTCGTTGCGCGGATTGGGCCGGCCCATGACCCAGCAGGAGATCGTCAAGGCGGCTCGCCAGGAGCTGCGCAAGAGCATCAGCCAGTCGTATTTGTCGCAGATCGAGAGCGGCACCCGCCCGCATATGACGCAATCATCGCGGGCGCTGCTGGCGAAGTTTTTTAAGGTGCACCCCGGCTTTCTGGTGGATGACCCGGAGGGTTATCACACAGAACTGACCTCAGACTTGCGAACCACGGAAGGCCAGCTTGATGTATGGCTGCTCCAAGGGTCGGAGCGTTTCGTCAGCGATCCGGAAGTGAGCGACGTGCTGATCAAGGCCGCGCGCGAGAAAGATACGCGGCGTGCGCTGCTGCTGCTGGGCGCGATTCTCGATACGCCCGGATTGGCCGATCGGCTGCTCGAAGCGTTGCGGCCTGAGTTGGTTGCGAGATCCGTGCGTGGCCATAACACGCGTGGCGAGAATCTCGGGCGCAAGATTAGTGACGGGGAAGCGGAGCGCAAAGGGGGCAGTCGTCCCAGCGTAGAAAGGAGGCGAGTTCGATGAATCACTCCATGACCTGGGCAGATTTTTACTTGGTTTGTTTCGCGGTCGGCTTCTGCTTAAGTTTTTTTTCGTTTGTATTCGGCGGGGCGCGGACGGGCCGATTGCATCTGCCCCATTTTCACGGACACGTCGCCGGCGCGCACCTGCCGGCGACAGCGACTCCGGTAGCTCATGCACCGGTCGCGGCGCATGCTCCGGCTGGGGTTAAGGCAACGGCAGGTCACGCCGCGCAGCAGAGTGGAGTTTCGCCTTTCAACTTCGTCACACTGACTGCGTTCATGGCCTGGTTTGGCGGCACTGGATACCTGCTCACACGTTATTCCGGAGTGTGGATCGGTTTTGGGCTGCTAGCTTCCATCGCCAGCGGCTTGGTTGGAGGAGGAGTCGTGTTCTTGTTCCTGAGCAAAGTTCTGATCTCGGAGGACGAGAACATGGATCCGGCAGATTACGAAATGGTCGGCGTGCTGGGCCGGATCTGCAGCGCGATCCGCGCCGGCGGAACTGGAGAGATGATCTACACGCAGATGGGAACGCGCCACGTGTGCGGCGCGCGCAGCGAAGATGCTAGCGCTATCGCCAAGGGGAGCGAAGTAGTGGTCACGCGTTACGAAAAAGGAATTGCCTACGTCCGATTGTGGAGCGAAATGTCAGGCGACGAGTAAATCGCGCGGTTGTTTCCGGGTTTCGAAAAGCAATCAATTCTTTCGGGGACGAGTATCTAAAACGGTTTTGTAACAGGAGGCGTTATGCCAGAGATGTCGAGGATGGTTGAGATTTGGATTTTTGCCGGGCTGGGAGTGATGGTTCTTCTATTCCTGATGAGCGGAATGGCCAGGCTATATCGCAAAGCGGGACCGCACGAAGCACTCATCGTGTACGGCCTGGGCGGGACGCGCGTGGTGCAGGGACATGGCACGCTGGTGCTGCCCATGGTGCAGGTCTGTCGTGATCTGTCTTTGGAGCTCATGTCGTTCGACGTGGCGCCCCAGCAGGATTTGTATACCAAACAAGGTGTCGCGGTGACCGTGGAGGCTGTAGCGCAGATCAAAGTGAAGTCGGATCGGGAGTCCGTGCTCACCGCGGCCGAGCAGTTTCTCACTAAGTCGGATCAGGAACGCGAAGCTCTGATCCGATTAGTGATGGAAGGCCACTTGCGCGGCATCATCGGACAACTCACGGTGGAAGAAATCGTCAAGCAGCCGGAGATGGTTTCCGACCGCATGCGCGGCACTTGTGCCGAGGACATGAACAAGATGGGTCTTGAAGTGATTTCGTTCACCATCAAAGAAGTCCGCGACAAAAACGAATACATCACCAACATGGGCAAGCCGGACGTGGCGCGCATCAAGCGCGACGCCGACGTGGCCACGGCGGAAGCCGACCGCGATACGGCGATCAAGCGAGCGCTGGCGCAGCGGGAATCAGCCGTAGCTAAAGCGCAAGCTGATCAGGAGCGCGTGCTTGCAGAAACATTATCGCTGGCCAAGCAAGCGGAATCGCAACGTGATCTGGAAGTGAAGAAAGCGCAATTTCTGGAAGTCACCAAACGCCAACAGGCGCAGGCCGATAAGGCCTATGACATTCAGACCAACATCATGCAGCAGCAGGTGATCGCCGAGCAGGTAAAGGTGCAGCAGATCGAGAAGGAGCAGCAAGTCAAAGTGCAGGAGGCGGAAATCAATCGCCGCGAAAAAGAATTGATTGCGACCGTGTTGAAGGGGGCGGAGATCGAGCGTCAACGAATCGAAACGCTGGCGGCGGCCGAAAAGCAACGCCTGATCGCGGAAGCCGAAGGACATGCGTCGTCGATACGCGCGCAAGGCGAAGCGGAAGCCGAAATTATTTTCAAGAAAGGTGAGTCCGAAGCCAAGGCCATGAACGTGAAAGCCGAGGCCTATCAGGAATACAACCAGGCAGCAGTAATCGACCGACTGTTCACCTGCATGCCGGAGGTAGTGAAGGCGCTGGCCAGTCCGCTGGCGAACGTAGACAAGATCACCATCGTTTCTACGGGGAACGGCGATGCTTCCGGGTATGAACAAGATCACCGGCGACATTGCCAAGATGGCGGCGCAGGTGCCGGCGTTGTTCGAAACGCTTTCCGGCATGCCGCTCTCGGAGTTGCTCGGGAAGGTGCGGCAGTTGGGTGACCATACGCCAAAGCCGCCAGTGGTCGATGCGACGAAGAACTGACCTCAATTGCTTGTGTGGGGACAGCCGCCCTCGGCTGTCCCGCGAGCGAAGCGAGCGAAATCGGAGCAGAGACTATGAACCAGAAATCGAAAGGAATGAGCTTAGGAATCGCGTTAGGCGCGGCGTTGGGCGTGGTCCTGGGAATTTTGGCAGGGCATATTGCTTTGTGGCTGGGGGTCGGCGTTGCGATCGGAATTGCCATTGGCAGCACGCTCCGCCGGACGACGTGCGCGCAGTGTGAAGCAATGAATCGAAAGAAAAATCGAGAGCTAGAAGTCGGCTAGGAGAATAGTCAAGAAAAGGAGTCCACCATGGGATTACTAGAGCGTGTTTCCACATTGGTCCGAGCCAACCTCAACGACCTGATCGATAAGGCCGAGGAGCCGGAAAAAATGATCAAGCAGGTGATTCTCGATATGCAAAACCAGCTGCTCCAAGTGAAGACGCAGGTGGCGATCGCCATCGCCGACCAGCATCTGCTGGAGAAAAAGAAGAAAGAGAACGAAGAAAAAGTCGCGGAGTGGATGCGCAAAGCCGAACTCTCCGTCGATAAGAAACAGGATGACCTGGCGCGCGCATCACTGCAACGCGTGGAAAGTTATCGCGAGATGAGTGAGAGCTTCGCACAGCAGGTGAGCGATCAAAAGGCGCAAGTGGAGAATCTGAAATCCGCGCTGCGGCAACTGGAACAGAAGCTGAGCGAGGCGCAGACCAAGGCGGACTTGCTGATCGCGCAGCATCGCCGCGCCCGCGCCATCGGCAAGGCCAGCGACGCGCGCCTGGCTATGGGCGATGGCTCGAAAGCCGCAGCCTTCGATCGCATGAAACGAAAAGTCGCGCACTCAGAAGCGTTCAGCGCGGCCAAGGCGGAAATCGCCGGCGACAACATGGAAGACCGGCTGGCCGCGCTGGAGAAAGAAGATCGCATCGAGCAGTTGCTCGTGGAGTTGAAGACGAAGCGCGGAGCATGAAGCGAATCGACCTGGAGCGAATCAACGGAGAACTGAAATGAACATCAGATGGCGAAAAATTCAATCCAACTTTGCGGTTTTTTTGTTATTCATGTTGCTGCTGGGGGTTTGCCCGGTAATCCAAGCCCAGCAAAAGCCTGAGCAACTCGCGCAGCAGTCCGCCAAATCCTGGCTGGCTCTGGTCGATTCCGGGATGTACGGTGAGAGTTGGGAACAGGCCTCGCAGTTTTTCAAGGCCGCTGTCACCAAAGAGCAGTGGCAAACGGCGCTACGCGCGAGCCGCGATCCGTTGGGCAAAGTTATCTCGCGAAATCTGAAGAGTGCCGTCTTCAGGAAAACCTTGCCCGGCGCGCCCGATGGCGAATACGTCGTCATTCAGTACGACAGCAGTTTTGAGCACAAACAGTCAGCCGTGGAGACGATTACTCCCATGCTGGACAAAGATGGCAAGTGGAGAGTTTCAGGCTACTACATCAAATAGAGCGGACTACCAATCGAACTGGCGGTCGCGTGCCTCCGCCGTACATCCATTGACCGGCTGGCCCGCATCTCTGTAGTCTTGCAATATAATTTCGGTGCGGATTTCCAAGGGTCAAGGAAAATACATGAAGGAATTTGCAGTTCTGTTGCTGCTCGCGCTCATGTTGAACGGATGCGGCGACAACCACGTGCCCAATCCCCAGGTGGCAGCCGGAGGTGTCTGGCAGTCGGAGATGCTGGGGGGAGACGGTACGGCATCCGGATTAAGCTTTATCGCCCAGTTCACGGTCGCCAACAACGGAGCGATGAACTTTACCAGTTTTCAGTTGCTCACTCAGATCGATGGCGGATGCCTTCCAGTTACCGGGCCAAGACCGACCGGCACTTTAGTAGTGACGCCCAATGCTGCCAACCAGGTAAGCGGTACATTCGCGCTTACGGTCGTTTCGGGTGGCAACACGCTCACACTGACCAGCACATCGGTGACCGGAACGTTGAACGGGATCAACGACACACTGGCCGACGGCGTGATCATCGGCACTTGGACGCTTAAGGGCGGTACGGGCTGCAACACAAATGGCACCTTCACCATGACGCAAACCACCAGCAACTGAAAGTTGCTGGCTTCAGAACCAATCGCTACGGTAGGCAACCCACCAGGCGATGAAGAGGCAGGGAATGGTCGCCGCCAGGCCCCACCAAATCGGCAGCAGAAAATCCGCCAGCAGGCCCAGCACCGTGAAGACCGTCCAAAAGATTTTGCGTTCCATGGATAGATTGTAGGATCTCAGACTTGTAAGATCTTAGAGATGATACGAGGAAATCAAATGGAGCGCATCGCTTGTAGTATGCTCGGCTTATCGATATTCTGATGCACGCGTCAGTGCGCTGACTCCACCATTCATGAACGCTAAACTTTTCGGTTGGCCGATCGGGTTATTTTCGCTGCTGTGGGTTGTGACCGCCTTTGGTCAATCCACCTCCGCCGTCGTGAGCGCTGAAGCCTCTCCATATTCAGCGCAGGGCGGTCCTGCATCAGCTTCGCAGGGAGGCGCGGTTTCTTACGCGTCCGTGACGCAGTTGAACGAACTGCTGACGCAACTGGATGCTACTTCCAAAACCACGCAGGCCGACCTCGCGAGGTTGCGTATTGAGCGCTGGAAGACTGACGGCTCCGCGAAAAAGCAAACGCTGAACGACGTGGAGTCCGTGCAGCGGAATCTGCAGAGCGCGCTGCCCGAGATGATTGGCCAACTGCGGAATTCTCCGGAAGACTTACCCGCGACCTTCAAGCTGTACCGAAACCTTGATGCTCTGTATGACGTGTTGAGCGGAATTGTCGAATCGGCAGGGGCGTTCGGTCCGAAAGACGATTTTCAGTCGCTGTCGAACGATCTGAGCGGCTTTGAGGGGACGCGAAAGCAATTGGCAGATCGCACGAATAACCTGGCAACCTCGAAGGAACAGGAGATTGTGCGCCTGCGGACCGAACTGAAAACAGCCCAGGCCGCGATACCGGTTGCGCCACCCAAGAAAATCATTGTGGACGATAATGAACCGGTGAAGAAGAAACCGGTGGCGAAGAAAAAGCCTGCGGCGAAAAAGCCGGCGACCGCGCCGGCTACCACTCCCGCACAAACCTCGCCAGCGCAGCCGAAACCGCAGTAGCTGGATTCGGGCTCGAACCGGCTGGTTTGGCCTAAGCCCACATTCTGACGACCTACCCGACTCATTTCTCATCCGGCTCATGCCGGGTTTGCCGTTAGCCCAGCTTGTTCGAATCTGTTAACCTTCCCTCCGCATCAAAATTTTGCCTCGAGTATTCTTGGAACCCAACATGAGCTCCCACCACGGAAGCATCGTTGCAATCATTTTTGGTCTGGTGATCTTGTGGGTAGTGTTTCTGGATGCGTTCGAAACCGTGGTTCTGCCGCGGCGAGTGACCCGGCAGTTCAAGCTGACGGCGTGGTTTTACCGCCGCACCTGGATTCCCTGGCGAAGGATTGCCGAGCATATTCGCACACCGTCCCGGCAACAGAGTTTTCTGGGATACTTCGGTCCGCTTTCATTAATTATGCTGCTCGCATTCTGGGCCACCGCCCTGATCTTTGGCTTTGCGCTGCTGCAATACGGTATCGGCGGGCACGAGCAATTGGGTAATGAGCCCATCACGTTCGGCAGAATCGTTTACCAGAGCGGGCAGACTTTCTTCACGCTGGGTTACGGCGACATTCTGCCAACGACCGGACTTGCGCGAGCGCTGGCCGTGCTGGAAGCGGGAATGGGATTTGCTTTCCTGGGCGTGGTAATCGGATATCTGCCGGTAGTATATGGTTCGTTCTCCCGGCGCGAGATTCAGATTTCCATGCTGGACGCGCGAGCGGGATCGCCGCCCACCGCGACAGAGTTGTTAGTACGGCTGGCGGGACGTTCCGATGGCCCTATGATCGAACAGATCGTGCTGGATGGGGTATTGCGCGACTGGGAGCGCTGGGCCGCTGAGTTGCTGGAGAGTCACCTTTCCTATCCGGTGCTGAGTTTTTTTCGATCACAGCACAGTAATCAATCCTGGGTGGGAGCGCTGACCATCATGCTGGACGTGACATCTCTGCTGCTTACCGGCATCGAGGGCATTTATCCGGGACAGGCGAAACTGACGTTCGCGATGGCGAGGCATGCAGCAGTTGACCTGGCGCAAGTGGTGAACGCGCGCTACGACCCTCAGGCGCCAGACCGGCTCACCGATGAGACTTTTACTGCGCTCAAAGAGGCTTTGGGATCGGTGGGATTGAAATTGCGAACTGGCGACGAGGCAAGGCAGAAGTTAGATCGACTACGGTCGATGTACGAACCCTATGTGCATTCCACGGGAAGAAATCTGATGCTAACCCTGCCGCCGTGGAGGCAGTCGGAAAAGACCCGGGATAACTGGCAGGCCGGCCCTTGGGATCGCGCTATCCAGGCGAAAGGCCTTGCCGTGCTTGGGCAAAAATCCGCACGGCCAGTGAGCATCGAGGACCACTTCTAGTGCTCCGTTTTTTCAGCGATGGGCGTGCTACGATCCTTGTCCCGGTTTTCCTTGTTCGGTTTTCATGGCATGAAGAATATTGGCGAGAACGTGGTGCGCATTGAGGCAGAGGCGTTGTGCGCTCTGGCGGATCGCATCGCCGGGCCGATGGCGGAAGCTTTTCAGCAGGCTGTGGACTTGCTGTTTTGCTGTGCGGGACGGGTCGTAGTAACGGGAATGGGGAAGAGTGGACTGATTGCGCGCAAGATTGCCGCAACCCTCAGCTCCACCGGAACACCGGCTTTGTATTTGCATCCCGTGGAGGCCTTGCACGGCGACCTGGGAATGGTGGTGCGCGGGGATGTCGTGCTGGCGCTCTCTGCGTCCGGAGAAACAGAGGAGATTCTCGCGTTGCTGGCAACAATTAAGCGGCTGAAGGTACCGCTGATCGTGATGACGGGAGATAAAGTCATAGAAGGACCTGCGAGCAATTCTCCTGCGCCGCGCAGGTCCACACTCGCTGCCGCTGCCAACGTAGCTCTCGACTGCTCGATCGCCGAAGAGGCTTGTTCACTAGGGCTGGCGCCCACTGCTTCAACCACCACGATGCTCGCATTGGGTGATGCCTTGGCAGTTACTCTCAGCCAGAATCGTGGATTCAAAGAAGAAGATTTTGCCAATCTGCATCCCGGAGGAAAACTGGGCAAGCGGCTGGCGCGGGTGGAGTCACTGATGCACACTGGCGAAGCGATGCCCTGCGTTTCGCCGCAGACGACGATGCCAGATGTGATCTACGAAATGTCGCGCAAGAAGCTGGGCGTAACCGCGGTAGTGGAGAACCAGAAACTGGCGGGCATCATCAGTGATGGAGATTTGCGGCGCCTGCTGGAGAAGCGTGGTAAAGATGTCCTTGATCTCACCGCAGGCGAAGCCATGACGAAAAATCCGCGGACGATTGCGGCAGCGGAATTCGCCGCGACCGCCTTGGCGCTCATGGAAGAAAAAAAGATCACGTCGCTC